>NZ_JAMYPY010000007.1:0-309896 GCF_040320605.1 Mesorhizobium sp. M0659
TTTTGTTTTGGTGGAGTCTTCATACGCCCCCTCCCCCCCCCCCCCCCCGGGGGGGGGGGGGGTGGGGCTCGCGCCCCCCCGCTGGCTCCTGGCGGGGGGGGGGGGGCCGGGCCGCGAGGCTGCACCGACCCCACCCCGCGTCACAAGTGCCGCCTTGCGGCACTTGCTCCGCGACCCTCCCCTCGAGGGGGAGGGTAATCACCCCTGCGAAGGCCTGAACCTCGCCACCAGCGTGTGGCTCTCCGCGGCATAAGTGAACCTCACCTGCGTCACCGGGTGCTCCGCGCTCCAGGTCCGGCGCTCGACCACCAGGCAGGGCGCGCCGGTTGCGATGTCGAGCGCTTCGGCAATATGTCTGTCGGCCGCGACCGCGCGGATACGGTGCTCTGCCTCGCTCCATGGCACGCGGCCGATCAGCCAAGGGCCGGGGGCGATGTCGAGAAACTCCTCCTCGGCGGCTTCCGCGACGGCGGCGAGATTGATCAGCCGCTGTTCGTGCGCGAACGGCCGCTTGCCGGCAAAATGCCGGCATTCAAGCGCCAGCACCTGTCCGGCTGCGTCCAGTTCCAGCAAGGCGCGATCCTCGGCGCTGCTGCGCCTTTTCTGCCGCGCCAAGCGTTCGTAACGATAAGCCAGGCCAAGCGACTCAACCTCGATCCTGATGTCGTGGATTTCCAGCACCGCGGCCTGCGACTGCGGCTGGCGGACAAAGCTGCCCGAACGGCGGCGGCGCTCTATCAGCCCGGCCTTGGCCAACTGCGACAGCGCCTTGTTCACTGTCATGCGCGAGCAATTGTATTCGGCCGTCAACTCGTGCTCGAACGGGATGCGGTGACCCGGCGCCCAGGCGCCGGACATTATTTTCTCGCTGATGTCGGACAGGATGCGCTGGTGCAGCGAACCGCCGCCTTCCACCGCCGCTGTCTCTGATATGCTCATGCCGAAAGCGCCGTCATCACATGGCGAAAGCGCTCGGCGATCGTCTCACGCGCTGCATGCCGGCCGCCGCTGACCTGTTTTTTTCCGTGCACCCAGACGCAATCGACCTTGCCGCCATTGGCAAAGATCCAGGCGTCGAGGATCGCATCGCCACTTTTTCCGGCCAGCGAAGGATGGTTTTCGTCGAGGGAGACGAAATCAGCCGCGGCGCCGGCGGCGATCCGCGACGGGCCGGCGCCGAGTGCGGTGCTGCCGCCATCGAGGGCGGCGTCGAACAGAGCCCGCCCGGTCGAGCCGCCGGCCACCGCCAGCACATTGCGGGCGCGGTGTGCGAGGCGCTGCGAATATTCGAGCTGGCGCAATTCATCCGGCAGGCCGATCAGCACGTTGGAATCCGAGCCGACGCCGAAGCGGCCGCCATGTTCGATGAACAGAGGTGCTGAAAAGGTGCCGTCGCCGAGATTGGCCTCGGTGATCGGGCAAAGCCCGGCAATGGCGCCGCTTCTGGCCATGCCGGATGTCTCAGCCTCGGTCATGTGGGTGGCGTGAATCAGGCACCAACGCTTGTCGATCCCGGCATTGGCGAGCAGCCATTCGACCGGTCGCGCACCCGACCACGCCAGGCAATCCTCGACCTCCTTCACCTGCTCGGCGACATGGATGTGGATCGGTCCGTCCGGCGCAATGGCGGCAACAGCGCTGAGTTCCTCCGGCGTCGCGGCGCGCAGGCTGTGCGGGGCGACGCCGACGACAGCCTGATTCAACGCACGAACCGATTCGCGGCTTTTCTCAAGCAAGCGTTCGAACCGATCCACATCGTTGATGAATCGCCGCTGGCCTTCATTGGGCGCAGCGCCGCCAAAGGACGAATGCGCATAAAACACCGGCAGCAGCGTCAGGCCGATACCGGTCTCGGCGGATGCAGCGGCAATGCGCTCGGCCAATTCGGCAAGGTTGGCATAGGGATTTCCATCGCGGTCATGGTGGAGATAGTGGAACTCGCCGACGCGCGAGAATCCGGCCTCCAGCATTTCGACATAAAGCTGGGCGGCGACCCCCTCGACCTGGTCCGGCGTCATCGACAGCGCGAAGCGGTACATCACCTCGCGCCAGCTCCAGAAGCTGTCGGCGGAGGGACCGCGCAGTTCGGCAAGCCCGGCCATGCCGCGCTGGAAGGCGTGGCTGTGCAGGTTCGGCATGCCGGGCACCAGAATGGCGTGGCGTTCGTCACCGCGCCGCGGCGACGTGTCGACTTCGACGGTTGCGATGCGACCGTCCGTGACGACGATCCGCACCTTGTCATGCCAGCCATCGGTCAGCAGCGCCTGTTCCGCAAAGATCGCCGTCACGTTTTTCTCCGCATTCCCTGAACAATTGCACTTGCAGTGCTTTTCAATATGTATATACATAATCGCCATCCAATCAAACGGAAAAAGATGATGGCGGCACAGAACAAAAGCCGGGCAGGGGGCCTTCACCTTTGGCGCAATGCGCGCCTGGCAACCATGGCCGAAGGCGTTGCCGGACTTGGCATTGTCGACAAGGGCGCGATTGCCGCCCGCGACGGTCTCATCGTCTATGCCGGCCCGGAAGCCGACATGCCTTCCGCCTTGGCTCAGGGCGCCGCGACCACCGATTGCGAAGGCCGCTGGGTCACGCCCGGCCTGATCGACTGCCACACCCATCTCGTCCATGCCGGCAACCGCGCCAACGAATTCGAGATGCGGCTGGCCGGCGCCACCTATGAAGAAGTCGCCAGAGCCGGCGGCGGCATCGTCTCCTCGGTCAAATCCCTGCGTGCCGCGAGCGAAGACGAACTGGTTGCGCAGACTCTCCCGCGCCTTGACGCGCTGATGGCCGAGGGCGTCACCACGGTAGAGGTAAAGTCGGGTTACGGGCTCGATCTCGGAAATGAACGGAAGTCGCTTCGCGCCGCGCGGCAGCTGGACAAGCAACGCCCGGTCACGGTCCGCACCACCTTCCTCGGCGCGCATGCGCTGCCGCCGGAAGCAAAAGGCGACAAGGACGCTTTTGTCGATCTCGTCGCCAACACCATCCTCCCCGGAATCGCCGCCGAGGGCCTGGCTGACGCCGTCGACGGCTTTTGCGAGGGCATTGCCTTTTCGCCGGAACAGATTGCCCGCGTCTTCGACAAGGCCAAGGCGCTTGGCCTGCCGGTCAAACTCCATGCCGACCAGTTGTCCAACCTGCATGGCGCCGAACTCGCCGCCCGCTATGGCGCGCTGTCGGCCGACCATCTCGAATACACCGACGAGGCCGGCGCCGCAGCGATGGCCAAGGCCGGCACCGTGGCGACCATCCTGCCCGGCGCCTACTATTTCATCCGCGAAACCAGGAAGCCGCCGGTCGGCCTGTTCCGCCAGCACGGCGTCAAGATGGCGGTCGCCACCGACAACAATCCCGGGACGTCGCCGCTGACCTCGCTGTTGCTGACCATGAACATGGCGGCGACGCTTTTCGGCCTGACCGTCGAGGAGTGCCTGGCCGGCACCACTCGCGAGGCTGCCCGTGCGCTGGGATTGCTCGGCCAGACCGGCACGCTTGAAGCAGGAAAATCCGCCGACCTGGCGATCTGGGACATCGAGCGTCCGGCCGAACTCGTCTACCGCATGGGCTTCAACCCGCTCCATGCCCGCATCTGGAGAGGACAATGACCGAACTTAACCTGAAGCCCGGCAATGCGACGCTGGCCGACTGGCGCGCTATCTATCGTGGCGCCATGCCGAAGCTCGACGCCTCCTGCCGGCCAAAAATCAAGGCCAGCGCCGAGGCAGTCGCCCGCATCGTCGCCAAGGGTGAGCCGGTCTACGGCATCAACACCGGCTTCGGCAAACTGGCCAGCGTCCGCATTCCGGCCGAGGATCTAGAGACCCTGCAACGCAACATCGTTTTGTCGCATGCCGCCGGTGTCGGCGAGCCGATGCCGGTTTCGGTGGTTCGGCTGATGATGGCGCTGAAGCTCGCCAGCCTTGCGCAGGGCGCGTCGGGCGTACGGCCGCAAACCATCGAGTTGCTGGAAGCGATGCTGGCCAACGACGTCATCCCCATGGTGCCGGCGCAGGGCTCGGTCGGCGCCTCCGGCGATCTCGCGCCGCTGTCGCACATGACGGCGGTGATGATCGGCGTCGGCGAATGCTTTACACCGCATGGCCGCTTCCCGGCCAAGGTCGCTTTCGTCTCGCACGGCCTGGAGCCCGTGACGCTCGGCGCCAAGGAAGGTCTGGCGCTGCTCAACGGCACGCAGTTTTCCACCGCCTACGCGCTGGCCGCTCTGTTCGAGGCCGAAGTGCTGTATCAGTCGGCGCTGGTCGCCGGGGCGCTGTCGACCGACGCTGCCAAGGGCTCGGACGCGCCCTTCGATCGGCGCATCCATCTCCTGCGCAAACATCCCGGCCAGATCGAGACGGCGGAAGCGCTGCGCAACCTGATGGCCGGCAGCGCCATTCGTGAATCGCACCGCGTCGGCGATGAGCGCGTGCAGGATCCGTACTGCCTGCGCTGCCAGCCGCAGGTGATGGGTGCGGCGCTCAACGTGCTGCGCCAGGCCGCCGATACGCTCGGCACCGAGGCCAATGGCGTCACCGACAATCCGCTGATCTTCGCCGAGGACGATACTGCGCTGTCCGGCGGCAATTTCCACGCCGAGCCGGTGGCTTTCGCTGCCGACATGATCGCGCTTGCCGTCTGCGAGATCGGCTCGCTGTCGGAGCGCCGCATCGCCATGCTGGTAGACCCCGCGCTGTCCGGCATGCCGGCCTTCCTGACGCCGAAGCCCGGCCTGAACTCCGGCTTCATGATCCCGCAGGTGACGGCGGCGGCGCTCGTCTCTGAGAACAAGCAGAAGGCCTATCCGGCAAGTGTCGATTCCATCCCGACCTCGGCCAACCAGGAAGACCATGTCTCGATGGCCGCACACGGCGCTCGCCGGCTGATCGGCATGATCGAAAACGCCACGGCCGTCATCGGCATCGAACTCCTGGCCGCCGCGCAGGGCTGCGATTTCCATGCGCCGCTGGCGTCGAGTGCAGCTCTGGAAGCGGTTCGCAAGCTGGTCCGCGCCGAGGTGCCGCATCTCGACAATGACCGGCATTTCCACCCTGACATTGAAAAAGCCATCGCCATGGTGCGCAGCGGCGCTGCCATCAAGGCTGCGAGCGCGGTGACATTGCCTTCGATCTCGGGAGTCTGACATGACCGACTGGCTGACAGTGACGGAAGGCACGGCACCCCTGTTGGTGTCCATCCCGCACACGGGTATCGATCTCGCCGGCATCGACAATCGGCTGGTCTCGCCCTGGCTCGGCCGCCGCGATTGCGACTGGTGGATCGACAATCTCTACGATTTTGCCGCCGGCCTTGGCGCGACTGTCGTGCACACGTCGATCTCGCGCACCGTCATCGACGTCAACCGCGATCCCTCCGGCGCCTCGCTCTATCCCGGGCAGACGACAACGACGCTATGCCCGACCGAGACCTTCGACGGCGATCCGCTGTATCTGCCCGGCGCGGAACCGACGCCGTCGGAGATAGACCAGCGCCGCATAGCGTATTTCGTGCCCTACCATGAAATGCTGGCGGCCCAGGCCGTCAGGCTGCGCGGCCTGCATGAGAAGGTCGTCATTTACGATTGCCACTCGATCCGTTCGGTGCTGCCGCGGCTGTTCTATGGCACGCTGCCGGTGTTCAATCTCGGCACCAATGACGGCCAGACCGCGGACCCAATGCTTCAGGCGCTGGTCGGCCAGATCATGGCCGAAAGCGGTGAAAGCAATGTCATCAACGGTCGTTTCAAGGGCGGCTGGATCACCCGCTATTTCGGCAATCCGCCAGGCGGCTACCATGCGCTGCAAATGGAACTTGCCGATCGCGGCTATTTGCGCGAGCCCGAGAGCAAGGGCGAACCGGACAATTGGCCGGTGCCTTATGATGCCGAGTTCGCCGCGCCGATGCGCGCCACACTGACGAAAATCCTCCAATCCGCCATTGACTGGGCCGGGCGCTGAGACGCCGCCTTACTCCAAAGGGACAATGATGAACAATCCTCGCCACAACATCCGCGAAGTGCGCGCGCCCCGCGGCGACAAGCTCAACGCCAAATACTGGACGACCGAAGCGCCGCTGCGCATGCTGATGAACAACCTCGATCCCGATGTCGCCGAAAACCCCAATGAGCTCGTCGTCTATGGCGGCATCGGCCGGGCCGCGCGCACCTGGAACGATTTCGACAGCATCGTCGCCTCGTTGAAGACCCTCAATGAAGACGAGACGCTGCTGGTCCAGTCCGGCAAGCCGGTCGGCGTCTTCCGGACGCACACCGATGCGCCGCGCGTGCTGATCGCCAACTCCAACATCGTGCCGCATTGGGCGACCTGGGACAAATTCAACGAGCTCGATAAAAAAGGCCTGATGATGTACGGCCAGATGACGGCCGGCTCTTGGATCTATATCGGCACGCAAGGCATCGTGCAGGGCACTTACGAGACCTTCGTCGAAGCCGGCCGTCAGCACTACGATGGCAATCTTAGGGGCAAATGGATTCTGACCGGTGGCCTCGGCGGCATGGGCGGCGCCCAGCCGCTTGCCGCCGTCATGGCTGGCGCCTGCTGCCTGGCCATCGAATGCAACCCGGACTCGATCGATTTCCGGCTGCGCACCCGCTATGTCGACGAGAAGGCCGAGACGCTCGACGAAGCGATGGAAATGATCGAGCGCTGGACCAAGGCCGGCGAGGTGAAGTCGGTCGGCCTGCTCGGCAATGCGGCCGACATCGTGCCGGAAATGTTCAAGCGGGGCATCCGCCCCGACATGGTCACCGACCAGACCTCGGCGCATGACCCGATTAACGGCTATCTGCCCAAGGGCTGGACGATGGCTGAGTGGCGCGAGAAGCGCGTCTCCGATCCCAAAGCTGTCGAGAAGGCCGCCCGCGCCTCAATGCGCGAGCATGTCGAGGCGATGGTCGCGTTCTGGAATGCCGGCGTGCCGACGCTCGACTATGGCAACAACATCCGCCAGGTCGCCAAGGACGAAGGCTTCGAGAACGCCTTTGCTTTCCCGGGTTTCGTGCCGGCCTATATAAGGCCGCTGTTCTGCCGCGGCATCGGCCCGTTCCGCTGGGCTGCTCTTTCGGGCGATCCCGAGGATATCTACAAGACGGACGCCAAGGTGCGCGAACTCACCCCCGGCAACACCCATCTGCACAACTGGCTGGACATGGCACGTGAGCGCATCGCCTTTCAGGGCCTGCCGGCGCGCATCTGCTGGGTCGGCCTCGGCGACCGCCACAGGCTGGGGCTCGCCTTCAACGAGATGGTGGCCAGGGGCGAACTCAAGGCGCCCGTCGTCATCGGCCGCGACCACCTCGATTCCGGCTCGGTGGCTTCGCCCAACCGCGAGACGGAAGCGATGAAGGACGGCTCCGACGCCGTCTCCGACTGGCCGCTGCTCAATGCGTTGCTCAACACCGCGTCGGGCGCAACCTGGGTGTCGCTGCATCATGGCGGTGGCGTCGGCATGGGCTTCTCGCAGCATGCCGGCATGGTCATCGTCGCCGACGGCACGCCGGACGCCGCAAGGCGCCTGCAGCGCGTGTTGTGGAACGATCCGGCGACAGGCGTCATGCGCCACGCCGATGCCGGCTACGACATCGCCATCGAGTGCGCGAAGGAGCACCAGCTCAATCTGCCCGGTATTTTAGGCTGATTGGCTTAAATGATGCGCATCCTACGGGCCGCCGACTACCGCGTCATGCCGTGGAAGAATGGCGGCGGCACGACCACCGAGATCGCCGTCTCGCCGGACGGCGCCGGGCTGGACGATTTCGACTGGCGCGTTTCCATGGCGCGAGTCGAGGGCAGCGGCCCGTTCTCGGGGTTTGCCGGCGTCGACCGCACGCTTGCCGTGCTGGAAGGCGAGGGTATCGTGCTTGATATTGCCGGCCGTCCGCCGGCCGAAGTGACGGCGGCTTCCGCCCCGCTGTCCTTCCCGGCCGATGTGCCGACCACGGCCGCGCTGATCTCCGGTCCGATCACCGACCTCAACGTCATGACCCGCCGCGTGCGGGCCACGCACACGGTCGAGCGCCTGGTGGTTTCGGTTCCGACCGATATCCGGCCGACCAGCGCTATGACCCTGATCCTGCCGTTCGACGGCGAGGTCGGCCTCAGCGGCCCGACATCGTCTCGTCTTGGACCCCTCGACACGCTGTTGCTCGGTCCGCAGGCGAAACTACGGGTTGAACCGGTACGGCCGACGACCGTGTTCGTCATCCGGATAGCCAGGCTGGGCCAGCCGCACCGCCAGCACAACGATTAACGCCTGTTGCCAAACATGATCGCACGCCGGAGAAATCTGGCGTAAGCTGTTGTCTGGATCACGAAAAAGCCCGAATCCTTCCGTCGTTCCAAGGCGGACGGGAGGGCAGGGGTGCTCGTCCTTAAGTTGTCGAAAGCCCCACTTAAAATGTCGAAGGGATAACGCCTCTGGCGTGGTGCGAAGCAAAACTTTCGGCCAGTGTAATCATGCAACCAATTGCATTTGAATCGGTTTTAGGGACATTGCCGTGGCGGTGGCGCCGCATCGCGTCCCCCATGCGGAATTTTCAATGAATATCCAGACAAATCCTGCCCATATCGAAAAGTCCAGCGCCGGCTTCCCGGTCATCACCGAAGAGCCGATACGCTCCAATTTCCTGCCCGAAGAGCGGCTGCGCGCGCTGGGCGAAAGCCTTGCCAAGGGCGACCTCAAGGACCTGTTCGGCCTGACGCCGTTCGATTTCCAGGCCCGCATCCGCGACAGCGCCAAGAAAATCCTCGAAGTCTACCGCTCGACCAATGCCGCCCAGGCCAAGGGCGAAACCATCACGCCTGCCGCGCAATGGCTGCTCGACAACAATTATCTCGTCGAGGAGACCATTTTTCAGGTTAAGCGCGACCTGCCGCGCCGTTTCTACCGGCAGTTGCCGACCCTGGAAGTGGCCGATCGCGCCGCGGTGCCGCGCGCGCTGGCCCTGGCCTGGAGCTATGTCGCCCATTCCGACAGTTCGGTTTCGGCGACCATGTTCAAATCCATCGTCGAGGGTTTTCAGTCGGTCGAGCCGCTCAAGATCGGCGAGCTCTGGGCGCTGCCGTCGCTGCTGCGCTTCGTTTTGATCGAGAATCTGCGCCGCATCGCCGTGCGCGTCGACCGCACCAGGCAGATGCGCCATATCGCCAACGAGGTCGCCGACCGCGTGCTGGCGACCGACGACAATGCAGACCGCCGGAAGATCCTGTCGGGCTACGGCGCGCATGCGCAGGACACCACCTTCGCCACCCAGTTGCTCTACCGCCTGCGCGACGGCTCGCAGAATGCCGGCAGGGCGCTGGAATGGCTGGAGGTCGAGCTCGAGAAAACCGGCTCCGACGCCGAGGAAATCATCATTTCCGAGCATCGCACGCTGTCCAGCGGCAATGTCACCACCGGCAACATCATCCGCGGCCTGCGCCTCATCAACGACGTCGACTGGACGGTGTGGTTCGAGGGCGTCAGCCGCATCGACACGCTGTTGCGCGAGCGCACCGATTTCGCCGCGCTCGATTTCTTTTCGCGCGACCAGTACCGCACGTCGATCGAGCAACTGGCGCGCCGCTCCGACCTGTCCGAATTCCGTGTCGCCGAAAAGGCCATCGAGCTGGCCAGCCATGTTCCCGGGGTCACCGA
Source organism: Mesorhizobium sp. M0659 (assembly GCF_040320605.1). Classification (NCBI taxonomy): domain Bacteria; kingdom Pseudomonadati; phylum Pseudomonadota; class Alphaproteobacteria; order Hyphomicrobiales; family Phyllobacteriaceae; genus Mesorhizobium; species Mesorhizobium sp. M0659. The sequence continues at coordinate 9,661 of NZ_JAMYPY010000007.1, forward strand.
TGCCTCCGGCGTGCCGGATGCATCAGCCGATCCGGCCATGCATACCGATGTCGGCTTCTTCCTGGTCGGCCCGCGCCGGCCGGATCTGGAAAAGGCGATCGGCTACCGGCCGCCCTTCCATGTGACCTTCAAGCGCGCCTTCACCGCCACGGGCTGGCTCGGCATCGTTGTGCCGGTCTTCCTGCTGACGGTGCTACTGCTGGTTGTCTCCGGCAATGCGCTTGCCCATCTCGGCCTGTCGGTGGAATCCATCACGCTGATGCTGGCGCTGTTTGCGGTGCCTGCCAGCGAAGGCGCGCTCGCCTTCTTCAACACCGTTGTTTCACTGTTCCTGAAGCCGACGCGGCTCGTCGGCTATGATTACAAGCACGGCATTCCAGCGGCATCACGGACCTTGGTCGTGGTGCCGTCGCTGATCGGCTCGCGCGATGATGTCGAGGAAAACATCCGCAACATCGAGGTGCATCACCTCGCCAACACGGCCGAAGAAATCCATTTCGCGCTGCTGTCCGACTGGCCGGATTCCAAGACCGAGATCGACGCCGCCGACATCGAGATCCTGCAATATGCGCGCGACGAGATCGCCAGGCTCAATGCCCGTTATCCCTCGGAAGGCGCGCCGCGTTTCTATATCCTGCATCGCCGCCGGCTCTACAACCAGGCGCAGGGCGCCTGGATGGGCTGGGAGCGCAAGCGCGGCAAGCTGCATGAGCTGAACCTTCTCTTGCGCGGCGACAGCGACACCACCTTCCTGCCGCTCGACGTGCCGCTGCCGGAAAAGGTCGTCTATGTCATGACGCTCGACGCCGACACGCGCACCACGCGCGACGCCGTGTCGTCACTGGTTGGCAAGCTCGCCCATCCGCTCAACCGCCCGCATTTCGACGCGACAAAGCGCGTCGTCACCGCCGGCTACACCATCCTGCAGCCGCGCATCACAGCCTCGCTCACCAGCGGCGACGACGCTTCCTTCTTCCAGCGCGTCTTCTCGTCCAACAGCGGTCTCGATCCTTACGTCTTTGCCGTTTCGGACCTCTACCAGGACGTCTTCAGCGACGGCTCCTTCACCGGCAAGGGCCTTTATCACGTCGACGCTTTCGAGGCGGCGCTGCAGGGCCGCATCGAGGAAAACACCGTCCTCAGCCACGATCTGCTCGAAGGTGCGCTGGCGCGCGCAGCACTTGTCACCGATGTCGAACTGGTCGAGGACTATCCTACCCGCTACTCGGTCGACGCCTCGCGCCACCACCGCTGGGCGCGCGGCGACTGGCAGCTGCTGCGCTTCATCTTCTCGCCGCGTTCCGGCGTGCCGGCGCTGTCGCGCTGGAAGATGGTCGACAATCTGCGCCGCTCGCTCACCCCGATCTTCTGGGTGATGGCGGCGATCGCCGGCTGGACGCTGCTGCCCTTCACGCAGGCCGCGCAGTGGCAGGCGCTGCTGATCCTGTCGCTGTTCATGGCGCCGACCTTCGATGTCGTCAACGCCATCCTGCCCAAGAGCGGCGACCAGACGCCGCGCGGCCATTTCTCCGCGCTGGCGCACGACACCGTCTTCGGCACGGCCCTTGTGGCGCTGAAAGTGCTGTTGATGGCGCACAATGCCTGGATGATGGGCGACGCCATCGTGCGCACGCTCTACCGCCTGTTCGTCAGCCGCCAGAACCTGCTGGAATGGCGCACCGCGTCGCAGGCGCACAAGGGCGGCGACAACGATCTCGGCTCCTATTACAGCATGATGTATGGCGCCGTGATCATCGGCGTCGTCGGTCTCGCTATCCCCGTGTTGGCCGATTCCACCGGTGCCTTCGTCGCCTTCTTCTTCGCTCTGTTCTGGATCGGTTCGCCGGCGGTTGCCTGCTGGATCAGCCGCTCGGCCGAGACCGAGGACCGCCTGCGCATATCGCAGGCCGACATCCACGCGCTGCGCACCGTGGCGCGCCGCACCTGGCATTATTTCGAAACCTTCGTCACGGCCGAGCACCACAATCTGCCGCCCGACAATTTCCAGGAAAGCCCGGCGCCGGTTGTAGCGCCGCGGACGTCGCCGACCAATATCGGCGTCTACCTGCTGTCGGTGGTGTCGGCACGCGATTTCGGTTGGATTGCGCTCTCCGACGCCATCACCCGGATCGACGCCACGATGACGACCATCGAGAGCATGCCGCGCAACCGTGGCCACCTCTTCAACTGGTACGACACCACGACGCTCAAACCGCTCTATCCGCTCTACATCTCCGCCGTCGACAGCGGCAATCTCGCCGGACATCTGGTCGCGGTGGCGGCTGCCTGCGCCGAATGGGCGGAAGCCCCGTCCGTTCACCTGCAGGGCGATTTCGAAGGCGTCCTCGACACGGTGAGTATCCTCGACGAGAGCCTCGAGGAATTGCCTGACGACCGCCGGCAACTGCGGCCGTTGCGCCAGCGTCTGGCCGATCGCCTCGATGGCATGCGGCGCGCCGTCATGACCATCAAGGCGCAGCCGGAGATGGCCTCGATCCGCACCATTAACCTGGCCGTGCTTGCCGGCGAGATCCGCAAGCTCGCCACCGCCATCCACACCGAGGCCGGATCGCAGCGCAGCGACATTATCGCCGACTGGGCGGCACGGCTGGAAGCGACCTGCGAGGCGCATGTGCATGACTCGCACAGCGACGAAAACGCCGTCGAAGCCTTGCGCGCCAAGCTGCTGGCGCTGCGCGAACGCTGCCGCCGCTATGCCTTCGAGATGGATTTCTCTTTCCTGATGCGTCAGGAGCGCAAACTGCTGTCGATCGGCTACCGGGTCGAGGAGCATCAGCTCGATGAGAGCTGCTACGATCTGCTCGCCTCCGAGGCGCGGCTGACCAGCCTGTTCGCCATCGCCAAGGGTGACCTGCCGACGGAGCATTGGTTCCGGCTTGGAAGGCCGATCGTCGAGATCGGCTTCCAGGGTGCGCTGATGTCCTGGTCGGGCTCGATGTTCGAGTATCTGATGCCGCCATTGGTGATGAAGGAACCGCAGGGCTCGATCCTCAACCAGACCAGCAAGCTGATCATCAAGCGTCAGATCCAGTACGCGCGTTCGAAGAACGTGCCCTGGGGCATTTCGGAAGCGGCCTACAATGCCCGCGACCGCGAACTGACCTACCAGTATACCAATTTCGGCGTGCCCGGACTTGGGCTCAAGCGTGGCCTTGGCCAGAACACGGTGATCGCGCCTTACGCCACGATCCTCGCGGCGCAGTTCACACCGCGCGAATCCGTCCAGAATCTGGCCAGGCTGCGCTCCATCGGCGCTCTCGGCCGGCATGGCTTTTACGACGCCGTCGACTTCACGCCGCAGCGCGTGCCGGAAGGCACCGACCATGCCGTTGTCCTGAACTACATGGCGCATCACTCCGGCATGTCGATCGCCGCCGTTGCCGACGCCATCTTCGAGGGCCGGCTGCGCGACCGCTTCCATAGCGATCCGGTGATCGAGTCTGCCGAACTCCTGCTGCAGGAGAGGGCGCCGCGCGACATCCCGACCGCCACGGTCAGGACCGAAGCCGACGAGCGTTCGAAGGACGAGACCGAGGTCGAGAGCCCGGACTCGCGCATTATCCTCGACCCGCTGAGGGCGTTGCGCGCCACCAGCGTCATGTCCAATGGCCGCTACTCCGTCATGGTCTCGGCCACCGGTTCCGGTTACAGCCGCTGGGGCGAACTCGCCGTCACCCGTTGGCAGCCCGACCCGACCGAAGACCGGCTCGGCTCCTACATCTTCCTGCGCGACGCCGGCAGCGGCGACTGGTGGTCGGCCACCGCAGAGCCGAAGCAGGCGACCGGCGAGAGAGTGCAAACGCTGTTTTCCGACGACAAGGCGAGCTTCGTCAAAACAGTGGGCTCGCTGCGTTCGGAGGTCGAATGCATCGTCATCTCGGAAGGCAATGGCGAGGGACGGCGCGTCACGCTCTACAACGACGGCGCCACTGACCGGCATATCGAGGTGACCTCCTTTGCCGAGCTGGTGCTGGGCAACGAAGCCTCCGACAATGCCCATCCTGCGTTCTCGAAAATGTTTATCGAGACCGAGATCGCTGCCAATAACGGCGCCATCTTTGCCACCAGGCGCAAGCGCGAGAAGAACGAGCCTGACGTCACCATGGTGCATTTCGTCACCGATCCGTCCGGGTCGGCGCGCGATGCCGAGGCCGAAACCGACCGCCGTGCCTTCATCGGCCGTGGCCGTACCATCGCGGAAGCGGCGGCCTTCGATCCCGGCGCCAAGCTTGGCGGTCACCACGGCTTCACCCTCGATCCGGTAGCGGCCCTGCGCCGCCAGGTGCGGGTGCCGGCCAACAAGAAGATATCGCTGACCTTCTGGACCGCCGTCGGCGCCAACCGCGCCGAACTGGACGAGGCCATCGCCAGGCTCGACCATCCCGAAAGTTTTGCTCGCCAGGCGATGCTTGCCTGGACGCGTTCGCAGGTGCAGACCCGCCATCTTGGTCTCAGCCTGACCGACGCCGCCAACGTGCAGAAGCTGGCGCGCTTCCTGATCTACCCCGATCCGTTCCTGCGCCTTCCCGGCGAATCCATCGCTTCGGGGCTGGGCAAGCAGTCCAGCCTGTGGCCGACCAGCATTTCGGGCGATTTCCCGATCTTCCTGGTCCGCATCGGCGACGTGGCCGACCTCGAAATTGTCGCCCAGGCGCTGCGCTTCCAGGAGTATATGCGCGCCCGCGGCATGATGATCGACTTCGTGGTCGTCAACGAGCAGGCATCGTCCTATGTCCAGGACCTGCAGCGCGCGGTCGAGACGCTGTGCGAAAACAGCCGCCTGCGCGGCAAGGAACTCGGGCCGCGCCAGCACATCTTCGCCGTGCGCCGCGACCTGATGGACGAGGCGACGTACAAGACGCTGCTGGCGGTTGCCCGCGTGGTTCTGCACACACGCAACGGCACCATCTTCGACCAGATCGAACGCGCCGAGGCGGCAGCCTTGCAAGCACGCGATGCCCTGCAGCCGGCGGCCCCCGCGTCACTGCGCGAGCCGTCTCTGCCGGTGCCGGCGGCGCCTGCATACCATGCCGCGTCCGACAGCAGCGCCGACGGCAGCGGCCTCAGCCAGTGGAACGGCTTCGGCGGTTTCGAAGGCGATGGCCGTCACTATGTCACGCGTCTCACCGGCCGGCGCACGACTCCGCAGCCCTGGATCAACGTCGTCTCGAACGCCTCGTTCGGCTTCCATGTCTCGGCCGAAGGCGCTGCCTTCACCTGGAGCCGCAACAGCCGCGATTACCAACTGACGCCATGGTCGAACGATCCGGTCACCAACCGGCCGGGCGAGGGCATCTACATCTACGATCAGGCCAGCGGCAAGGCATTCTCGCCGCTGGCTGCCGTGGTCCGCGATCCCTCGATGACCTATGAGACATGGCACGGCCAGGGCTTCTCGACCTTCCGGTCCAAACGCGGCCCGCTGTCGATGGATCTGACGCACGTCGTCGATCCCGTCGATCCAGTGAAGATCACGCGGCTGCGCATCCAGAACTCGGGCTCGGCGCCGGCGCGGCTGCGCGTCTATGCCTATGCCGAATGGGTTCTCGGCAGCCATCGCTCGAGCACGGCTGCGACCATCATCCCGTCCAGGGATCCAGCGACCGGCGCGCTTCTGGCGCAAAACCCCTACGGTCTCGATTTCGGCGACCGGGTGGCCTTCCTGGCCGCCACTGGTCCGGTGCATTCGGTGACAGCCGATCGCGGCGAGTTCATCGGCAGGCATGGCACCAGCGCCTTCCCGCACGCCGTCGTCAGCGGAGCCGGCCTGTCGGGCCGCGTCGAGGCCGGCGACGATCCGTGCGCAGCTGTCGCCAGCGATGTCGACATCCCCGCCGGCGGCGACGTCACGCTGGTCTGGCTGCTTGGCGACGCCGCCACATCAGCCGAGGCGAGCGCGTTGGTGCAGACCCATTCGGGCAAGGATTTCGACCAGCGGCTGGCCGACAATGAACGCGTCTGGCGCGGCTTCCTCGACACCATCCAGGTCGAGACGCCCGACAAGGCGCTCGACGCCATGGTCAATCACTGGCTGCCCTATCAGAGCCTGGCCTGCCGCATCCGCGCCCGCTCGGCCTTTTATCAGGCAAGCGGCGCCTTCGGCTTCCGCGACCAGCTGCAGGACACGCTGGCCCTGCTTGCGCATGATCCGAAACTGGCGCGCGACCAGATCCTCAATGCGGCGCGCCGGCAGTTCCCCGAAGGCGATGTCCAGCATTGGTGGTTGCCGCGCACCGACGCAGGCGTGCGCACCATGATCTCCGACGATGTGGTCTGGCTGGCGCATGCCACCAATCGCTACATCGAGGTGACCGGCGATACAGGGATCCTGAAGGAGCAGCTGCCTTTCATCGACGGGCAGGTGCTGGGCGAGGGCGAGCACGACGCCTTCTTCACGCCGGAAATCTCCAAGACGAACGCGTCGCTCTACGACCATTGCGCGCGTGCGCTCGACCTTGCGGTCAAGCGCAGCAGCCCGGCCGGGCTGCCGCTGATCCTCGGCGGCGACTGGAACGACGGCATGAACCGCGTCGGCGAAGCCGGCAAGGGGGAGAGTGTCTGGCTCGGCTGGTTCCTTTTGACGACGCTGGGCGACTTTACCACCGTGGCCAAGGGGCAGGGCGACACCAAGCGGGCGCAGGCCTGGACAAAACACGCCGATGTGCTGAAGCGGGCGCTGGAAAGCACCGCCTGGGACGGCCAGTGGTATCGCCGCGGCAGCTACGACGACGGCACGCCGCTTGGCTCGCATAATTCGGACGAGTGCAAGATCGACTCCATCGCGCAGTCGTGGAGCGTGCTCTCCGGCGAGGGCGACCCCGCGCGCTCGACCACGGCGATGCAGCAGGCGACGAACCTGCTGGTCGACGACAAGCTCAAGATCGTCAAACTGTTTACCCCGGCCTTCCAGAACACGAGAAAGGACCCTGGTTACATCAAGAGTTATCCGCCGGGCGTGCGCGAGAACGGCGGCCAGTACACCCATGCGGCGACCTGGTTCGTGATCGCGCTCGCCGAAATGGGCCGCACCGACGATGCCTATCGCTGCTTCTCGATGCTGAACCCGGTCAACCATGCGCTCGACGATGCATCGGCCGAGCATTATCGCGTCGAGCCGTACGTCGTCGCCGCCGACATCTATTCCGGTGAGGACAAGGGCGGTCGCGGCGGCTGGACCTGGTATACGGGCTCAGCGGGATGGCTCTACCGTGCTGCGGTCGAAGGCATTCTGGGCATTGAGCGGCGGGGCAAGCAGATCACGTTCCGGCCGAAACTGCCCAGCCATTGGGACGGCTATTCTGCCACGCTCAAGATGCTGGGGTCGGAGATCAAGGTTCGCGTCATCCGCGACAAAAAGGCCAAATCCATCTCGCTCGAAGTCAATGGAACCAAGACAAAGTCTTCCGGTTTTCAGCCGAAGGCCGGCGACAAGACCGAGGTGGTCGTCAAGATACCCGCGTAAAATCAAGGGCTTCAGATTGTTGACGCGCGCCTTTCGAGGCGCGCGTTTTCTACTTGGGCATGCTCCTGGCGCAGTACGGCGTGCCTTCCCGGATACCGGCGGGCCAAGCGTGCAATGATTAAAAATGTGGCAGCGCTAGATGCTGCCATGATTTTGCCGCAAGACTGACATTTCACCTTTTATCTCAAACCGTTAGGTGATCACGGCAGATTTCGCAACGTCGTCATCTTTTGTTCGCAGAATGGGAACGGAAGAGGTAGACGGGCATTGTTTTGCGACCCGTTAACCGGTACGTGTCAAGAAATGGTGCGGTGCACAATAATGTTTTGGGCGGAGTAGCTGAAGTGTCACTTCTGCAAATCTACTGGAGAGCGCTGGGTTATCTCGCAGCCGACAGGAAGCGCGTTGCGTTTATCTGCGGTGCGAATGTCGCGCTCGCCATTATCGCCATCCTCGAGCCGATCATGTTCGGCCGGGTAATCGACGCCATCTCCGATAAGGGTTCGGTGTTTTCGACGCTGGCGCTGTGGGCCGGTCTCGGCGCCTTTAACATCGTCGCCTTCGTGCTGGTGGCGCGCGGCGCCGACCGTTTTGCCCACAAGCGGCGCAGCGAGGTGCTGTGCCAGTCGTTCGAGCGCGTGATCACCATGCCGCTCGCCTGGCACCACCAGCGCGGCACCTCCAACGCGCTGCACACGCTGCTGCGCGCCGTCGAGACGCTGTTCAGCCTGTGGCTTGAATTCATGCGCCAGCATCTGTCGACGGCGGTTGCGCTGGCTCTGCTGATTCCGACCGCGATAAGCATGGATCTGCGCATGTCGCTGGTGCTAATGGCGCTGGGCGTTCTCTATGTCGGCATCGGCCGGCTTGTGATGAAGCGCACCAAGGCGGGCCAGGCCGCGGTCGAGCGTCACTACCATCAGGTCTTCGCGCATGTGACCGACTCGGTCAGCAATGTCGCCGTGCTGCAGAGCTACAACCGTCTCGGCCACGAGGCCGATACGCTGCGCCGCTATGTCAAGAACCTGCTCGACGCGCAGAACCCGGTGCTCGACTGGTGGGCGATGGCCAATGCGTTGCACCGCCTGTCGTCGACCATATCGATGATGGTTGTGCTTTTGATCGGCGCCTATCTGGTCACCCATGGCCAGCTCAAGATCGGCGACGTCATCGCCTTCACCGGCTTTGCCACGCTGCTGATTGCCCGCCTCGACCAGATGTCGGCTTTCGCCAACCAGATTTCGGAAGCCCGCGCCAAGCTCGAGGACTTCTATCACCTCGAGGATTCGGCCGCCGACTCCGCCGAGCCGGACGGCTTGCGCGACCTCACCAACGTCACCGGCCACGTCCGCTTCGAGAATGTCGGCTTCGAGTTTGCCAATTCGAGGCAGGGCGTCGACGACGTCTCCTTCGAAGTCCAGGCCGGGCAGACGGTTGCCATCGTCGGCCCGACCGGCGCCGGCAAGACGACGCTGATTAACCTCTTGCAGCGCGTCTTCTCGCCGTCTCATGGCCGTATCCTGATCGACGGCATCGACACCCGCACGGTGACCCGCAAGTCGCTGCGTCATTCGATCGCCACCGTCTTCCAGGATGCCGGCCTGCTCAACCGCTCGATCGAGGACAACATCCGCGTAGGTCGTGCCGAGGCGACTTATGACGAGGTTCACGCCGCCGCCAATGCGGCTGCCGCGCAGGATTTCATCCTTGCCAAGAGCGCCGGCTATGACACCGTCGTTGGCGAGCGCGGCGGCCAGCTTTCGGGCGGCGAGCGTCAGCGCATCGCCATTGCTCGCGCCGTGCTCAAGGACGCACCGATCCTGGTGCTCGACGAGGCGACCAGCGCGCTCGATGTCGAGACCGAGGACCGCGTCAAGGAAGCCATCGACGAACTGAGGCGCAACCGCACCACCTTCATCATCGCCCACCGCCTGACCACCGTCCGCGACGCCGACCTGGTCGTGTTCATGGACAAGGGCAAGGTGGTCGAGATGGGCGGCTTCGCCGAACTGTCGCTGCGCAATGGCCGTTTCGCCAGCCTGCTGCGCGCCGGCGGCCTGCTCAACGACGAGGAAGTCCGCCGTCTCAGCCGCACGGTGAATATCGAAGCTGCGTAAGCTTTTTTACCTCCCCCTTGTGGGGAGGTCGGACCCGTAGGGTCCGGGTGGGGGTAGTGCCCCACCACCCCCACCCCGCTGCTTCGCAGCGACCCTCCCCACGAGGGGGAGGGTAAATAAGACTGCGACACTCCCTCGATTGCCCCGAACGCGCCGCCGGTCTATCTAGACCTTATGAGCGATACCTCCTCACGCCTCGCCGGCTGGACCGACCTCGCCAACCCCACGCGCTTTGTCGGGCTGGCCGACAGGCTGGTGCCGTGGCTGGCGTCGATCGCCGCGATCCTGCTCGCCATCGGTCTCTATATGAGCTTTGCCGCGCCTGAGGATTTCCAGCAGGGCATCACGGTGCGCATCATGTATATCCACGTGCCTTTCGCCTGGCTCGCCATGATGTGCTACACGGTGATGGCCGTCGCCGCGCTCGGCACGCTGGTCTGGCGCCATCCCTTGGCCGATGTCGCGCTGAAGTCGGCAGCCCCGATCGGCGCCACCTTCACCGCGCTTGCGCTGGTCACCGGCTCGATCTGGGGCAAGCCGATGTGGGGCACCTGGTGGGTCTGGGACGCGCGTCTGACCTCGGTCTTCATCCTCTTTCTTATGTATCTCGGCATCATCGCGCTGACGCGCGCGCTGGATGACGCCAGCCGCGCCGCCTGGGCTGCCGCCATCATCACGCTGGTCGGCTTCATCAACATCCCGATCATCAAATTCTCGGTCGACTGGTGGAACACGCTGCACCAGCCGGCCTCGGTGTTCCGGCTCGGCGGGCCGACGATCGATCCCAGCCTGCTATGGCCGCTGCTGGTGATGGCGCTCGGCTTCACAGTGCTGTTCTTCGCGCTGCATTTGACGGCGATGCGCACCGAGATCCGCCGCCGGCGGGTCATTGCCATGCGGCGCATCGCGGCGCGGCAGGCAGAGCAACGCGACTAGGCGGTTCTCTTTTCCGGCACTCGAATGACAACCGAAACAGCAGCCTTTGCCTGTCTCCGTCTAAATTAGAATGTGCTGCTATGTTGCTGTATAGCAACGAGGGTTCCTGAAAGAGTGCCCTGACTGCGTCTGCTTATTGACAGCTCCAACCGCAGGCGAGCAAGTAGCTGGAAGGCTACGAGGGAATCGACGATGAAACTGCTTCTACTGGCTGGTGTGTCGACAACGGCATTGGTGCTTGGCTGGAGTTCGGCGTACGCCGCCGACGCGATCGTCGACGTTCCGAGGGCAGAGGATCTCTGGTACGTCACGCTCTTCGGCGGCGCCAGTTTCCCGAACCATGTGAAAACGGACTACAATGGTACTGGGTATTCAGTCGATCTTGATACCGGGTTCGTAATCGGCGGCGCTGTCGGTCGGCGCATCAACGATGTGTTTCGTGTCGAAGGCGAACTGTCCTACGCGCGCTACAAGGCAAGCGAATACAGCTACACGGGCGTCGGCAACTATCCGGCTTCCGGCAATCTGTCGGCCACCTATCTTCTCGCCAACGTCTGGGCCGATGTTGCGCATTTTGGTGATGCCAAACTCTATGTCGGCGGCGGTCTCGGCGCGGCCTATGTTACCGCCGATACTCACTTTGATGGCCACGCCTTTGGATACGGGCCTGGCGGCTGGGGTTTCGCCGGCCAGGTGGGCGCCGGTGTTACCTACGCGGTAACGCAGAATGTCGACCTCGATTTCGGTTACCGCTTTAAGGCCGTGACAAGCGTGGATCTAGACGACAATGATGGCGGCGGCACATACGAGAACGCCAAATTGTACTCCCACAATCTCCAGCTTGGCGTTACCCTGAAGTTCTGATCGGTTCGTCGCAGGCCGCGACCGGGATTTGACGGATGCCGCTCTTGCCACGCCGGCAACCCCTGGGCCTGCCGGCAATGATCCCAGCCTCGCTGCCGACCGCCGGTGAGCCGGCGGAAAAGACATTGCAGCGCGGCATCGACCTGCAACGGCGCAAGCGTTTTCGCGAGGCCGAGTTCTGCTACCAGACGGTGCTTCGCACGCAGCCCAAAAATGCCATGGCGCTGAACCTGATGGGCACTCTGGCCATCGAGGCCGAGCATCATGCCGCCGCCATTGCCTATATGGAAAAAGCGGTCAAGCTCGAACCGGACAACGCCATCTTCCGCAACAATCTCGGCAACGCCTACAATGTCACCGGCAACGTCGACAAGGCGCGCAGACATCTGAGAAAGGCGATCGAGCTCGATGGAGGGCTCATCGAAGCGCTGTGCAATCTCGGCCGCTCCTACCGCAGCCAGCTCGAGGGCGACATTGCCGAAGGGTTCTATCGCCGGGCGCTGGCTATCGACGGCCAGTCGGTGATGGCACTTGCCGGTATGGGTGATTTGCTCACCGACATTGGACGGCCGGCCGAGGCGGTCGAATGCTTCAGCAAGGCCCTTGCCATCGACCCGGGCCATGTCGAAGCGCTGGCCGGAATGGCGCTGGCGCGCCGGGCGGTCAAGGATGATCCGACGCTGCCTCTAATACGGGCTCGTCTGGAATTGCCGACGACCACCGATCGCGAGCGGGTGGTGCTGCACCATGCCGCCGGCAAGATGCTCAACGATCAGCGCGAGTATCGCCCGGCAATCCGCCATTTCGCGAGGGCCAAGGCGATTTCCGGCAATGATTTCGATATCGACCGGCACACCCAGCTTTACGACAGCTTCATCGACACTTTCGACGCCGGCTTCTTCGAGGCGCGAGCCAATTTGGGAAATCCATCCAGACGCCCGGTCTTCATCGTCGGCATGCCACGGTCGGGAACGACGCTGACCGAGCAGATATGCGCCAGTCATCGCGATATCCATGGCGCCGGGGAGTTGTCGACCATTCGTTCACTTGCCGGCGAACTTGGGTTCGACAAGCTCGACCCAGCCATTTTCACCAAGGCCATGGCGGCGCTCACTGCGGCCAAGGCCAAGGAGCTTGGATCGAAATATCTCGACGATCTCAAAAAGCGCAACAACACGGTGCGGCTTGTCGTCGACAAGATGCCGCATAATTTCGAGCTGCTGGCCTTCATCAGCCTGATCTTGCCGAATGCCCGCATCATCCATTGCCGGCGTGACCCGATGGACAATTGCGCGTCCTGTTTCATGCATAATTTTTCCGAGGCGCACGGCTATAATGCCGATCTGACCAAGCTTGGGCAGTATTACCGGCAGTATGACCGCCTGATGCGCCATTGGGCCAAGGTCATCCCGCTGGATATCCACGACATGCCCTACGAAGAAACGGTCGCCGATTTCGAAAATCGCGCCCGCGGATTGATCGGATTCCTCGGCATCGAGTGGGACGATGCCTGCTTGCGTTTCAACGAAACCGAGCGCACGATCCGGACGCCGAGCCGCTGGCAGGTGCGCCAGCCGATCTATTCATCCTCGGTCGAGCGCTGGAAGCTGTATGGCGACGCGCTGGATCCGCTGAAGGCGGCGCTGGGTCCGGTTTATCCGTCCTGATTTCAGTTGGCCCGAACAACCTCGCGCTCGACGCGCGCTGGCGTAGATTAGACCTGAGTTGCACCGTGCTTTGGGGCCAAATGAAAGCCGAATGCTTTCATGACCGCCAGTGTGGTTTCCAGCGTAGGATTACCGTTTTCGCTGAGCGAGGTATAAAGATGCTCGCGAGCCAAGCCGGTCTTTCTGGCAATGTTGCTCATCCCCTTGGCGCGGGCAACGACACCGAGGGCGGCCGCGACGAATTTGGCGTCTCCGGTTTCCATTGCCTCTGCCAGAAACGCCTCGATTGCCGTATCGGAATCGAGCATTTCGGCGGGATCGAAATCATAGATTTTTTCAACCATTGTCGTCACTCCATTCTACGGCCAGGCGCTTTGCTGTCCGTATGTCGGTTTCTTGTGAACTTTTATCCCCGCCGCACAGGAGCAGGATGACCGTTTCACCGCGCTTGTGAAATAAACGCGATAGCCGGGCCCATAGTGAATGCGCAATTCACTGATGCCTTCACCCACTGGGGCCACGTCGCCGGGATTTCCTACAATCAAACGTTGCAGCCGAACGGCAATTGCCGCCTTGGCTCTTCCGTCTTTCAGCTTTTGGTGCCACCTCCGAAAGGTGGCTGTCTGCTTCAGGATTGCCATGGGGACTAGTAAGTTATAAATTACAATTCGTCAATGTCGAAATAGGGCGAGCCTCCAAAACGAAAAGCCTCACCCCATCCGCCCACGCGCTTCCACCTTCAGCGTTTCCAGCACCTTGTCACCGTCGATCAGATGCACCTGGTCGAACAGGTTGGTCACGACGCAGCAATGATCAGGCACCACGCGAACGCGTTCGCCGATGCGCAGGCTCGCGCCATTCGCAAGCGTGACCGTGCCATGTTCCTCGCTCAAGCTGGTGACGCGGGCGCCGGGCATGCCGAGCAGCTCGCCAAAATCGGGGAGCCCCAGCGTGTCGCTGGACAGCGCCTTGCTGCCGCTGTCGAGGATGGCGCGGGCCGGCGTCGGATGGCTGACCACGGTGGCGAGCACCGTCAGCGCACAATCGTCGAGCGTGCCGACGCCTTTGGCGACCTGGTAGCGGTCGAGATAGATGTAGGTGCCGGGGCGGTATTCGGTGACCACGCTGTCCTCGCCGGAGCGCCACATATCCGGCGTGCCGCCGCTGGAGATGCGTTCACAGGCGAGATCCGACGCCGCAAGGGCCTGCTTGGCGCCGGCCAGCCAGGATTCGGCCTCGGCGGCGCGGCCTGCCGCGGGGTAGGTCATCAGTCCGCCGAAGGTGAGCCCCTTGGCCTGGTCGATGATTTTCGCCAAGGCCAACGCCTCGGCGGCGCTCTGCACACCGCAGCGGCCCATGCCGGTGTCGCATTCGACCAGGACGGGCAGGGGGTGCCCGGTATCGGTGAAGGTGGCGGCGAGCCCATCCAGCGTTTCGAGGCTGTCCACGGTCACTGACAGTGTCACACGGCCATGCAGCGCCTTGAGGCGCTCCAGCTTGGCGCGGCCAAGGATGTTGTAGGGCAGGAAAATATCGGTCAGCCCGGCATCGGCCATCACCTCGGCTTCGCCGATCTTCTGGCAGGTGATGCCGACCGCGCCGGCCGCCACCTGCTTCTTCGCCCAATAAGGCAGCTTGTGCGTCTTGATGTGCGGCCTGAGTTTCAGCCCGTGGCGGTCGGCATGCGCCTGCGCTCGTGTGATGTTGGCTTCGGCGCGGGCTGCGTCGATGAGGATCGCCGGCGTGTCGAGGTCGTCTATGCCTTGCATGAAATATCACCCTGGGAAATCTGGCTGACTTATGGCCCCTATCCGCACGGATGTCATGGGGCCAGCACGCAGTTTGCGTCGACACCGCAGCGCTGTTCGGCTATGCGCTTCAGATAACTCCAGGGAACGCGACGCGAAGGGATCACGATCATGAAACGCTCCACCGTCAACGACATCATCCGCGATGCAGACGCCTTCATCCGCTCGTTCGGCTACATCATGCCGCCCTTCGCCTACTGGAGCCCGGAAGAGATGAAGGCGCGCAAGGCCGACTCCGCCGCCATTTTCACCTCGCGGCTCGGTTGGGACATCACCGATTACGGCCAGGAAAAATTCGACGAACTCGGCCTGTTCCTGTTCACCGTTCGCAACGGCGTCTATGCCGACATGAAGAAGGGCATGGGCATGCTTTATGCCGAGAAGATCATGATCTCGCGCAAGGATCAGCTGTCGCCGATGCACCGCCACAACATCAAGGCCGAGGACATCATCAACCGCGGCGGCGGCAAGCTCGTGCTGGAACTGTTCATGCACGATCGCGACGGCGGCATCGATCCGAAGGCCGAAGTGACGGTGCCGGTCGACGGCACCATCCACAGGCTGCCGGCAGGCGGGCTCCTGAAGCTCGACCCGGGCCAGAGCGTGACGCTGCTGCCCGGCGTCTGGCACGCCTTCTGGGCCGAGGGCAAGGATGTGCTGATCGGCGAGGTCTCGACCGTCAATGACGATCTCACCGACAACGTCTTCCGCGAGCCGATCGGCCGCTTCTCCAACATCCACGAGGACGTTGCGCCGGTGCACCTGCTGGTGTCCGACTATGAAAAGTGGGTGGGGTAGGCGGCCTCGCCGCTTTTACTTCGTTTGATTGAGAAGTGCGCCCAGCCCGCGCACTTCGGCGATCAGGCGAGGCATGTCCTGCCGCGCCGCAGCCATGAAATCCTGGTCTTCGGCCGTGGCGCTGGCCATTTCGATATCGTCGCCGCGATCCGCGCCTTCGTCGGTTTGAATGAAATTCGATCTGCTCAGCAAATCCCGACCCTCGACCCATGATTTCCATGGGCCGGGCTGAGCTGCGGCAGCACGCGCGCCTCCATTTCCTGGAGTTCGAGCTCGGATGGAGAGGTGTTCATGGTGACCGATTACTCGACGCTGTTAACGACAAAGCGAAATGCACTCTCGAACAGCACGCCCGAGATCCTCTGGCGTATCTGTTGAAGACAAGATCGTGTCCAGCGGCACGGCACTCTCTCTGTTGACTTTGGCATAGGGGGTAAGTGTGAATTTGTCGTCCCTTCCCTGGTCGACCGACATCTGACGGGATTTCCGAAGGAGGGAGTTGTACGACTTGAAGCCGAACCGCGAAGCCGAGCTGTCAAGAAGAACCGTGTGTACGATGTCGTCGGGCACATCGCTGGCATAAGCACCAAGCGCGTTGAGTGTTGCTAGACCGATCTCTTTGTCGGAGACCGAAGGTAGCTCGCCAATCAAAATGACGGGACCTGCGAACTTCTCCCAGCCGTCGCGGGTGGTAGCCATCGGAATTGCAAACACACTTTTATCAACTATGTTCAGGAAGCAATGTCTCATGTATCGACTCCCATCTGAGGCACAGCTCACCGCTGATACTTATCCGCCTTGCGGTTGCCCAACAGCAGCTTGCGTTCGAGCTGTGCCCGCAGCTCTCCGTAATAGGCGGTGAGGAAGGCCCTGGAATCGACGGCATCGACCATCATGCCGATCTTGCGCCCGATCGTCTCGGCCACCGCTTTCAGCGCGAAATAGTCGTCGCGGCGCAGCACCTCTTCCAGCTTGTGCAGTTCGGCGATGCCATAGGCATCGAGCTGCGCCTGGGTGAAGCGGAAGGCGCGGGTGGTGGTGTCCTTGCGTTGCGACAGGTCTTCGACCAGCGCCAGTTTCGGCGCCTCGACCACCCAGGTTCCGGCCAACAGGTCGCCGATGCGCATGCGGTCGCGGTTGAACAGCGGGAAGAGCGCAAACAACAGCGTCCACACCATTCCGAAGATCGTCGACAGCGTGTCGGCGAGCCCCATCTCGCTGCGGCCAAGGATGATCGACAGCGGCAGGAATATCTCGATCTCGCGCATCAGATTGCGGGCAATGACCTGATCGATCGACAGGCCGGCGCCGCTGCGCGACGCCACCCGGATGCCGAGCATCCGTTTGCCGGGCGTGGCGGCACGGCGGCCGGCTTCGAAGACGATGAAATAGGCGTTGCGCAGGAAGAAGATCAGGATGATCCAGACGATGAACAGCGGCTGCGCGCCTTCGCCTTTGAGGCCGGCCAGCCCGAACAGTGCAATGATCGAGATCACGATCGCCGTGACGATGATGATGACAAAGTCGAGCAGGAAGGCGGCGGCGCGGGTGCCGGCATCGGCGAGCTTTATCCGGAGATCGACGCCTTCGGGCGTGATCAGCGGCCGTATCGTCGAGACGGCAGCACGCCTAGCGGTCGCCATGCCGCACCACCCTGAACAAATAGAAATAACAGAGCCACAGCGTCAGCATGCCGCCGCCAATGGCATAGCGTGTGACGTCGCTGGTGATCACCTGCCTGCCGATGCCTTCGAGCAGGCCGGCGAACAGAAGCATGATCGTCACCCCGACCATGGTGGTTGCTGCCACGCGCCCGGCATCGGCTGCGGCCGTCATCCGCGTCAGTTCACCGGGGAAGGCGATACGCGTGCCGATACGCATGCCGGCGGCGCCCGCCAAGGCGATCGCGAAGATCTCGGTGGTGCCGTGGATGGACAGCCATCCGCCCAGCTCGATGCCAAGCCCCTTGGCGACGTAGATTTGGAACATCGCGCCGAGCAGGCAGCCATTCATCAGGATCAGGAGCACGCTCGGCACCGCGAAGGCAAAGCCGAGCGCAAAGGCCAGGATCGCCACCTGGACATTGTGCGTGAACAGATAGGCGGCGAAGCCCGACAGGAAATTGCTGTCGGCGCCGTCATAAAGCACCTGCCGCAGCACTTCCGCCGATGCATCCGGGTTGCGCCCGCCGGCCAGGCTCGGCGGAATGATGGCGTCGAACCAGCCCTTGTCTTTGGCCACCAGCCAGTAGCCGGCGCCGGCGCCGACAAAGGTCAGGACTACCGACAGCAAGGTCTCGCGCCACAAATCGCGAATGGCATGCGGCCAGTCATGCAGGAAGAAGTCGCCGATGCGCTGCCGCAAGCCGCGACGTGCGCCATAGAGGTAGAAGTAGCCGCGCAGGCACAGCGCTTCGAGATAGCTGACCAGCGCATTGTCGAGCGAGGTCGCCCGCGCCACCGAAAGCGAGGACAGCGCCGAGCGGTAGAGCAATGGCAGCGACAGCAGTTCGTCTTCCGATAGCGTGCGTGGCGCACGTTTCTCGACCCGGGCAAGCAGCGCCTCGAACGCCTTCCAGTCGGCCTCGCGCTCCGAACGGAAGCTCGCCAGCGACTGGCGCACCGCATCCTTGCCGACCAGCGCGTTCACAACAGATCCTCTCGCTTGAGCTCGAGATAGCGCTCGACCAGTGCCGGCCCGAGCCTCTGATGGTCGGCTTCGATGACATGCGCGCCGAGCAGCCTGAGCCTGCCGATGACGACCTGCCTTTCGCGCAGCAGCCCGCCGGCGACGACGGAGCGCGCCACATCCTCCGGCGTGTCCGGCGGCATGTCGGCCAGTGTCTCCAGCTCGACATCCTTCATCATCATGAACAGCACCAGATGCCGTTCGGTGAGCCGGCCTACGGTGCGCAGCATCAGTTCGGCGCTGATCGGATCGACAAAATCGGTGAAGATGATCACCAGCGAGCGCCGGTCGAGCCGCGCCGCCAGCGTCGTCAGCGCCAGGGTGAAATTGGTCTCTTCGGTAGAATAGTCGATCTCCGCCGCCCGCTTCTGGATCATGGCGAAGCTGGCCGAGCCGCGCACGGCGCCGCTGGAAACGCGCGGTCGCGCGTCGAAGCCGAACAGGCTGACCATGTCGCCGCCCTTCAGCGCAATGAACGCCGACAGCAAAGCGGCGGTGACGGCGCGGTCGACCTTCGGCACGCCGTCGACGGGCTCGCACATCAAGCGGCCGCTATCGATGGCCAGCACGATGTTGTTGTTCTCCTCGATGCGGAATTCGCGCGCCAGAAGCCTGCCGTGGCGGGCGCTGCGCTTCCAGTCGATCATGCGCCGGCCCATGCCGGGCTGGTAATCCTTGAGCGCCTCGAATTCGCGGCCCTGGCCGGCTCGGCGCTGCGCATGGCCGTCGGGCAGCGCCTGTCGCTGCAAAAGCGTGATCGCCTCGTCGCGGGCGCTGCTGACGTCGGGCAGCACCGCCACCTTGCTGTCCATCGGCAGCACCACCTGGTTCCAGACCAGCCCGAACGGCCCGGGCCAGCGCACCCACAAGCGGTCGAACCTGGCAATGCCGCGCCGCAGCGCCTGAAATCTGAGATCGAGCGATGCGCTGCCGGCCTCGGCGGTCGATGCGCCGCCGGTGCCGCCCAGCGGTTGCAGCCGCTCGTCATGGCCAAGACGCGCCTGCACGGCGCGCGGCCGTCCGCCGAGCCTGGCGGTGACATTGACGGTGAGCTGGCCGCCGACGCTGACCTGCGGCGGGGCGTGGATGCTGGCGTTCAGAGAAGCCCGTCCGCGCCCGGCGGCCGCGTCCACGGCCAGGAAAGCAAGCAGCGCGCAGATCCACAACAGGCCGAGATACCACAGCGACGGCAGCGCGAGCGCGATCAGGAAGGCCGGTATTGCACCGGCCGCACCTGCCCAGACTGCCCGGCCGCTCGGATAAATCAACGTGGCGCTTCCGTCTGGTCTACAAGGTCGGTCACGATCTGTTCGACCAGGCGGCCGTCGATCTGCGCCGCCGGCGACAGGATAACGCGATGGCGCAGCGCCGGCACGGCAAGCGCCTTGACGTCGTCGGGGATGACATAGGCACGCCCGTCGAGCGCTGCCCGGGCCCGTGCAGCTCTCGCCAGCATGGCGCCCGCGCGCGGGCTGGCGCCGACCTCGAGGTCGGGGCTTTCGCGCGTGGCCCGCACCAGCCTGGCGATATAGTCGACGACATCATCGACCAGCGTAACCTCGCCGACGGTCGCCAACGCCTTTTCCAGCGTCTTGCGGTCGGCCTGGGCCTTGATGCCGTACTGCTTGATGTCGTGCGAGGCGGTGCCGCCGCCATGGTGGATGATGATCGCCTTTTCCTCTTCCGGGCCGGGGTAGCTCACCCGGTGCTTGAACAGGAAACGGTCGAGTTGGGCCTCGGGCAGGGGATAGACGCCCTGATGCTCGATCGGGTTCTGCGTCGCCACCACCATGAAGTTCGGGCCGAGCGCATGGGTGGTGCCGTCGAAGGTGACGGCATGTTCCTGCATCGCCTCCAAAAGGGCGGCCTGGGTCTTGGGCGGCGTGCGGTTGATTTCGTCGGCGAGCAAAAGGTCGCAAAAGATCGGGCCGCGCGTCAGCGTGAATTGCCCGGTCTGGAAATTGTAGATGTTGGAACCGACGATATCGCCGGGCATCAGGTCGGGTGTGAACTGGATGCGGCCATAGGCGACGCCCAGCGCCTGGGCAAAGCAGCGCGCCGTCATCGTCTTGGCCGTGCCCGGCGGTCCTTCGAGCAATATATGCCCGCCGGCGAACAATGCCGTGAGCATCAGATCGACCGTATCGTGTTGCCCGGTGATGGCCTTGGCCACCTCTTCCCTGATCTGTGTCGCCAGGGCCTTCACATCATCGACGTTCACCGAGCCTCCTTGCCGTCCAGTCGTGCAGCTTTTCGGCTGCATCATGCATTTGTGTCAGGGTCTTTGCCGCGTTCGCAGCTTGCAGGCGGGTCGTGAACCCGCCGGCTTCGTCCTTGTCGCGGGAATCGAGCCAGCGGTCGAGCGCTTCGCCCTGCAAACCGTGCGGCGCGCCGAGCAGCGCGCCGGCGCGCACGCGTGCCAGTGCTCCATAGCGGTCGCCCAGTTCCTCCAGCCGGCCGGCGCGGCGCAACAGCATCGCCGTGGTATCGACCAGCGCGCGCTTGCCGAAGGCGATGGCGCGCTGATCGGCCCGTGGCGGCCCGAACCGGCCAAGGCCATGCAGGAAGGCAAGTGCCGCCGCCGCCAGGATGGTCAGCGTCAGCGCCAGGAAGGGCGGCTCGACCAGAAGCTTGGCGAGATCGTATTTTCGCCCGACGCCATGCAGCGTCAGGTCGAACATGACGGCACCCTCTTCGGGCTGGAGGAGCTCGATCAGCTTGAGCGCCGCCGCCGCCTTGTCGGGATCTTTCAAGCCAGCGTTGTTGATGAGATCGGGGTCCGTCAGAATGTAGAACCGCTCGTCTTCGACCTCGGTCAGCACGGCCTTGCCGTTGCCGGCGGCAATCAGCGGGTGTTCGTCGGCCACCCATTGCAACTGGCCGGGAACGCTGACCATTTGCCCTGAGACGTCGAGTTGCTTGACCGTGGTCTCACCTTCGCCGAGCTTGGCCTTGGCGATGCGGCCGAGCCAGTCGTTGACCACCACATCCGGCAGCCGCTGGATCTTCATCTCCCAGCCTTCGTGCAAGGCCAGCGGCAAGGTCGCCCATTTGGGCAGCACGAACAGCGTATCCAGGCCCTTGCGAAGCTTGATGATGTTGGCAAGCGCATCCGGGTCGCTGTCGGGCGAAATGGTGACGATCAGGAGGTTCGTGTCGATCTGAAGATCGCTGTCGGACCGCGCCATGTCGGGCGCTTCGCCGGTCAGCTCCAGCCATTGCGCCAGACCGGCATAGCCGATGCCGCTCTTCGACAGCGGCGTTGCGCCACCGACGCTCGGCTGGCGAAAGTCGGGCGCATAGGTGGACAACAGGAAGAAGCCTGCGGCCGCGAGCAGGCTGGCGAAAATGCCCCAGAACAGCGTCCTGCGGCTGAACGGTTCCTGCTGGGCGATGTCGGCTGTCGCGTCACTCACGTCCAGGCATCCCTGAAGACGAATCGCTCATAGGCGCTGCGCGCCTCCTGCCAGCCCTCGGGCCCGACCGGCCGGCGCGCGAACAGAGCGGCCTCGACGATGCGCGCGATCTGGGTAAAGGCGCCACGCGCCCGCGTTGGCAGCGACGCCGCTCCCGCGATATCGCGCGCGGTCAGCGACGGGCGCAGAAAGTCGGGCAGGCGGCCGGCAATGTCGGCAACGCTGCGGCGCAGCAGGAGATGCACCGCCTCGTCATACTCGCCCCGGGCGGCGAGCGCATCGGCTTCCGACAACAGGATCTGCGCGGCGCCAACGTCGGGGTGCCATATCGCTTCCGCCTCGGTCACGCTCTTTTTGCGCCACCAGGGCAGGCGCCAGGCGACGCCTTTCACTTCAAGGACAATTAGCAGCAGAATGATCGCGGCACCTGTGATCACCGCGCCCCAGAACAGGTAGATCATGTACGGGCCGAGCGATTTCAGGAACTCGCCCAGCGGTCTCATCCACTCGGGTGTCTCGGGTGGTCTGTAGGCCGGCAGGTCGAACTGGATCGAATCGTCTGACAGCAACTGCTTGTGCAGTTTGGCCAGCCATTCGGCTTGCGCAGCGTCCGGCTGTGCAGCAGTCACCTTTTCGCCCCCCCTGCAACCTGCGGTTCGCGGGCCGACACTGACAATACGCCAAGGCAATTGCAAGCGGCGGCAACCGCAAGTATCAATATCGGTGATTTATACTTTCTGATTTCGGGTATCCATTAGTCGGGGGGAATGTAACATGACGTCAATCGCGAGCGAGCGGCCGGAACGGTTCAGCATCGGCAGGGCTTTCAGCAATACGTTTTCGGTAATCGGACGAAGCTTCGTCCCACTTGCCGCCATCGTCGGCCTTTTTTCGACGCTGCCTGCGCTGCTGTACAACATCTGGAGCTTTAGACAGATTGCAAAGATAGCAGTACCTGGGGCGAGCTTCGAGCAATCGGCTATGGCGGGCTATGGTGCCGTTTCGATGATTGCCGGCCTGGTGCTCCTGATCTTGGCCTTTCTGGCGCAGGCGGCGCTGGTACGAGCGACAATCGAAGATTTGAACGGCAAGCGCCCGTCGATTGGCGATTGCATTCAGATAGCCCTGCGCAGCTTCCTCCCCACGCTCGGAATTGGTCTTGTGATCATCGTGGCAATGTTTCTGGTGGCGATGATATTAACGGTCATCACCATGGCCATCCCCATCGTCGGCGGTGTGATTGCACTTCTGTCGCTCATCCCCATAGCCATGTGGCTGATCAGCATATCGGTGGCTGTGCCTGTCGCAGTTCAGGAAAGGCCTGGCGTCTTCGCCTCGATTTCGCGAAGCAGGGCGCTGACGAAGGGAAGCCGCTGGCGGATATTCGCGCTGTTTCTGGTCCTCGGCATTGTTGCGATAGGGCTACAAGTGGTTTTCACCTTGCTGTTTCAGGCTGCTATTGCGAGCGGCGGGATCAGCACGACCGGTCTCATTGCCGCTGCCATCGGAAGCAGCCTGCTGTCGACAATCGTTTCGGCGGTGATTTCGGTGGCGATTGCCGTCACCTATGTCGAGCTGCGCCAGGTCAGGGAAGGCACCAGCGTCGACGAACTGGCGGAGATCTTCTCGTAACGAAGGTTTTGGCCCGAGAACAGCCAGTCATGTTGGCGCGATTGGCCGGGATCTAGCTCGGGCCGGAAGGGGTAATCATGGCATCGACGGCGTCGGCGCGGCTGAGAAGTTCCAGATCGGCAGGGTTTTCAACAACACCTTCGCCGTGATCGACCGCAATCCCGGTCTGATGATTGCTTTGGCGGCGCTTTTCCTGGTCCTCCCAGCAGTTGCGCTCAATCTGTCGAACCACTGGAATGGCGGCCCCAACGGCTACATCGCCACACCTCCACTCGGCGCGAAGTGGGTCATTATGAGCAGCTCGTTCTTATCGCTCGTTTTAAGCCTGATCTATTTCGTTTGCGCGCTGTTGCTTCAGTCCTCGCTGGTGCAAGCGACGATAGAGGACCTGAACGGCAAGCGCCCGGCGATCGGCGACTGCATCCAGATAGCCTTGCGCAGCATAGTCCCGACGCTGGGGGTGGGGCTGATTGTCTTTTTGGCCATGATCCTTGGCCTCATCGTGATGGGCATCGCCGGAATGTTGGTCCCGATCTTCGGAGCGATCATTGCCTTCGTGGTGTTGCTCGTTGCCGGCATCAGGTGGCTGCTCGGCATACCGGTTTCCGTGCCGGTGCTGATGCAGGAGCGGCTTGGCATGTTTGGCGCGATGTCGCGCAGCCGTGCTCTGACAAAGGGCAGCCGCTGGCCGATGTTCGGTGTCTTTCTGATCCTGTTTTTGGCGGCGCTTGCCTTCCAGATGATGTTTGCCTTGCTGATCGGCCTGATTTTCGCTTTCTTCAGCGGCCTCTCGACGGTCGCCCTGATTTTCGGCGCTATCGGAAGCGTCCTTATCGCGACGGTCGTGTCCACGGTGGCATCGGTGGCCATGCGGTCGCCTATGTTGAACTGCGCCAGGTTAGGGAAGGCACCAGCGTAGACGAACTGGCGGAGATTTTCTCTTAGAAGGCGAAGCCGACTCGGCTGGTCGGGCGGCGGGGATTTCAGTGACAACAGCTTGGCCCCGCCTCCGCGCTCGTCCGACACAGGCACGACGAGGTGATCGCCACATCCCGCGCGAGCTGGACATGGTCGAAGCAGCGTTTGGCCGCACGGTCTGCCTCGTCCTTGCCGTGCTCGTTCCAGGTGAGGTTGTAAAAAGGCCCGGCGGCATAGGCGATGCCCCAATGCACGAAGGCGCAATCAGGATCTGTCTCCAGCGCCTTCTCGAAGCACTTTATGCCTTCCTCATGGTTGAAGCCGTAGCACCAGTTCAGCCCGATATCGAACCAGCGCTGCGTCTCGGCCGAGGCGGTGGAGATTGGACGGCGATAGGTGCCGAGGTCGAAGTGGTCCATGCGTTCTCGTGCAAAATATCGCGGCCAAAGTGTATCAGGCCTTGAACTCAATGTTGGGGTGCTGACCTAGGTAAAGTGCGAAGCAATCTGTTCGACAGGGTCCTTGTCTGGGCGCACCAAAAGCCAGAAGATCAGCCCTGTAGCGCCACCGAATATCCCTATGAAGGAGCATGCATAGAGAACTCCGCCGATTCCCAATGGAGGACTCCACTTAATGAGGCCGAAGACAAACGCTGGAACAAAAACTGCCAGAAAGCCAACGACGACGTATACCCAAAAAAACTGCCAGCGCCGTCGGGTGAGGACATAGAAGGCCGGAATTCCTACCACCGCCTCCACAACATAGAAAACAAGGGTTACGAAGATGAAGCCCGACAATGGCCCCGTCTCAGGGTGGTTCGCATGCCAATTGTAGCCGGGCAGGATCGCCGGAATAATGGGTGCAAGAATGAAAGCCCAACGGGCGCGCATGTGTATTCTCCGGAATGACGCGAGCCCACAGCGGCGCCTCGTCGACACACCAGACCGATCCACGATCGCCGCGTCAAGACAAACACCGTCGTAAATGCTCGGAGTGCGCTGCAGGTATTTACCTGAGCGACATACCGCTCAGGTGCCAGCCGGTATGCGGCGTCCCCGAACGATCACCCCTCCAGCCACACCTTCTCAAAATGCTGCTCCAGCGACTGGTGCTGTTCGCAGCCCTGCACGCCTTTGCGATAGGTGCGGTAGACCGAGCGCCAGTAGGGCTGGATGATGATGCCGGCATCGCGCAGATTCTGCTCGATCCTGGCCATGATCTCCTTGCGCTGGGCGGCGTCCGGCGTTGCCAGCGCCTTGTCGAGAAGCGTGTCGAATTCCTTGTCGGCATAGGCGCTTTCGTTCCAGGCGGCGCCCGATTTATAGGCCAGCGCCAGCACCTGGACGCCGAGCGGGCGGCCCAGCCATTCGGTTGTGGAGAAGGGGTATTTGCTCCAGTCGTTCCAGAAGGTCGCGGCGGGCAGCACGGTTCGCTTGATCTTCAGGCCGGCCTCGCGCATCTGCGCGGCGATCGCATCGCCGGTGCTCTTTTGCCATTCGACGTCGACCGAGATCAGCTCGAATTCGTGGTCCGTCTTGCCGGCCTCGGCGAGTAATTTCTTGGCCTGTTCCGTGTCGCGCTTGGCCGGGCCGATATCGGCAAATTCCGGGTGCATCGGGCCGACATGGTGATTGTCGGCAGGCTTCCCGCGGCCGCCGAGGCCGAGCGCCAGCACGGCCGAATTGTCGACCGCAAGCTGGGCGGCGCGGCGCACCTTGACGTCGTCATAGGGCGCGTTGCCGACATTGAAGCGGGCAACGATGGTCGAGCCGGTGGCGATCTCGGAATTCAACAAGCCCATCTGCTCGGTCTGCGACACGGCGTCGGACGCGGTCTCGTGGTCGGTGTCGATTTCGCCGGATTCGAACGCCGACAGCATGGCGTTGGGGTCGGAGCCGTAATCGACCCATTTGATGCCGTCGAGGTAGAAGTCGCCCTTCCACCAGGGCTTGTCCTTGCGCTTCACCTCCGCACTGGTCTCGGCATTCCAGCTGCCCAGTTCGCAAGGGCCGGTGGTGATCGCCAGCGCCTTCATCGGGTCGTCGCCGCCCTCATAGGAGCGATGCATGATCAGCGCGGGATAGTCGGCCATGCCGGCGATCAGCGAAATGTCGGGTTTCGGCAGATTGAGCTTTACGGTGAAGTCGTCGACCTTCTCGATGCCGCCATCGACCGGCTTCTTGGTGTCGGCATTGACCAGCGCGCCCATGCGCGCGGCGACCGAATTGCCGGGGACGGAAGCGTCGCACCAGCGGTTGAGATTGTGGATGACGTCATCGGCGTTGAAGACGTCGCCATTCGACCAGGCGATGCCCTTGCGCACATGCAGCGTCAGCGTCCTGGCGTCGTCGCTGGTTTCCCAGCTTTCGAGCAGCCACGGCTCGAAGGTGAAGTCGCGGTTCCAGCGCACCAGATATTCGTTGCAGTGGCGCGCCACATTGGACATCTCGACACCGTCGAAGGTGCGCGGATCCTTGAAACCCTTGACGTTCATGGCGACGCGCAAGGTGCCGCCGCGCTTCGGCTCCTCTGCCCGGGCGGGCGACGCGCTGAGGCCGCCCAATGCCAGTGCTCCGGCCGCGCTGACGCCGAAGCCGGCCATGATGGCGAGATATTCGCGCCGGTTGACGCCGCCCTTTGTGAAATCTTGGGCGACGGGTTTGGCCTGCGGGTGCAAATTGCGGTCGGTCAGCATGAATTTCATCGTCGTTCCCTCTTTTGTTGGGCGCCCCGACGGTCCGCCTCCGCTGGGGCGGATGCGATCATCGGGCGCCGTTGCCTGAGCAGGTGATGATAAAGCGGGCCGACCCCGGGAAATGTTCGCTTTTCCGCAATTCTTGTGCGCCACTCCGCAGTGGGAGTGCAGACAATCTCCACCTTGTGGGCGCGGCAATCGCATATGGATTTCGGCGCTTTGCGCTCTACGAATACCCCCACGCTTAATCCCTCCCCACAAGGGGGAGGGAGACTTCGGCAGCGCCGAACTCGGCAGATTGGCCACGTTGAGCGCCGCAATATAGCGGGCGGCAGCGTTCCCTCCCTTGTGGGGAGGACTAGGGTGGGGTCCTCTTCGCAAAAATCTCATATGCGATTGCCTGCCCACGAGGGGGAGATCAGCGCTTCGCCGCCTCAATATGGCCAGTCGTTCTTGCCGAGCACGGCGACGGCGGCGATGGCTGCAAGCGTGCACACGAACGCCTCGCCGGCGCGCGGAACATTTTTGCGGGCGCGCAGAAAACTGTGCACGAGGCGGTTCTCCTCATACCACCAGGCGCGGCCGCCGGCGGCAACGACGCGGTCGCGATAGGTCTCGCCGTCCGACGACAGCGGATCGCACTGGGCAGTGATGATGACAGTCGGCGGCAGGCCGGAGAAGTCGTTGTCTTTCAGCGGAGAAAAAGTCGGGTCGTCGGGCGACTGTGCCGGGGCAGCGCGAATGGTGCGGTAGAACGCGATGTCGCGCAGCGTCAGCAACGGTGCCTCGGCATGTTCGACATAGGAGCCGGCACTCTCGTCGCCGCCGAGGCCGGGATAGATCAGCACCTGGCCGGCCGCCCGGCGCAGGTGGCGGCGAGACGCGTGCGCGACCGCGGCGGCAAGGTTGCCGCCGGCGCTTTCGCCGACGAGCACGATCGGCAGGTCCGTTGTCACCGCCGCCCATTCGAACACGGTCAGCGCGTCGTCGAAGGCGGCCGGGTGGGGATGTTCCGGCGCCAACCGGTAGTCGGCCGAGACAACGTCGAAACCGGTGCCGGCGCAGATCTCGGCGCAGATGTCGTCATGGCTGTCGAGCCCGCCAAGCACAAAGCCGCCGCCATGATAGTAGACGATGACGGCGCGCACGGGCTTGCCCGCCATCCGATAGTAGCGGATCGGGATGGCGTGCCCTGCATCGGCGGCGATGATGCCGCCGCTGGCCGAAACCCCTTTGGGATAACCCTGATGGAAGGCGCGGCACATCGCATCATAGACCGACCTTTGCTCGGCGATCGGAAGTTCGGCGATTTCTGGCGGGAACCAGTCATTGACCAGGTCGATATACTCCCACAGCGCCGGATCGAGCAGGGTGGCGTATTTCCCCCGCCTGGCGGTCTTGAGCTTGTGGACCGTGCCCATCTCTCAGAGCTCGCCGTAGAGCCGTTCGGCGTTTTCAAACGTGAAGCGCAGCGGTACCGAGCCTTCGACCTGCCATGCATCGATGGTGTCGCCCGCCATCAGCCGGCACGCGTCTATCGTGTTGGTGACGGCGCCGCCATAGAGCCGGTTGGCAAGGTTGAGGATGGCGGTCTGGTGCATGGCGGCACTGCCGCTGCCGCAGGCATCCTTGACCAGAAGCACGCGAAAGCCGGATGCCACCGCGTCCTTCACGGTGGCGTCGATGCAGGCCTCGGTCCAGACCTCAGGAGCCTTCCTTTATGGTGCCTTGCCGCATGGGTGGCGGCAACGGAGAGGAAAGCTTTTCATGACCATCAAGGCCAGCTGTCATTGCAAGGCGACGACGTTCGAGGTTTCGCAGGCGCCCGAGACGGTAACACAATGCACCTGCTCGTTCTGCTCCAAGCGCGGTTCGCTGTGGGCTTACTACGTTCCGTCGCAATTCAAGCTCACCAGCTCGCCGGAAAACGTTTCCTTCTATCAATGGGGATCGAAGACCGTCAAACACAGGTTTTGCGCCATTTGCGGCTGCGGCACCTTCACCGAAACGCCGGACTGGTCAACCGGCAAACCGGACTTCGACAATCCCAAGATATCAGTCAATTCGCGGCTGTTCGACGATTTCGACCTCGATAAGGTCGAGGTGGTCGTCATTGACGGCAAGAACCTCTGGTAGGCCAGCACCAGCCACCGAAGCGGAAGAGTGGCGCGAGCGGGGAAAAGCCGCTTTCGCCGCTCGGTTTTTCGCCGCATTTCATGTTACAAGACCGGAGAAGGGCTTATATGCGCGAGCCGCAAAGGCCGCGCTTTGGAGAGGGACGATTCTATGAAAAAGACTGTGCTCGTCGCCGTTGCGACGGCTGTGCTGGTGAGCGCCTGCACCACGACCGATCCGTACACCGGCGAACAGAAGGTTTCGAACACCGCAGCCGGCGCCGGCCTTGGCGCCCTGGCGGGTGCGGGCCTCGGCCTGCTTGCCGGCGGCAATGACCGCCGCAACGCGCTGATCGGCGCCGGTATCGGCGCGCTGGCCGGCGGCGCCATCGGTGCGACCATGGACCAGAACGAGGCTGAACTGCGCCGCCAACTCGAAGGCACCGGCGTCAGCGTCACCCGCACCGGCGACCAGATCATCCTCAACATGCCGTCCGACATTACTTTCAACGTCGACCAGGATGCGGTGAAGCCCGGCTTCTACCAGGTGCTGAACTCGGTTGCGCTGGTGCTGAAGAAGTTCAAGCAGACCACGGTCGACGTGTTCGGCCACACCGATTCGACCGGTGGCGACGAACACAATTTCGATCTGTCGCAGCGCCGTGCATTGGCGGTCGCCAACTATCTCTCAGGCCAAGGTGTCGATTCGCGCCGCTTCGCCGTCACCGGATTCGGCAAGACCCGTCCGATCGCGTCCAATGGAACGGCGGCCGGCCGTGCGCAGAACCGGCGCGTCGAGATCCAGCTTTCGCCGCTGACCTGAATTGTTCGGCATCGAAATGCGAAGGCGGCCCCCGCAAGGGGCCGCTTTCTTTTTGGGCTCCTGTGGTCCGTCAAAAGGTCTAACGCATTAGAGATTTCTAATAATTCCTTTCCGGAGGCCTTGGAAGGGATTAGCATTGGTGCGGTTCCAGAGGGGATGGGGCGATACAAACGGCCGCGCAGTCACTTAGTCGGCCCCGGTCCTGCACGGCCAGATAGGAAATCTGGGAGGAATGCATGACAAGAACAGCTCGTCTTGGGCGTTGCGGCGTCCTCATTTTGACAGGTCTGGTCTCCGCTTGGTGCGCAGCGGCCACGGCTCGAGCCGAGGACGCCAACAAAGCCGACATTGAAGCGTTGAAGAAATCGCTCGCCAAATATGAAGACTACACGGTCGCCGTCCGCGACCTTTATCTGTCGACTGTCGGGTGCGTCTATTACAGCGGGGACAGGATCGAGGGCGCAATGGACTATCCGAAGGGCGCTATGGGCATCCATTTCGTCAACGTCCCGAGTGTCGGTCAGAAACTCGATCCGATGCGCCCCAATGTGCTGATCTACGAGCCGACCAAGAAAGGCTTGAAATTGGTTGGCGTGGAATGGCTGGTGCCCCTGACGCCAGACACCAAGGAACCTCCAAAACTATTTGGCCAGACCTTCATGGGACCGATGGAAGGGCACTATCCGCTCATTCCGAGGGAGTTCGTCCACTACGACCTTCATGCCTGGCTGTTCAGAGACAATCCGAACGGCATGTTCAGTCCGACCAACCCGAACGTGAAATGCAGCAAGGCAGAGTTTCCGATGCTGGAAAAACCGACCAAGATGATGCCCGGCCCGATGTGACGGACGGGCCAGGATAGGAGCGTGCCAAGAGTGCAAGCTGGCCGGCTGCATTTGAGAGCGCTCGGGATCGGGCTCGGACGACGATGGGCATGAGGGCCGGCGCGCATGAAGGCTGCCCGCATGATGTCGTCGCGGAAGCCGACAATGGCGGCAAAATTGCGCACGCGCCAGCATCGCGCTGGGCGCTAAGGGGCCGTTTTGCCTTAGGAGTCGACCAGACATTCGGCTCAGCCCGCAGCAGCCACTTCGCTGAGGATCGAGCAGATGCGGGAGATTGTTTCATCCGCAAGATCGGTCCAACAGGGTAGCCCCAGTTGAGTCGCTACCAGTATGTCAGTGGTCTGTAGCGGCAGCCTGGGAAAATGTTCGAAGGCTGCGTGCCGATGCAGACCGCCACCCCACCACCGGCGCACACCAACCCCTCCTTTCGCCAGCGCCGTGAGCGCCCGGTCCATCGAACCAGGCCGCAGGCCAATGGTGACGGTGGAGGATATCCATTTTTCACCGAACCCCTCCGGCAAGCTCAGCTCGGAAATCGACCCCAGCGAGCGGCTATAGCTTGTGGCAACGCGCTTGTAGGCGGCACGCGTATGTGGCCACAGCTCAAGTGCGGCCAGGCCGACGGCCGCACCATACTCGCTGAGCTTGCCGTTCAGGGCCGGTCTGACCGCCTCGCGCGAATTTGAAAAACCAAAGTTGGCACCCTCCGCGATTTCCTCGATCAGAGAGCCGTCGTCTGACGCGATAAAACAACCTTCGCCGATGCCGAGTGCCTTGGTGGCATGCAGGCTGACGACTGCCGGAACCCGCGATGGCGTCAAGGTGTCGAAGGCTGCGGCTGCGTCAATTACCACGGCAAGACCGGTATCGCTCTTGAACCGATCCCAGTTCGCGACACCAATCGGGCGGCCGAACGGCATGACCGGCATGACCGCTCCGACGCCGCCGGGAGCCTGGCGGAGGAGTTCTGCCGCGCTCTCGGGCAACAGTTGCTGGCTGTCCAGGTCTACGTCGACCAGCCATGGAACGAGCCCTGCGAGGACCGCCGCGTGCGCGCTGGCCGCGAAGGTCCAGGACGGCATCATGCAGAGACTTCCCTTCGCCGGTTTCTGCGCCATCAATGCGAGCGCCAACCCCAGCGTTGCGTTTGCGCCACATACGACATGGCCTGCAGCGGTCCGAGTCTTGAGAGCTTCCTGGAAACGCCGGTTCAACGGACCGTTGTTGCTGTACCAGCGAGTTGCATCGATCTCGTGCAGATAGGGAAGGATGCTGTCGCCTGTCGGCAGTCGCGGGCGCGACACGGGAACATCGGGCGCTGGGCCGGGATCGGCATCCCACAATCCGTCGGCGTTCAAGCTCTACCGCCTGCGGTCTTGTCCAGATAGAGGCCTTCATTTGCGGGTATGGGCCGCAAGGTTTCGGGCCGGCTGGTCCCGATCTCGATCTTACTGCTGGTCCGCGAGATGGTGTAAAAATGCCAGTGATCGGCGCAAAGCAGCACGAAACTGGCGAATGGTATCGCCTCGCGGCCGCAGAGACGCCGGTTGCGGCGCCAATGCCTGACATAGGCGCCGCCCAGCGACATCGCGCTGCGCTTGGCAAGCAAAGCTCTGAAGAGTCGGGCAGCCATCAGGATGGCACCGGCCAATTCCGCAATCCGGGTCACGCCGGAACGCTTCCGGCCGATCAGGGTTGCAAGCGTCGCCCGGCTCTTGCGAAAGCCTGGCGATCCGAAATAGCCATCCACAAGGCGGCTGAAGTAGGCGTCCGGCTCGTAAAGGCGCTGCACCAACCTGTCATAGCCGGCCCTCAGCGCTTCGCGCGTCATCTTCTTCGGGCGGAAGCTGACATAGGGGTCGCTGAGGTCCAGCCGACCCTCCATCTTCAGCCGCCCATAGAGCGGCGTCGTGGGGATCGGGCACAAGATTGCCACAGATGCTTGCGCGATACCGATTTGCTGAATGAACTCGAACTGCTCATCGAAGATCGCCTCATCGTCGCTATCGAAACCGACGATGAAACCCGCCTGAATCACCAGCCCGCTGTCGCGGATGCGCTGCAATTTGTCGATCATGCTGTCGCCACGAACGTTCTGGATCTTCCTCGTTTCCATCAGCGACTTGGCGCGGGGCGACTCGATGCCGACAAAGACTTGGCGGAAATTGGCCAGACGCATCAGATCGAGCATTTCCGCGTCGTCACCCAGATTGATGCTGGCTTCTGTCGAAAAGGCCAATGGATAGCCGTTTACCTTTTGCCAATCGATCAGGCCTCTCAGGAGTTCCTTGGCCTTGACCTTGTTACCGATGAAATTGTCGTCGACCAGAAAACAGGTACGGAAGCCCGCCTTCACGATCGCATCGAACTCGCGAATCATTTGCGCCGGCGACTTCAGGCGTGGCCGGCGACCGAAGATGGTAATGATGTCGCAGAATTCACAAAGGAACGGGCATCCTCGCGAGAACTGTAGAGACGCTACCACGTAGCTTCCAGATTTCAGCAGGTCATATCGAGGCGTGGGGACGGTCTCCATATCGGTTTTCGCGTCCTGCTCGTAGCGCTTCTGGACAGGCTCTCCGCGAGCGAAAGCCGTCAGGAAGCGAGGCCACGTTTCCTCGGCTTCGCCGATGAAGCGCACGTCGCAGCGGTCGACAAACTCCGCCTCCGACACCGAGACATAGGGACCGCCCGCGGCGACGGTAATCGGTAGATCGCGCAGTCTCTCGAGGATTTCAAACATGCGGTCGCGCTGCACGATCATGCCGGTCACGCCGACGATGTCGAAGGCACCGAGCCGCTCGAAATCCAGGTCCTCGACATTCTCATCGAGCAGGACGACATCACAATGATCCGGAGCAAGCGCCGCAAGGGCGGGCAGGGAACCTGTCACGATCCAGCTGCCTTTTTGGCCAGGCAGAACGGGAAGCACCTCGTCCCGGCTCCAGACGGAAGGGCGGAACCGCGGATTGATGAGGCAAACCCGAAGCTTGCGCGGCAAAGGCATATTCGAAGTGTGCATCGAGTATAAGCCTGTGAGTGAGCGATTCAGTGACATGATGTTTCGCGCAGATTATAGAGTGATATACAAGCCAGCCGACGCCTTCTATTGCCAATTAGACGAGGTATTCCAATTGCCCGACAGTGGTCCATACGACGCGCTGGTCGCCCACTACGAGGCGTGTCTTGCACGTCATGGCGATACGCCCCAGGGAGTCGACTGGCCGGATGCCGGGGGGGCAGCGACACGTTACCGCATAATGGCCGAGGCGATGCGTGAGCGCGACCGGGTCGATGTGCTGGACTTCGGCTGCGGCGCCGGCCACTTCCTCGACTATTTGCGCCAATCCGACGATCGCAAACTGCGATATCGGGGGCTCGATCTGTCCGCACGGTTCATTGACCTGTGCCGGCGCAAATATCCCGGCGTGACCTTTGACTGTATGGACGTGATGCAGAATGAGGTGGTTGTGCCCGAGGCCGACTACATCATCATGAACGGGGTCTTCACGGAGCGTTGTGGCGTCGCCTACGAGACGATGTTCGACACCATGACCCGGTTGATCGCAAGGGTGTTCCCGCATGCCCGCAAGGGAATGGCCTTCAACCTGATGTCGAAGCACGTCGACTGGGAACGCGAGGACCTTTTTCACGTGCCTTATGATCGGATAAGCCACTTCGTCGTCGGTCAATTGTCGCGTCATCACCTCATTCGCGCCGACTACGGGCTCTACGAGTACACGGTTTACGTCTACAAGGCTGCCGCGTAGCCGACGATCCGCGGATTTCCGGCTTGCGGGTCAAGAATATAATGGGCATAGGCGCGGGGGCGGCATGGCGGACGTGGTTATTTTTGGGATGGGCCAGATCGCCGAGGTCGCGTGGGCCTACCTCGACAGGTTCGGAGAGGATCGCGTCGTCGGTTTTACTGTCGACGAAGACTTCCTCACACAAACCGAGTTCAAAGGTCTTCCCGTGGTCGCCTGGGAAAAGCTTGAGGACCGATTCCCGCCTGAAACCGTCAAGCTGCTTGGTCCGCTCAGCTACCAGAACCTCAACGAGTTCCGCCGTGATCGGCATAAGCAGGGCCGGGCGCGCGGGTACAGCTTCACGCGCTTCATCCACCCCTCTACGCACAATATGGCGGACACGGTTGGTGAAAACTGCTTCATTCTCGAGAATTGCACGCTGCAGCCGTTTGTCCGCCTCGGCGAAGGCATCATGATGTGGAGCGGTAGCCATGTCGGTCATCACTCCATCGTCGAGGATTTCTGCTTCGTCTCGTCGCAGGTGGGGCTGGCGAGCGGTGTCCATATCGGCACGTGCAGCCTGATCGGCGGCCAGGTCGGCATCGACAACGGCATCACGATCGGTGCCGGAAGCTATATCGAGTCCCGTTGCATGATCCGGCGCGATGTGCCCGCCAACAGTGTAGTGCGTCATCCCTCGGACTTTCCGAAGCCCTATTCCAGCGCCCGTATCAAGTCGATGAAGTTCCGCTGATGCCTGGCCGTCAGAGGAAATGGACCCGGCAGGGGTTGCTGGTGCCCATAAAGGCGGGGCACGGGTGGTGGGGCAGCTACGCGCAGGTTCCGACGGTCCTCGCCCTTTCGCCTCGGCTTTGGCGCATCTATTTCGCCGGGCGCAATAGCGCCAACCGGTCATCCATCCTGGCCGTTGATGTCGACCCGCAAGACGGCATGCGTGTGTTGGGTGAGTATTTCGACCCGATCATGGAGCCGGGCCTGCCAGGCACTTTCGATTGCTCGGGGCTGGGGCCCTCCTGCGCGGTGATGATCGGTGGGCGCGTGCATCTGTATTATTCGGGCATCTACCCACGTAGCGATGTCAGCTTTCAGATCGCCATCGGGCTCGCCACCAGCGATGATGGGCTGAATTTCGAGAGAGCATTTGCGGGGCCGGTCCGCAGTATCGGTCCGGCAGATCCCTATTTCGTGTCAACGCCCTTCGTTGGTGCGATCAAGGGCGGCTATCGCATGTGGTATGCGAGCGGCACCGGTTGGGTGGAGACCAGAGGTGTCCGGGAGCCTGACTATGTGCTCCGCAGCTGTGTTTCGCCAGACGGAATTCTGTGGGAAACAGGCTCGGTCCCGGTCCTAGGTGACGACCTCGGGGACGGGAACAGCCAGACGCGTCCCTGGGTCACGCATGAGGCTGGCGGTATACGGCTGTGGTACAGCCGCCGCGGGCGGGACTTTCGCGATGGTGGCAATGAAGCCTACCGCCTTTTTTCCCGCCTGATAGATGTCCGGGATGGCATGGCTGGCGAGGCGGAACCTGTGATCTTCAGCAATCCGCCGGCGGCCGGCGACTTCGACAGTTGGATGCAGGCCTATTGTTGCGTCATGCGACGCGCTTCCGGTGAAGTGATGTTCTACAACGGCAACGGGTTCGGCGAGGCCGGCATCGGCTGGGCGACTCGCGATTTGACATGACGGGGACCGGCATGACTTTCGAATTTCGCATCCCGATCCTGCCGGAGCCGGAATTTTTCTCAAACGTCAAGCTGGCAGCTTTGTCGTTGGCCAAGCTCGGCGGCGTCTATGCGGCCGCCCCCATTGTGGTCTCTGTTGGCGGGCATGCCGACATCGACGAACTCCATGCCGCCAACACCTGGTCCTCGGCCTTCCCGGTAACGTGGCGCCCCGTGCCGCGTGCTATCAGCGACCGGGGTTTCTCCTCGGGCTTTGACCGCTATGCCGAGGCGCCGCGCGGCGATGTCATCATCCTCGCCGACGCCGACGCCTGCCTGATGCGGCCGATCGACGAGCTTTTGCAACGCATGCGCGACGCTGATCGGCCGAGTGTTGCCGGCCTACCGGCGCATTTCTCGCCATTTTCGAGAGATGGCTCGGAAAACAACGCTGCATGGCGTCGGCTTCTTGAGACGCTCGGCTTTGCAGATACGCCTCTCAACTGGCGATATTCCGAGTCGTCGGATGGCGCCTTCGGCGGGTGCCCCGCCTACATCAACTATGGCTTCGTCGTCTTCAACAAAAGCGCTTTCAGCGCCATTCAGCCACTGATCCGCCCGCTTACCGCGCGCGTACTGGATTATTTGAGGGATCAGCCCTCGATCTTCTTTTCCGGCCAGATCGCGCTGTCGCTGGCCATCCTGACGGTCGGGGCCGATGCGTTGCCTCTCGGGCCGGAATACAATTGTCCAAACTCCGACGAGATGCTGGCGCACGGGCTGCGCGACCCGGCGGATATCCGGGTGCTGCATTATCTTCGCCGCGAGCAGTTCGATCGCCACAGCTTCCTGTGCAACCGCGACGAATTCGACGCCTTCTGTTGCAAGTCGTTCGCATCGCCGGTCCTTCAAGCGTTCCAGCAGCACGTTCGAAGCTTGCCTCATTGCTTCTATGGCGAAGGCAAGACGCAGTGACGGGCAAGCTCACCATTGCTGTCATGCAGCCATATTTCTTCCCGCATGCGGGCTATTTTCGCCTGATGGCTGCGAGCGACGTCTTCGTTGTTTTCGACGATGTCCAGTTCCCGCGCCGGGGACGGGTGCATCGTTGCGAAATGACACCGGGCCGCTGGCTGACATTGCCGCTCGCGCCTATGCCGTTCGATACACAGATAAAGGA
This sequence comes from Mesorhizobium sp. M0659, assembly GCF_040320605.1. Taxonomy (NCBI): domain Bacteria; kingdom Pseudomonadati; phylum Pseudomonadota; class Alphaproteobacteria; order Hyphomicrobiales; family Phyllobacteriaceae; genus Mesorhizobium; species Mesorhizobium sp. M0659. Next base: position 47,079 of record NZ_JAMYPY010000007.1, read on the forward strand.
TCTGCGCTGGGCGGACGGCGCCCGAACCGCTCTGGACAAGCGCCTGGCCGCTTTCGGCCTGCCGGGCCAGGCGACAACGCCGGCCGCGGAGCGGATCAGCCGCCATCTGACCGGGTCGCTTGGCGACGTGACAAGCTTTCTCGAGAACGGTCTTCGGCTCGTCGCCGACGCGCTCGAACTCAAAGCAAACATCTTGCGCAGTTCCAGCCTCGGCGTTGATCCCGCCTTGCGAGGGCAAGCGCGCATTATCGGCATCGTTCGAGCGCTCGGCGGACAGCGCTACATCAACGCTGCCGGTGGGCGCCACCTTTATGCCACCGAGAACTTCCAGCAGGCGGGCATCGATCTGCAGTTTCTCGTGCCCTACGCAGGGAGGTTCCCCCACATCCTGCCTGCCTTTTTTGGCAATAACCTCGCCGACCTTCGCGACGATGTTCGAAACACGTGCCAATGGGGGCCGTGAGCAATTGCCGATCACTTGGCAGCTATTTTAGGACTGCGACGATCAGACCTTGGCGACGATCTTCATGAAGGCCGGCATGTCGTCGCCGAAGCCGACGGTGCCGTCATTGTCTTCACCGCGGTTGTTGCCGCGGGCAGGGCGGCTGTTGCTGGCGCGCTGCGGCCTTGTGTCGCCGCGTTCCGGGGCGCGGTTCTCGTTGTTGCGATCGGAGACCTTGCGGTCGCTGTTTTCGGAGCGAATCGCTTCCTTGCGCTGATGCCGTTCGCCGATGTCGGCGACCGCGGCCTCGGCTACCACCGGCTGTTCCTCGCGCGCGGCATCTGCCGCCGGCGCGTCGTCGCTGCGCTTGGCATGGCGTTCGCGCGGCTTGCGCTCGCCACCGTCCTTGCGATCATGGGGCTTGCGGTCCTCGTCCTTGCGGCCGGCGCGGCGCGGAGCGCCACGGCCACGGCGGGGCGCTTCGTCCTCGCCGCCTTCGCTGGCGACCACGGTCGACAGGTCGCCGTCATGCCACTCGATCTTGTTGCCGATCAGCCGCTCGATGGCGTCGATGTATTTGGTGTCGGACTTGGTGGCGATGGTGAAGGATTTGCCCGAGCGTCCGGCGCGGCCGGTGCGGCCGATGCGGTGGACATAGTCTTCGGCGTGGATCGGCACGTCGTAGTTGAAGACGTGGCTGACGTCGGGAATGTCGAGGCCGCGCGCGGCGACGTCGGACGCCACGAGATAGCGCAATTTGCCATCGCGGAAATTGGCCAGCATCTGCATGCGGGCGCGCTGGTCCATGTCGCCATGCAGGGCGCCGGCGTCGAAATCATACTTCAGCAGCGAGCGGAACAGCTCCGCGACCTCGACCTTGCGGTTGCAGAAAATGATAGCGTTCTTCAGCTCGGCGTCTTCGGCCTTTATCAGATTGCGTAGCGTCTCGCGCTTGTCCCACGGCTTGGAGCCGGACTTGACCAGGCGCTGGATGATGTTGGTGGCAGCGGATGCCGCCTTGGACACCTCGACGCGCACCGGCGCATGCAGGAATTTCTCGGTGAGCTTGGTGATCTCCGGCGGCATGGTCGCTGAGAAGAACAGCGTCTGCCTGGTGAACGGGATCATCTCGCAGATGCGCTCGATGTCGGGGATGAAGCCCATGTCCAGCATGCGGTCGGCCTCGTCGATGACGAGGATCTCGACGCCGTTGAGCAACAGCTTGCCGCGCTCGCGGTGATCGAGCAGACGGCCGGGTGTGGCGATCAGCACGTCGGCGCCGCGCTCGAGCTTCTTGTCCTGCTCGTCGAAAGAGACGCCGCCGATCAGCAGCGCGATGTTGAGCTTGTGGTTCTTGCCGTATCTGATGAAATTCTCTTCGACCTGCGCGGCGAGCTCGCGCGTCGGCTCGAGGATCAGCGTGCGCGGCATGCGTGCACGGGCCCGGCCTTTTTCGAGGCGGGTCAGCATCGGCAGCACGAAGGAGGCCGTCTTGCCGGTGCCGGTCTGTGCTATGCCCAGAATATCCTTGCCGAGCAAGGCATGCGGGATGGCGCCAGCCTGGATCGGCGTCGGCACGGTGTAGCCGGCATCGGTGACTGCGGAAAGGACCTTCGGCGACAGGCCGAGGTCTGAAAAGGTCAACGCTTCTGGAGCGGTCGTGGTGTCTGAGGACAAGAGTTGCTGTCTTTGGCTGGTTCGGGGAAGCGCAACGGCATCCGTCGCGGCAAGCACAGCGTGCCTGCAAGATTGGTATTGCGATTAGGCGCAAGCCCGCGATTTGTCAACAGAAACGGGCGGGATTGGCACGATTGTCAAAACGTAAGCTTAATCGCGATGCTTAATTAGGTAGTCACTCTTTGCGCCGGCTCAATAGCGAAACTGCTCGGCGAGAATGCGTTCGTTCCACGAATGGTTGGGATCAAACAGCAGCGTCGCCGTCGCAGTCGGCGATTCCCGGACCGTCACGGAAGCCACCGCCTTGACCTCGGTATGGTCGGCGGCGGTGTTCACCGGGCGCTTTTCCGACTCCAGAATATCGAAGCGTACGGTCGCCTTGTTGGACAACAGGGCACCCCGCCAACGGCGTGGCCGGAACGGGCTGACCGGGGTCAGCGCCAGCAGCGGCGCATCCAGCGGCAGGATCGGACCGTGCGCCGACAGATTGTAGGCGGTCGAGCCGGCCGGCGTCGCGATCATCACGCCGTCGCAGTTCAGTTCCTCGATTCGTACCTGCTCATCGACGGTGATGCGGATCTTTGCCGTCTGGTAGGACTGACGCCACAGCGCCACCTCGTTGATGGCGAGTGCCGAAACCGTCTCGCCCTCATGCGTCAACGCCAGCATCTCCAGCGGGCGGATCGTTTCGGCGACCGCGGCCGCGATGCGCTCGGTGAGGCCGCCTACGCGGTACTCGTTCATCAGGAAGCCGATGGTGCCACGGTTCATGCCGTAGACCTTCTTTCCCGTGCTCATCGTGTCGCGCAAGGTCTGCAGCAGGAAGCCGTCGCCACCCAGCGCCACCACCACCTGGGCGTCGTCGAAGGATGCCTGGCCATAGCGGGCCGACAGGCTCTCCATCGCCGCCTTGGCATCGGCAGTGTCGGAGGAGACGAAGGCGAGATTGGCTTTGCTCATGACATTCCGATGGCGGTCGGCCGATGGCGGTCGGCGGCGGTTGCGTGGGGTAGCATGGGCAAGCGCATCTGCAAAGGGAGGCATCGTCCGGCGCAGTTGCGGCCGCGGCGAAACGGAATCGGCGGCTCGCGCTTCATGTCGCCGGAACGGCGAATGTGATGGTTAAGTGCGAGCTTAAGCACTCGTAAAGCCTGATCGATCATGTTAGCCGACAGAGGATGGGTGGCTGGGGGGCTAGCCAGTCGAGACCTGTCTATTGCCGGTGACACGCCTGATTATCGTCTTCCTTGTGATGGGAAGTTTCGCCCTTCTCTTTGCGGAGCTTGTGCGGCAGTCCGAAGACATGAGCTCCAGGCCGATGGCCTCACGCTGCGGCGGCGCCGGCGTGCCATGCCCGCAAAACGCATTGTAGGCGAAGCCAATCCGCCAACGACGATCCGTCGCCTACTGCCCGACAATCCTCAGATTGGCGTTGCCGTAGAATGTGTAGGCGAGATAGGTCGGATCGCCGGTCCGGTAGAATTCTCTGCGGACATCCTGCAGGATCTCGGCCAGATAGACCGGCCCGTCCTTGATCCGCGTGCTGATGCCGCCATAGAAATCGGTCGAGAAGGCCGCTGCCGCGCGGTCGGTCAGTGGCCACATGCCGCCGATGAAGCCGGAAGCGCCGCCCGCCAGCACCGCCGGACCCCAGCCCTGCACGAAGCCGCCGAGCATCTGGGAACGGCCTGTGTCGCAGGCGTTGAAGAAGTAGAACGGATTGCCCTTGCCATGCGCGGTGGCGACCAGCGCAGCCCATGTATCCGGGTCGAGCGACTGATCGACGAGATCGATGGCAAAGACCGGCCGGCCACTGCTCGGCTGGTTGACCTCGCCATGACCGGAGAAATGAATGAAACCGGTCGAGACTTCACCGACCAGTTTCTCGAAAGAGATGAAATCGCCATCGAAGCGGCGGTAGCCGTAAAGCTTGCTCAGCGCCGCGATCTCGTCCTGTTGGAAGCGCAGCGAGCGTTTGTCGACATAGGAGGGCGCGACAGCCGCGACGCCGGTGAAGGTCATGCGGTCGAGCGGGTTGTCGACCTGTGAGGCACTGCTGCGCGGAGCCCAGCGCGCCAGCCGGTAGCCCATGCCGAGAAAACCGTCGGCGACGGCGCCGTCGGCGCTGCGCGGGCGGATCAATTCCCAGGGCAGCGTCGGGCTGTTCGAGGTGATCTGGATCGAATGGAGTTCGCCTTTGCCGCGCAGCGACCAGAACACGTCCTTGAACGGTTTCGGCACATAGTCGCGGTAGAGCGCATCGCCAAAACCTTCGGCGGCGAGCGTGACAAAGCGCTTTTGCGCCCCCGTATCGCTGCTTGCGGCAGGCTGCTGCAGCGAAACGGCGCCGCGCAGGCTCAATCCGAGCTGCAGCAGGCGGCGGTATTCGGAGTCCAGCCATGCCGCCATCTCAGGTGGCGTCGAGAACGTATCGGTCACCGGACCGGCCAGATGCGGCGAATGGATGATGATCTGCCCCGAACCCAGCCCGCTCGGATCGTCATAGAGGATGGTCACGTCGAGATCGGGGACGTCATCGCCGGCTGCGCCGCCGAGCGTCACATTGCCAGTTACCGCCGGCTGCGGCGGCGCTGCGGCCAGCATCAGCATGGCAGGTGCTGCGGAGCGTTCGGCTGCGGCGCTCCGAGCGGCTGCCTCGACAGGCGGCGTGCGACGGATGACAACGGACCGCGACGCCGATCCGAGGAACCTCCCGGCGCTGTAGATGCGTGCGATGAACTGGGACGGCTTGCTGTCGTTGGCGGTCGGCCGCGCCTTGACGTCGAAGCGGACGAAGTCGCTGTCGCCCTGGCGGTAGAGCGTCGTTTGCCGGCTCCATTTGCCGCCGTCGGTGAGATCGAAGCCGGAGGCGAACAGATCGATGTCGATCGGCCATTGCTCGGCTCCCGCCGGCATCGCCATGGCCAGGGCGCCATCTTCTGTCACCGACGAGCCCGGCGCTGCCTTTACCTTCACTTCGGGCGTCAATTGCTCCTCGGTCAGAGCGATCGAAACGGTCACCGTCCCGCCGGCGACAATCTCATCCGGCGCATCGATGGTTGGATGGCGCACCACCTCGACAGCGCCCGTCTCGGGTTGTGGAAGGGCGCCGCCGGAAGGAGGGCTTTGCGCCTGGTCGATGGGCGGCGGCGCTGGTTTCGGTGGCGCCTGCGCCTCCGGCTGACTTTCGGTGCCGGTCGCGGGTGGCGGGGCCGATGTCATGCCGTCCTCAGGGGGGATCCCTGCCTTATCGGGGGGCGGTTCGGCGCCGGTGGCTTCGCCATCCTGCGGATAGGTCCCGCCGAGATTGTTCTGGGCAGCGGCCGCAGCCGCGTCTTCCAGACGTTGCTTTTCCTCTTCGTATCGTTGCCGAGCCTGCTCCTCCTGCAATTGGCGCTGCTGTTCCTGGCGTTTGTATTCCTCGTAGAGCGCCGCCTCCTTCGCGCTGTCGCCCATCGCGGCATCGGGACTGCCGGAGCCCGGTGCAACGTCCATGGGGTAGGGCTCCTGACCGCTGTCATCGGCGTAGTCGCTGCCGTCAGGCTCCCAACCCCCACTCCCGGAGATGTAGCCGCCGCTCGCCATCGCCGGCGGTGCCGGTTCCGGCACAAGCGGCAGCGCCGGTGCCGCGCCGGCCATCTGGTCCGGCGTCAGCACAAAGGCAGCGTCTGCCGAGCGGCCATATGCCATCCATGGCCACTGGGCGCCTGACGTTTTGTCGATAGTGGTTTGCCTGACCGAGGCGAGGATGATGGCTATGTCCGCGCCGCGCTTGACCAGCGCAGCGGTGAGCGCATCGGCAAATACGGTGACGGGGCGGGCTTCGTCCAGTGCAACGGTTCCGGGTTTGGCCGACAGGGCGACGATGGCGTGGGTGAGGGGATCGACCGCCGCCAGACCCTGCATCACGCCGGAAGTAGGGTTGTGGCCATCGCCGGGAATGTCGAGCAGAACCACCTTCAATGTCGGGGTTGCCTCGAGCGCCTGCATGAACAGATCGAGGGGCAATGCCATCTGGTCGACCGTTTCCTTTGAATCGATCCGGGTGCCGCGCGTCAGTAAATAGTTCCTGCCGTTGGCCTGCGCGGTGTGGCCGACATAGTAGAAGATGCCGACGGAGTCCGGATTGGCTAGGGATTGGGCGAAATCATGCATGGCGCGCGCGACATCGGCGCGATCGCCATCCGACACCTGCCGGACGGCGAAGCCAAGCGATCGTAGTGTCGCTGCAACGAGTTCGGCACTGAGGTCGGCGTTGGCGACTGCCGGTGAGCCCTCATAGGCCGGATTGGCGACAACCAGCGCTATCCGCTCTTCGCCGCGCGCAGCGGAAAAGAACGCCATGGTCATCAGCAGCACGACCGCCAGAAAAAGGCGCATGACCGTAGTCCAAACCCTGCAGGCTGCGGCGCCCACGCCACGGCTTGCCCCAATTCATCAATGGCCCCGAGCTTGACCATATCATGTCGGCTTCGCCGGCGCACTGCCGGTGCCGATGACGCAGTTGTGTCGCTAAAAGATATTGACTGTATGTTCAGTAATTAATACCGTTGCCCGAGATACCGAGTTGGTCAGCCGGCATTCGCCGGTGAATGACCACCAGGACGAAGGGAACTTACGGACTCGAGGCGCAATCCCGCCAGTCCCAACAATGGGAGACATAAGCATGCAGTTGAAATTGACCGCCACGGCGCTCGGCCTGTCGCTGCTGGCGATGACCGGCATTGCCCACGCCGAAGGCGAACTCCAGATCTACAATTGGGGCAACTATACCAGCCCGGACCTGATCAAGAAGTTCGAGGAGACCTACAAGGTCAAGGTTACCGTCACCGACTACGACTCCAACGATACGGCTCTGGCCAAGGTCCGCCAGGGCGCTTCCGGCTATGACATCGTCGTTCCATCGGCCAGCGTGATGCCGATCTGGATCAGCGAAGGCCTGCTCTTGGAAACCGATCCCAACAAGATGGAGAACTTTAGAAACGTCGATCCGAGATGGGTCGACGTGCCGTTCGATCCCGGCCGCAAATACTCCGTGCCGTGGCAATGGGGCACGACCGGAATCTCGGTCAACAAATCGATATATGCGGGCGATCCGAACACCTCGGCGATTTTCCTCGATCCGCCGCCGGAACTCGTCGGCAAGATCAATGTCGTGCCCGAAATGGGGGACATCATGTTCCTCGCCATTGCCTATGAGGGCGGTAAGTACTGCACCGACGACAAGGTGCTCTTGAAGAAGGTGCATGACAAGCTCATCGAGGCGAAAGCGAAATGGCTGTCGCTCGACTATGCGGCCGTCGACGGTCTCGGCAGGGGCGACATTGCCGCCGGCGTCAACTGGAACGGCATATCGCTGCGCGAGCGGCTGGAGAACGACAAGATCGTCTACGGCTATCCCAAGGAGGGCTTTCCAATCTGGATGGACAATGTCGCGGTGCTCATGGATGCCAAGAACGTCGAGAACGCCAAGCTCTTCCAGAATTTCATCATGGACCCCAGGAATGCAGCGATGATCTCGGCCTTCGCGCACTACGCCAACGGCATCAAGGGCTCCGAGCCCTTCCTGCCGGCCGATATGAAGGGCGCGCCCGAAGTGGATGTTCCGGCCGAATTTGCCGACAAGGGCCAATTCATGCCGGCCTGTCCCGCAGACGTCCAGGCGCTCTACACCAGGATCTGGACCGATCTGCAGAAATAGCGGGCCCGCCAGCCGAAGCTGACCACCAAACATCGGGCCGCGGATCGCGGCCCTGCCATCGCCAATGCCAGATGCCGTAAAGCCGCCGCGGGAGATTTTCGATGTCCGATCTCGACCTTTGCTACATGCCGGCCAGCGAGGTGTTGCGGCTGTTCAAGGCGAAGAAACTGTCGCCTGTGGAACTGATGCAGGCCACCATCCGCCGCGCCGAGGCGACCAAGGCGACGATCAATTGCCTTACCTTCACGCATTTCGACGAGGCGATGGCTCTCGCCAGAAAAGCCGAAGCGAAATACGCCAGGGGCGCCAGGACCGGCGCACTCGAGGGCCTGCCGATCGGCATCAAGGATGAGAGCTACATCAAGGGCAAGCCGACCTCGCATGGCTCGCTGCTGTCCGGGGACGCGCTTGGCGGCCATACCTCGACGATGAACGAGCGTGTCATGAAGGCCGGCGGCATCGTCCACGCCCGCACGGCGACGCCCGAATTCAGCTGCGCCGGTTATACCTGGTCGAAGCGCTGGGGCGTCACGCGCAACCCCTGGAACCCGGATTTCACGCCGGGCGGTTCGTCGGGAGGTTCGGCGGCAACGCTGGCCTCCGGCACGTCGTCGATCGCAACCGGCTCGGACATAGCGGGCTCAATCCGCATCCCTGCCTCGGCCTGCGGCCTGGTCGGCTTCAAGCCGCCTTACGGCCGCAATCCCGATGAGCCGCCGTTCAATCTCGATTTCTACTGCCACACCGGGCCCTTGGCCCGAAACGTCGGGGATGCGATCCTGCTGCAGAACGTCATGGCCGGGCCGAGCCCGCTCGACATCGCCACGCTGCGCCCGAAACTGCGCCTGCCGCTCGACTACAAGCCGATCAAGGGTTGGAAGATCGCATTCTCCATGGATCTCGGGTCCTTCGAGGTGGATGCGGACGTGCGCAAGAACACGCTCGCTGCCTGCGATGTGTTCCGCTCGCTCGGCGCCACCGTCGAGGAGGTGGACCTCGGCTGGGGCGACGAGGTGCTCAAGGCCGGCATGGCCTATCTCGAACATCTCTTCGGCGCCTCGCTGTCGCCGCTGCTCGCCAAGCAGGGCAAGGACATGACCAGCTATGCCAGGCAGTTTGCGCAGGACGGCCAGAAGTCGAAGGCCACGGACTTTGTCGCAACTTTGGACGTGGCGGCCAGGATGTACCAGACGCTGGGGCCGTTGCTGGAAAAATACGATGTGCTGATCTGCCCGACCAATGCGCTTCCCGCAGTGCCGGCGGAATTCGATCAGACCAAAGGCAAGGTCGAGATCAATGGACGAGAGGTGAACCCGTCGCTGGGCTGGGTGATGACGACGCCGTTCAACATGCTGAGCCGCTGCCCGGTTCTGTCGATCCCGTCGGGCCGCGCCGCCAAGGGCGTGCCGACAGGCATCCAGATTGTCGGCCGCACCTATAGCGACGCTGACGTGTTCCGGGCGGGTATGGCCTATGAGACGGCTCGTGGTCAGTGGTACACGAATGCCGGGACACGCCCGACGCTGTGAGTCCGCAGGGCGCCGGCATGCCAAGGCAGCGGCGGGATGTTTCGGCCGCCGGGGAAAGGACTGACGACAATGGCGCAACGCATAGCCACTCCGGATGCGGGAAAAAGCAAGGCGGCCAAGGGTGCGGCGAACGACGCCGCGCCCAAGGACCGCCGGCGCGAGCGCGGCGAAGCGAGCGTCCAGCGCATCATCGACGCCACCATCGAGCTCATCGCGGAGGAGGGGCTGGCCAGCGTCACCATGCAGCGCATTGCCGGGCATGTCGGCTCGTCCAACGCACTGGTGGTCTTTCATTTTCGCAGCAAGGAGAACCTGTTCCGGGCCGTCCTGCAATATCTCAGCGACCAATATGACGCGCTGTGGCTGACGCTGGTGCGGGCGCCCGGCCTGTCGCCGGTCGAGCGGGTCTTGGGCGCGGTCGATTGCGCGCAACGCTTTGCCCGCCAGCATCCGAATTGGGTGTCGGTCTTCGTCGTGTTCTCCAGCGACCGCAAGAGCATGCAGCTCTACAACGAGATAGGCCTGCCCAGCGATCTCGCCTACACGGCCGAAGCGCGCGAACTGCTGATCGAGATTTCGCGCAGCGGCGGTTACACCGGCGTCGACATAGACACGCTGTCGGAGAGCCTGAATTATCTGGTTCACGGCGCCTGGTATTGGGACCATCTCAACCCGTCCAGCCGCGACACCGACGTGCTGCGCAAGACCATGCTGCTCCTGCTGCACCAGGCCTTTCCGCGGCATTTTGACTTGGGGTGAGATGCGGCCATTGCGAGCGACGACAGCGTCCTCTGCAAACCTAACCCGAAAATCTCTACGATGCCTTGATCTCTGTAAAAACGCTTGCACAATCCAGAGGTGGCGAGCTAAACAACCCAGGGATGCATTCGAGGGTGGGTAAATGTGGCATTGGGCGATACTTCTGTTGCTGATTGGCGTGCCGGTTTTCTTCGCCGTCCGGTCGTCGCGCAAATCCTCATAGAGCCCAGATGACCTCGTGGGGTTCGGCGGCTGGCTGATCCTGCTGGCGATCAGCCTGTCCCTTTCGCCGTTGCGCACACTTGTCGATATGGCCAGTCTGGTCAAAACCTACCAACAGCTTGTTACAGTGCCCAACGGGGCCTTGGCCATCTATGGCGAGGCAGCCCTCAATCTGGCATTTCTGGTGCTTCAGCTGGTCGTGCTTGTTTCGATGCTGCGGCGAAGCCACCGCTTCCCGCAGCTGTTCATATGTCTGTGGTTTGCGATCCCTCTCTTGTTCATACTGGACGCAGTTTGGATATCGACTGTGCTTGGTGTCCCGGTAAACCGTTTGCTTGCCGGAGGGGCTCTGGTTACACCTTTGGCATCCTTCATAGTCACAGGGATCTGGGCCGCCTATGTATACAGATCGGTCAGGGTGAGAAACACGTTCGGTGGCAGTACGGCAGCCACTCAGGCTGCGACGTTTTCTTAGAAGGTCGCAGGATCAACGGTTGCGAGTTAGCCTGATGCCGCTGCTGCCAGCTGCCCCGAATTGAACTATCGGTCGAGCTTCGAAGGATGGCCCGCCATCCGAAGCTCGAAGAGCGAAGGATGGTGCCCCCGGACGGCGCTAAAGGCCAAATCCTACCTGAGGCGTTCCACCCGAAGTTCCGAAAAAAATCAAGGGGATAGAAGGGGTTCTTCCCCCGAAGCGGTGAAGCTCGGTGTACCTCTGTGTGCCCGAGCGGTGTACCTCCTGTCAAGGTGGGCAGGGGGCCACAATCTTCTCATGCTGTGGACAAAAGACGCGTCTCATAAAGGGGTTCTCACGACAACGTTAAGCCCGCCGCATGTCCTCAACGTACCAAGCGGAAGGCCCTGCCACGGGTCATCGTCGAGCAACTTACCGCCTCGCCATAGGTATCGCGAGCCAACGCTACGGGTCGATCTCTTGCCCTCGTTTTCAACTTCCAGCATGCTGCGCAAAACCGGGAGGTAGGAATGCGGTCTATGTTCATAGCCGCGCTCGGCTTGGCGCTTGTCGGGTGCAACAACACGACGTCATCAGGGCATTGGCGTGAGGTTCAGGCCACAACAAAAGACAGCCGTCTTGAGAGGGCGAAGGCAATTTGCAAAGGTCGCGCAGGTGAAACGCAGGTGATGGCGGGACGGCTCTGGATTGCCGGGGCGATGGCAGCGAACAGCACCTTCAAAGCCTGCATGGCGGAACAGGGGTTCGTGCAATGAAAGGCCCCGCCCCGACACACCTCTTGGGGCGATGCATCGGGACGGGAAGGTCATTGTGGATTAGAGCCCGTGCGTCTTTCGCGCCGCTGCTATGGCTTGCGCATGTCCATGGAAGACGTGCCATTCGCCCTTGGCTGCAGCCCTGCGAAGCGCCGGGTAATCAGCCTCGTCGACATGCTCGAAGTACGTCGCCAGCGTCAGCCCATGCTGCCGAAGGACATTGCGGTCCAAATGCTGAGAGAAAGCAGTCTCGACCACAGCCGCTTCCACCGGGTCGATCCCGTATGCTTCGCCGGTAAGAATTTCTCCGGTCTCCACGTAGGCATCCACGATGAACTGCTGCTGCGGTTCGCTGTGGGTGTCCCGAAACCGATCAAGGCTCTGGTCGGCCATGCGAACAAACTCGGCATGTTGCTTCTCTTCCTTCGCATCGTCGATCACTTCCTCGTCCTGGGCGTCCACGGCAGGCAACTCAGGGGCCGAAGCCCCCTCGTCACTCTCGGCCTCCGTGGTCAGGTGAAAGACTTCGGTGCCGCGTATCCACGGCAAGCCAGTCCGTCGACCACAGCCTTGTTGAACTCGGCCTGGGTGATCTGCCCCACCTCGCACATGTCCTTGGCCTGCTGGAATGAGACCTCGATACCGCCGAGAACCCTGACCGTGGTCTTCTCGATCTCAGCCATCGGCGGGATAACGCCCACGTCCTGAGACCGGATCGCCCCTTGCGTCTTCACGCCCATGCGCTGGGCGGCAAGCTGCTGGTTGAACTTGGACATCGAGAGTTCGACAGCGCGGTCAATCTCTTCCTGCTTGGCCCGTTCTGACGCCTCGGCAGCAACGGCGTGTTGCTTGGCCGTATCAGCCTCTGCCTGTGCAGCTTGAGCCCGTATCATCGCCTGAGCCAGCGGCGTATTGTCGGTCTGGTATTTGTTGGGGTTGTCGTCGTAATTGGTCATGTGTTCGTTCCTTCTGGTCGTCATTGGCCACCCCGGCGCGTCATTGCTCCGGGCGTGGGTAGGTTCGGTGGTGTTGGTGGTGGTGGCGGCGTTATGCCCGACGTGTGAACCCGTAGGTGTCCAGTGCGACAGAGCCCTCAGGACGCGCCGTAGGAGCGGCTGGGGTTGGTGGTCGGGAAAGATCGCCGCTGCCTCGGGCGGCCCCTCCGCGCGCCGCTGTGTAGCTGGGCCGCACCGCAACCTCGGCAACACGTCTCGCGACTGCCGCAGCATCTAAAGCCGGATAGCCATAAACCTCAAAGCACCGCTCGGCTGCCGTGTTGAAGCTCTGTGTCCATTCGATGCCGATCCACGGCAATCTCCGGTCAAGCTGCGAAACCGTCTCCCAGTCGTCGGCCCCAATCCATTCAGCCAAGGCAAGGGCCGCCTCCCGCGCCGGATAGGTCGCGACCCAGTCCTGCCGCCTGATCTCGTCAAGGGTCAAAACGGGCATTCCGGTCGTTGCGCCACCGTAGCGGCCCGTGCTTCACGATCAGCGGCAGGTGATCTTGGAAGGTCTCACCATGCTCGCTGTGCGCTGTCGATGCCTCCAGCATGTCCAGCACCGTGGACCGCTGAAGATCGCGCGACGGGTGCCGCTCGGGCAGCCCGTTCAGCCAGTCCAGAACGTCTTGACTGACATGCCGGACAAGGCCAGCCTTCATCGCACCATTGCCGACAAGGCGCTTCAGTTCGCCGTTCAGCATCGACCGGCTGGTGATGTAGGCGCGGTCGGCCCATACGCCGGTTGACTGGAGGCCAGGCCTCCGGGTCCGCTTCATCTCGACCGTCTGGACGATCCATTCACGATCCGTCTCGACAACGCGGATTGTCGGGGTGATCTGGTGGACGTTCTCAGCGGACACTGGCAGAGCCCTGCGCGGCATATACGGTCTTCCGCCACTCGGCGAAGAGCTTCCGCACTTCCCGCTTATCCGCGTTGATGGTGTCGCGGTGGCGCTGATAGGTCTCCCGGTACATCTCGCGGTTTCGCTCCGGGTTCTCGCTGCGCCACTTGCGCTTGTATTCTCGCCATTTACGGCGTGTTGCTTCGTCTTGCATTCTGATGTTCCTTTCTTTCCTGTTGCCAGCATCGTGCTGCCCGCCCATGTGCGGGAGTGGTCACGAAACTGGAGCTGTTTCCAATTAAAAAAGCCCAATGAAACCAATCATCGGGCGTCTGTTTGTCGTCGATTTCTCGCAATAGTGCAGGGATTTCCCAGCGAGCGTTAGGCGAACGGGTCTGGCATCTTGCTCGTCAGCATCGCGGAGACATCCTTCAATGCTTTCTCCAGCAATTCCTCGGCCTTGCGGAGGCTCATCTCCTGATCCAAGGTATTTGCGATGTTGACCACTAGTGTGATTGCCCGTTCCAACTTACGGTTATTCTGGGCTTCCCTGACCTCGTCTGGATCGTATTCAGGATCGGTGTTGTCGTTCCACTCGTCGCCGTAGCCCGTCCTCTCGGTCAGCGCCCGCCACGTCGGATAGGAGACCTCCTTGACCCATTTCCAGAACGTCTTGATGTCGATGCCGTCATTGTCGAGGCACATCTGGGTGACGGACTTCAGTTCGCCATTGGCCCGCCCGCCGCGTGGCCCCGGATGCCGATGCAGATTGGCCCTGATGTAGCGCCGCAACTGCTCTTTGCGTTCCTTGGGCTTCAGCCGCTTGCCGTGCTGGCCGTTTGCCTTGCCCGCCTGCCATTCCCGGTAGGCTTGACCTCGATCTGGAAACACGATGGCACCTATGGCCAGCTTCCCGGCCCGCCTTGCCGCCTCCACACGATGGAAGCCGCTGACGAGATGGAATACATCCTTGCCGCCAAGCCTGCCGCGCACGCGGTCGACCTCGATCAAGTCCTTGAAGCCGTAGGTCATGGCTTCGATTGGCTGCCCGTCACTGTCAAGGATGATGCCGTCGACCTCGGAAAGACCGTCGTCATGGGCCTGCAGCACGCCGACGAGGGTTCGCACGTGGGCTTCATCGAGTTTGTCCCTGATCTGCGTCCCTTCCGCGTCAACGAGAATGTCCCTGAGCGCGACAATCTCGGTCACGCCCTGGGCATCGCGCGGCTGGCTGCCTGCCGTCTTTGCGGGCGGCTTTACCACGACGTTCATATCGGCGGCTGTTGCTCCTCGTGTGTCAGTTCCAAGTCGGATGTCATGGTGATCGTTCCTTATCGTTGATCGGATGGATTGCTGCCACCCTGCGCCACTCAGTCCAAAAGGGAGGACAGATAGAGGCAGGCACGGCAACAAAGATTAGGGCCGCTGATTGGGGTGTTTTTCTGGGACATGGTGGCGCTTATCCCACCAAGTATCACTCCCAGTGATCGTCGGACATCTCGAAATTATCCGTAAATACACTCTGAAGCCTCATCGAGGGCTCCATTTTGGTCAACTTCTGCGACTGCTCAGTGACTGCTTTGTTTCGGTTGTCGTTTGCTTCAGATTGTCTTATTGCGGCATCCTGCTTCTTGTCATTGTACCGCTGAATTGACGCCTCCTCCATGCGCCGAAAGCGGTCCTCGACCTTCCGTTCCTCGGCTTTGCTGCGAGCGCCCGCGCCGGACGCTATCGCCGCATCAACTGATGCCTTTACATCCTTCATCGGATGGCCCGCCTTCATCCGCCCGCAAATCTCATCCTTGAGGGTATTGTAGAGGCTCCAGTTGCATTTCTTGGCGCGGATTTGCCCACGCATCCAGTGCAGCAACGCCTTCATGGTTTGCTCGCGTCTGACGGCTCGGCTGCCGCCCGTCGCCTTGAATTTGTCGAGCTGGAGGATTTCCTCGAAGCTCTTGCCGTCGTCTTGCCACCCGCATTGGTATTGGCCGTTGCGCCAGCCCTTTCCTTTGATTGTTCTCGGCTTAGACATTCGTCTGCATTCTCTCCAATGTTCTCGAAACCTGTTTGGCCGTCCACACTCCGCCACGTGGTGTCGCTATGCCGGCCTTCTGCAACGCTCCGGCGATCTCTCTCAGCGTCTGCTTGGCGTCCCTGAGTGGCCTGATGAAGTCGATCACGCGCGCCGCATCGGCATGGGCCACGGCCTTGAGCCCCGCGATCCTGTTGTCGAGCGCGAACGTCCCGTCCTTCCGTACCCTTCGCCCGCCAAGCCTCTTGCCGTTCGCCTTGGCCGAAGCCAGTGCATCCTTGGTCCGCTTGCTGATGAAATCGCGCTCCTGCTCGGCCAGCGCCGCATAGATGTGCAACTGGAACTTGTCCGCATGTGGCATCGAGGCAACCCGGAGCTTCACCTTCTTGTCGTCCATCAGGCTGGCGATGAACGAGACCTTGCGGCTCAGCCTGTCGAGCTTAGCCACAAGCAATTCCGCGCCGGTCTTCCTGACGAGATCAAGCGCCTTGGCCAGTTCTGGCCTGCCATCATCCTTGCCGGTCTGGACCTCTTCAAACTCCCCGACTATGGCGAAGGGAACTTCCGAGTAGTTTTCCAGAAACAGCTTGATATCGCGTTTCTGCGCATCCATTCCAAGACCTGAGTGCCCTTGGTCTGCCGTCGACACCCGGCGATAGGACACATACTTGTTCATCATCTGCCCCTCTCCGCTCGTTCTGATTTGCCAATGGTAAGGGGTCTGTGTCTAACTGTCAACGGACGTTGTGCTTGACACAGTCTACACTTGCCAGCCAACGCCGAGCAACTGCTGCCGAAGACCGATCAAGCGCCTAGCAGCGCCCGTAGTCGGGCATCATATCGGACAGCTGCGTCGTCTTGGCATTGCATGCGGAGTACGGCGAGGGCGGCGCATCTTGCAACCATGTCAAGGCGCGCTTGCGCTAGCTAGCCACGAAGACGCCCTGCGCGCCTTTCCCATCCACATGGACAATCACCAACAGAATGCGACGCCCTCAAGGCACCCCAGGGGGGGCGGCGCGCGTGCCTCTTATCCGATCACCCGCTCAGAAATTTGTACCAAATATTCCCGACCCACATTAGATGTCCCTAATGGCAACTCTCCGGTACGACGTAAGGCGGGAACACGACGGGACGTTGACGGTGTTCGACGTGTTCACCGGGAAGCCGGCTATTGTAGCGGGCCACCCATCTGTCGACCTTCCCGACACGGAGTACGCCAAGGAGCTGGCGGACATCCTGAATGCCAACGACCTCAAGCAGAGGCTGTCCCACGGGAGGTTCCCAGGAGGGTTCGCCTGATGGCCCTCTCATGGTTCTCCCCAGCAGTCCCCATCAGGGAACGCCCAGGTCTCCGCCATAACGTCACCTCGGTCGAGGCAGCCGCAGAGTTGCTCCTGAAGTTCACCAAGAAGGGCGCTGCATGGCGACGTGCGGTCGAGGCTTGCGTGGCCTTCGGGGAGCATAGGGCTTCAGCTCAACAGGTCCGTAGGCTCTTTCGGCTGGCTGCCAAGGAGGAGGGGGTCCTACTGACAGAGATCACCGACAAGTGAGTATCTATTCACATCCGTTCCGCCCCGCCAAGCGCTACGTTCAGTCGGTCCTGACAGTAGCAAAACAGCCAACGGGGAGAACTGCACTTGGCAGCTTGGATGGGCGGTCAAGAGTTAAGGCGCATCGCGACGCCGAGCCGTTCGTGATACCGATATGCTGAGGCATCTCTCGACTGCATCCTGACTGAGGCAAGAGCGTCGCGCGCATGAACCATCTCAAGCCGAGCTAGCGCGAGTTGCTCGCGTAGCGTCCATGCGAGGGAAAGCGTGGCTATTAACGCATCATCTTTCATTAGCTCACCCTCATGCACGAAAGAACGAGCGTAAAGGTTTCGCTTTGAGAGGCGTTCCGTTGCCTCTTTGTCGCACCGTGCGGGCATAGCAGTTAGCCATTCGTCCGCGCTCGTACTGCAATTCGCGCTCGTACCACTGCCGAAAGAGAGAGGAGTAGGGGGATGGGCGCGCGTGCCTGTCATCGGATCACCTGCTCACGGTTTTGTACCAACACCCCGGCCTTCTCCGATATGGAACCTTTATGTCCTCGCGGCGTTCGGTGAGCGTTGTGGGTGTATGCAAACAGGGCGCAGTGGCAAGCGAACCAGCAGAAACAATATGGACGGGGTCTCTCGCGGGAGACGAAGGTCGGGCCGATGGGCGGCACGCCGGGATTGTCCTCTTGGTTGAGGACGAAATCTTCATCCGCATGGACGTAGGTGATCAACTACGGGAGGCCGGTTGGACCGTTTATGAACTGGGTACGGCGGATGACGCCATAGAGTTCCTTCAGAGCCCGATACACATCGACTTGGTGCTAACCGACGTCCAGATGCCCGGCAGGCTAGATGGCCTTGCTTTGGCGGCTTTTGTCCGACGCGAGCGTCCGACCGTCAAGGTAGCTGTCATGTCAGGCAATTACCTGCCGAAGCAACAAGATCAGCACCTGTTCGACTGCTTCTTCTCCAAGCCTGCGCTTATGGTCGCCCCAGAATTGCAGGCATTGATGCGTGGAACCGTGCCGGCCGCTGACCGTTCTCCGTCCAATGGAAGCCCCGAACCAACAGAGCCAAACGGTCCTCGTGGTTGACGGCGACGTCATCACCCGATCCGTCATCTCGGACTATCTCCGCCACTGTGGCTACAGGGTCATTGAGGCCCATGATGCCCGTGAGGCGCAACAAGCGTTGGACCATGCGGAGTTCGCTGTCGACACGATCTTGTGTGACGTTGACCTGCCGGGCAGCATGAACGGGTTCCAACTGTCGAAATGGGTTCGCGAGAACAAGCCCGAGGTCAAGATAGTGCTTTCTGCCGCAGTAGAACGAACTGCGAGCGCGGCGGGCGACCTTTGTCAGCAAGGCCCGCACCTTGCGAAGCCATACGAGCCGGCCAACGTGGTCGACCACATCAGGCGGCTTAAGCGCGGATCGGAGAGGTAAGGGCTCCAACTCAGGTCGCCAATAGGCTACCCGAAGTGATTGGCGGCCCAAAGCTCAAAACACAGCTTTTTTGTCGAACGGAGAACTAACATATGTAATTTTCAATGAAGCAGTCGAGCGCTAGATTGCTGCGTTTCCAAGTGTGAGGGGCGATGGATCAAGCAGTCTTCCGGCCAGCATCTACGGCCAAGCAGTTGGTGGATGCGGTGATCCGTCCGATCCTAGTTGGTAGCATCGTCTCAGTCCGAGACACCGTTGCCGCAGTTCGCAAAGCTGATCCCGATCTGCAAATGACCGACTGCGAGTTGGTGGAGACCATCATGGACCAAGCCACGCTCCACGGTCAGTTCGTGCTGTTCGATCTCAGAGAAGAGAGCCCTGATGCCCCCCGGCTATTTCCACTCTCCGGTCACAATTAAGACCGCTCAAAACAGAACCAATGCGGTGCCTGTTTTGGCTTCGCGAAACCCCAGCCGGCATCCTTGCCGCAGTCAGGACGCTCGCAACAATGATGCTGGATGCCGGAGGCTGTGACGTGTTCGGGGCTGGGAAGCCTGATTTCGTCGCTCACGTCCGTCATCATCCCAACATTACCGGGTATCGTCATAGCTGACGGTCGCCACCCCCGGATGCCGGTGGGCGATGGCGAGTATCTGGGTCTCAAGCTCACAGTTGTAGGCCATGAGCGCTTTCACGGTCTCAAGCGGGCTCTCGTATCGAGCGATCAGCTTCACTGCTTCCGAATGCAGTTCGGCTTTGGCTTCCGCGTCCAAATGCAAGATGCTCACCCTCGTTCCTCTCTGCGGGGCGCGGTCCCGAGCGCGCGTCAGGGCATTCGGGTAACGCGGCTTGCCGAGATAAAGACGGTGCGCCGGGCGATATTGAGCGATGAGAAGTGGTTGCGGCTAAAGACGGACCTTCGTGAGCTTGGAACGGTCGCGTTGATCCGGAGGGAAATGGCTTGGAAATTTGGACTCTGCTATAGCTTCGGGACTCAGAACATGCACTGAGTGCCGCCATTCTTCCTTGAACATCGATTGCGGAGGTGCGCTGATGTCGACAAAGCAATTCATTGCACTTCTCAGCTCACATGTGGCTGGCGATGAAGATCAATTCATGTCTATTGCGCTTCAGGTGGCTGCCCAAGAAGCGCGGGGCGGCAACTCAGCCGATGCGGAGAAGTTGAAGAGACTGGTCCAACGGATGCGTGAGCGGGGAACTACTCCGCCTAAGGGGCAATCTGTGATCCCCCTTGCGCGCCCTCGGGGGGAACTCCAGGATCTTGTTCAAAGCTCTTATCCGAAGGCTGGTCTCGATAGCATGGTACTGGCCGACGGCGTGCGAGCTCGGCTTGATCGGGTCGTGAGACAGCAATCGGAACGCGGTCTGTTGCGCAACCATGGACAGGTGCCTGCAACCCATCTCTTACTTGTTGGCCCTCCCGGCACTGGCAAGACGATGACGGCTTCCGCCCTTGCTGGCGAACTGCGCCTCCCGCTCTTCATGGTACGGCTCGACTCACTCTTCAGCCGCTTCTTCGGCGAAACGGCGGGCAAGCTTCGGCTCCTCTTCGACCAAGTTGCGAAGACCCGGGCGGTTTATCTGCTCGATGAATTTGACGCTATGGGCTCCAGTCGAGGAGACACCAATGACGTGGGCGAAGTGCGGCGGGTGCTCAATTCGGTCCTAACCTTCATGGAAGAGCCGAATGCGACAGACAGCCTTGTTGTGGCGGCAACCAATCACCCAGAAATCTTGGACAAGGCGCTTGCAAGGCGGTTCGACGAAATCGTTGAGTATGACGTGCCCGACAGACAAGCGGCGCGAGCAATTCTGACTCGCCGACTTGGACGCCTCAAGATGACAGCCAAAGGTTGGACAGAAGTAGCGGGCGCAACTGAGGGACTAAGCCAAGGCGAATTGGTCCGTGCTGCTGACACCGTTGTTAAGGATGCGATCTTGGGAGGGGTCGCAACTCTTTCAGTGTCAGCCCTTCGTGCCGCACTTGATGACCGTATTGCATTTAGGGGGCGACTAAACGCACATCGCTAGCGGTTCCTGGGGGGCAGTTTGAATGGCAGGAGAGGGTGAGAATTTTTCCGCTCACGAGTTGCAGCACTTACGAATTGATCCATTCCGAGTGCAAGCGCAGTATGAGTTTCCCAACAAGCCGCAAAACCGTGAACCGCGCCGTGAGGATTACCACGCTCACGCGCAGGTTTTAATTGGACACCTCACTGCCGCGCTTGGTGCTATTCCTACTCCCGGCGAGGATACACGATTGTCCATCGTCGGGCAGGGGCGAGGCACGATTGTCGAACTCGACACGATGGTTCCCGCCAGCGAACTCAGGGGGCCATCCAAAACACCCGCGCTTGATTACCCAGCTCAAGACATTGTGGTACTTCGCTCCACACGACAGGATGACAGGACCGAAAGGGCTGTCCTTTTTGTTCCGGACAACGCGCGCAACTTCCTTCTCGGTCGCATCGAGAACTATGGCGCGGAGAATTTGGGCAACAAGAAACGCCCTGATGTCCCGAAGTTCGAGCCGATCGAAGTTGTACGAGCTGCAGATGCGCGAACGCTCTTTGGCGGCCAAGTCGATTTCCAAGCGAAGGAGGCGGGCTGGTGGGAACTGTGGGTAAGGGAGCAGTCAACAGCGAAGCCCGGCCCTCGCACCATTGATGTAATCGTTGCTGCTCAAAATGCCGACCTTGCGGTTCACAATGAAAGGCTGAAGTTCCCTGATTCCGAGGTCGTGTTCGTTCACGGTTCGCCCGCTACTGTGGTGGCGTTTCTTGCGCGCATTCCCGGCGCTGTTTGGGAAGTGCGCAAGGCCGAGGGGAGCATCGAGCCATTCCTAGAATTAAGTGGCGATGGTTTCGGGCAACATGATTGGGTCAAGGAGCTTGTCGGCCGCATTCAAGGCCCCTCAAACGATGCTCCCGCCGTTTGCGTCATTGACACAGGGGTCGCTGCTGCACATCCGCTGATCGCGCCCGGCATTGCTGGAGCGTGGACCATCGACGACCAGTGGGGCGCGGATGACCATCACCCACATGGGGGACACGGAACACCCATGGCCGGAATGGTGCTCTACGGGGACCTAGTTTGGCGTATGAACGACAATGAACCTGTGGTCTTGAGCCACAATGTCGAGTCGGTGAAATTTCTGCCGCCAAAGGGCTTTCCAGCTAATCGACCCTCGGCCTACGGAATCGTAACTCAATCCGCGATTGCCATAGCTGAAATCGAACGCCCGAATGTTGCGCGAAGCTTCTGCATCGCATCATCAACTGATGAATTCCCCCCCGACTCCCCTTCGTCATGGAGCGGAGCGCTAGATCAAATCAGCGCTGGGTCGATGCCAGGCGAAGCTAATGATGAAATTGCAGCCAAAGACCGTTCCAAGCGTCTTCTATTGGTGGCAGGCGGAAACGTAATCGGGGGCCCCCGGCTTCAAGTCGAGCAGCATCATACCATAGAGGACCCAGCCCAGAGTTGGAATGCGCTGACGGTTGGAGGAATCACCGCGAAAGGCAAATGGCTGAAGAATCTGATGCCCCTTGCGGAGGTGAACGATAAAAGTCCGTTCAGCACCGGCTCCCAGAGCCTCGCCGGCGACCTTACACCGATCAAGCCTGAGGTGCTCTTTGAAGCTGGGAACATGATGGTCAACGCCGCAGATGACTGTGATTGGCATCCGGCAGTTTCTCTACTTTCCACGGGTTCTAACGTTGGCGAAGAGCCCTTGGTGCCATTTTGGGCGACCAGTGCCGCAACTGCGATGGCCGGCAATTTCGTGGGGCAGCTCAAGGGCGCCGTGCCCGGATTGTGGCCCGAAACGTATCGCGCTTTGGTGGTCCAATCAGCTGAGTGGCCAGCACCGATACGGCGAAGGCTCATCGGAAAGGGCTCCCACTGGAAGGGTATTAGCAAAGGCGCGGTGCAACTTCTTCTCCGCGAGGTAGGGTTCGGCGTGCCAAATCTTGGACGAGCCGTCGCTTCGGCGAGGAACGATGTCACTCTGCTCGCTCAGGCTGAGATTCAACCGTTCACGCTAGGAGCAGGCGGCAGCGCAGTCTTCAACGAGATGCATTTCTATGAGTTGCCGTGGCCTCGCAAGGCGCTGCAAGCGCTTGAGAGCGCGGTGGTTGTGATGAAGGTCACGCTTTCTTACTTCGTAGAGCCGAACCTATCAGGGCGAGCTGCAACTCGACCGGAGACCTATCGATCCTACGGGCTTCGGTTCGAATTGAAAAAGCGGCTTGAGACGCACGAAGAGTTTCGACAGCGCCTTAGCACCCCGGAAACGGACGCGGATAATGAAGCTCATGAGAAGCCGGTCGAAGCCGATAAAGCCCCTGTCGAGCCTAGTCGTTGGCTCCTAGGGCCAAAGTCCGTTCAGGCTGGTTCTCTTCACTGCGATCTGTGGCGCGGGTATGCTGTCGATCTCGCCAGCCATGATCACATAGCAATCTTCCCAGTTGGTGGATGGTGGAAATCGCACCTCGGCCAGAAGCGGGGCAAAGATAAGGCCCGATACTCCCTCGCGGTTTCCATTACTGCCGAGGGGAAAGAGGTCGACCTCCATGCGGAGATTCACGCCGAGGTACAGGCACATGTCGACGCTGGTCAGATTGTCATCGCAGCATTGGGGTAATCGGCTTGGGGGCGTGGGATGTCGAAAAAAAGAAATGTTCGGACGGAGTTGGAGAAGATTCCGTTGGAGTTGAAAGCCCTTGATTCGTTTGAGGGAACTAGTGAAGAAAAGGATAGAGAAACTCAGCGTCTGATGAGGAGGTTAAAAAGAGCGGTCTTTGAGACAGAGTCTTATGTAAAGGTGCTTGAAGGCAAAAAGAGGGAGTTGCTTGATGGATTTATGAAGTCTAATGAAACTCTGATGAGCCGAGGTCCGCATGGCGTCGTCCTTGCTTACACGCAAATTGTCGACAACGAGTTGACTAGGGTTATCCAGAGCCGCATGCCATCGCTGGATAAGCATACAAAGGAGACTTTGTTTAGCGGTACGGGGGGGCTCGCGACGTTCAGCGCCAGGATCTATGTCGCCAAAGCGTTAGCGCTCATTGAGCCTAAGTTGGCGGCGGAACTCCATAAGCTGCGCAAATTTCGGAACATGTTTGCGCACTCTGATAGGGTGCTGACGTTCGACGACGAACAAGTCGCAACCATGGTTGAGAAGTTTGATGGCGTAATGGCTGACATCCGCGCCCTTGGACCGAAAGCGATGTTCTCCGGTACAATAGCCGTGCTCCTTACGGCACTACGGGAAGGACCATCCGCTGCCGAGCAGAAGATGGAGGCTGGGGTTGTCCAGCTTCCCGACTCGGCTATCGGCTAAGGCTTTCGTAGAAGGCGATGAGGCGCTTTGCCGCAGTCGGTCTTCTCGCGCTCCGATTTCTGATGCCGACTAATCGGGGGACACAGGGCCGAGGGCCTTCAGCATCGCCTCGGTCGCCACCTTAAGCCGCGCCTCTTCGCCCCCATAGTTGTCCGCAGAGCCGCCACCCGAGTGACCCATGATGGACCGCTTGAGCTTCTCAGGGACCCAAGCAATGACCAGCAAATCCTCCATGCAGTGGCGCAATGAGTGGGTAGTCACCTTCCTGTCCGTTACGGCGGCTCTGACGTGCTTTCCAAGCGCCGCCGAGGCTTTGTCGCCGCCTCCCTCATGACCGTAACGGGCGAATAGCATCTTGCTCTCATCTGCCGTTTCGACGGCCTGCTTGGCAGCTGCCAAGGCGTCCCCAATGAGGGGGACCTTTCGGCGAGAGACTTCGGTCTTGACCCGGCGCTCATCATGCCACTCGACGTCGATGTGCGGGTACTGGGCATCGAGCATTACGTCGCTGACACGAAGCCCGGTGATCTCGGATAGACGGCAGCCCGTGCCCTCAAGCAGCCGCCAAATCTGTTGGAGGTCAGGGGCGGCGCGGTCAAGCACGCGCTCCCGAGTTGCCACCAATTGCTCGGGGGTGAAGGGGAGCCTCTTTCGTTTGTCGGGTTCGCGTCCGCTGTCGGCAACATCTAGCTTCTCAAATTGGTTCCTTGTGCCAGTTAGGTCGAACTCGCGAATGCCATGGGCAACGATGGCGCGCACGACATTGAGGTATCGGTCCACGGTCGCAGCAGTCGGGATTTCCTTCAGCATGGCGTCAGCGACTTTTCTGGCATCGGCGCGCTTCATGTCCGCCAATACCGGATCATAACCCAAGGCCGATTTGACATGTCCCACGACGCGGTCGGCCTGTTGCTCGTCCCGCTTCTTCGATTTCTCCGAAGGATTGGTCTTGGTGAACCGGACCTTCAGGTAGAGCCGTTTGGCATCCTCT
Organism: Mesorhizobium sp. M0659; assembly: GCF_040320605.1. Classification (NCBI taxonomy): domain Bacteria; kingdom Pseudomonadati; phylum Pseudomonadota; class Alphaproteobacteria; order Hyphomicrobiales; family Phyllobacteriaceae; genus Mesorhizobium; species Mesorhizobium sp. M0659. The sequence goes on from NZ_JAMYPY010000007.1 coordinate 71,859, forward strand.
AGGGTGGGCGAGGGACCGACGGGCTTATTTGAGGAGGTCAGTAGCGTGAGCAGCGCCCGGTCCTCGTCAGAGACGCCAATGGGGTGGTCGGTCTCTTCGTGCCTTGGATAACCTTTGACGATATCCTCAGCGACGACTTCGCGAGCATTCCATTCGGCCACCTCATCAGGATCATCAGGATCGCCGCTGCCGGCGCGATATGGGTTGAAGCCAAGGTCCCGAAGTCGCTTTGTCGCTTGATCGAACAGTTCACGCGCTGTGAGCTTCGCAGCCGGCGCCCTCACTCCATGCAATTCGTCCCATGCTTTGGCGAAGATTTGCTCTGCCTCGGCGTGGGTGGCGTCATACTGCTTGCGCACCTCGGCGTCGGTTCTTCCGAGGCGAAGCACCATCTCAGTCTTGCCGAGAATGCCTTGAAGTGCCTTGGGCACCTTCCTTCGATAGACCTTCCTGTTGCCGCGCGGCTGGACGTGTTCCAGTGCCATTTTCATCCTCGGTGTACCCCTCGGTGTACCTTTTGGTGTACCTCTGGGAACGTTGAAACCCTTGAGTTCCTTGATTTCTGGGGATTGTCGGGTGGAAACTGGTGCCCCCGGACGGAATCGAACCGCCGACCTTCGGTTTACAAAACCGCTGCTCTACCAGCTGAGCTACAAGGGCACGGCGCTCCGGTTAGCATATTTCGTGCGCCAGTAAAGACAAAACTCCGTTTCGATCGCTAATGGACCCCGCCGAGGTGGGCGGGCCGCCATGCTGAAAACCGCCAATGCGATCCCTACATATCTCTCAGGTGCAAACGCATCGAACGGGGTGTCGCATGATCAGACTTGTCATCATCCTGCCGCTTGTCGTCATTGCCTGGCTGCTTGCGGTAAAGCTCATCAGGGACGTGAAGAGCGCCAATGTCGACTGGACCGGCATCGCCGCCATCGTCGGTTTTATCGCGATGGCGTTTTGGCTGCGGCATGTGACTGGGATGGGGTGAATGGTGAATGGGCAAACGCCTTTCGGACCATTGACTACTCACTACTCGCTCAAAACCTCGAACCTTTCACCACGTCACCGCGACTGATCTCCAGAGGCGAATGGTCGCCTCGATCAAGGAGATCATCATGTTGAAGCGCAGTCTTACTTCGGGCCTGGTCGCCATCTTCGTCGCCACCGGCGCGCTCGCCGGTACCGTGCAGTCGTCCTCCGCTCACAGCCATCATCACCACCATCATCACAAGCACCACGACAAGCCCTGGTGGTGGTGGAACCATCACCACAAGCACCATCACCACAAGCATCATCATCACCACGGCAAGGTGATCATCTTCCTTTGAGCGAGACGACCTGCCTCGCGGAAGGGCGGCTTCGGCCGCCCTTTTTTGCGTTGAGCGCTCGATCGATCAGATCTTGGTTTCCATCGGCTGATTTCCGGCCTTCAAGAAAATCCCAAATTCTTTCGAACCTTTTTCCGCGCCGAAACGACAGATGATCAAGAGGCGGATGGATCGCCTCTCGCAACGAAACAAGGAGATCGTCATGTTCACGCGCAAAATCGCTTCTGCCCTCATCGCCAGCACCGTCGCCGCCACCTCGCTGGTCGGCACCGTCCAGCCGTCGGCCGCCCACAGCCATCACCACAACCGCGAAATCGGCATCGGCATCGCCGCCGGCGTCGGCGGCTTCGTGCTCGGCAGCCTGCTCAACCAGCAGCCCCGCACCGTCTATGTCGACGACGAGGGTGGCTCCTGGCACGTCCGCCGCTGCGCCAACCGCTACGCCAGTTACGATCCGTACTCCGACACCTATGTCGGCTATGACGGCTACCGCCACTATTGCCGCCTTTAGGAGGAGGCACCCCCACACGGAAAGGAGGGGCTGTACGCAGCCCCTCCTTCCTGATTTGAGCGCGCCGCGGTGCGGGCTACGGTTCGGAGATCGGCAATCCCGCTGCACGGCAGATGCGGGCAACACTCGCATTCTGCGATTGATCGCCCGTGGCGATGAGTTCGAAGCTGCTTCCTTCATCCGGATAGATCTTGGCGGCGAACGGTTGGTCTGTTGTATGACCACCGGACGACGTCTTTGCAGCGACATGGCCGCAGACCAGGATTTCGCGGCGGCCGTCGAGCGTTCGCTCGCCGGCACGCATCGTCCCGAATTTGGAGGATACAGGATCATGTAAATGCTGGCGAATGCCGATCGTGATTGTCTCCTCCAAAGCGAGCGAGATCGGAATCTCGCTGATTTGCTGGGAGACAGGGGCGGGTTCGGGCGCCGTCGCCACGCATCCGCACAGTGAAGCGGCGAGCAAAAGCTGAAGCGTTCTCCGCATTATAATCGGAACCCGCCGATCATCCTCGTCACCTCAGCGGCGGCGTCGCGCACCAGCGGCCCGATCTCGTCCAGCCGCTCCATCGTCACCCGCACCGTCGGTCCGGAGACCGAGACACCGCCGATCGGCTCGCCGAACTCGTTGAAAATGGCGGCGGCCACGCAGCGCATGCCGGGATGCCGCTCCTCGTCGTCGACCGACCAGCCGCGGTGCTTGATGACAGCCAGGTCATGGGCCAGCGCCGAAATGTCGGACAGCGTCTTGTCGGTGAAGCGCTGCAGGCCCGACTTGCGCAGGATGGCGGCGACGCGTTCCGGCTCGAGCTGCGCCAGCACCGCCTTGCCGATGCCCGAGGCATGGAAGGAGCTGCGCGTGCCCGGGCGGAAGAAGGCGCGGATCGCCTGATGGGTCTCGACCTGGCTGACGAAAACGACGCAATCGTCCTCGGCGACGCCGAGATTGGCGGTTTCACCGGTCTTCTCCATCAATTCCTGCATGACCACGCGGGCCCGGTCGACAAGCTTGCGGCGGCGCAGGAAGGCGGCACCCATGCGGTAGGTCTCGACGCCGATCGACCACAGCTGGTCCGATGTATCGAACTCGACCATGCCGTGGTTCTGCAGCGTCGTCAGCATGCGGTAGGCGGTGGACGCCGCGAGCTCGCTACGCGCCGAAATCTCGCTCAGCGACAGGCCACTGCCTTCAGCGACGATGGCCAGGATGCGCAAGGCCCGGTCCAGCGACTGTACAGAACCGGCCTCGGACGGACCGTTGAAAGCGCGCGGCCGGCCGCGCTGGCGTTTTTCGCTCGTTTCCATGGCGGCATTGTCGCCGGTTTCGCCGAAATCGCAATGAAAAACTTTTTCATCGATTTTGATGGCCGGATTTATGGAAAACGAAAAAGCCAGGGGAATCAGTGTATAGAAGCGGTTTTCTCGAAATGAAAAATTATTCTGAAAAAATTGAAAAATGAAAACGACACTGGCATTGTCAACCAACCAACAATCTTGAGGAGGCTGGACATGGCCAGGATGCGCGCTGTCGATGCAGCGGTTCTCGTTCTCGAAAAGGAAGGCGTTTCCTGCGGCTTCGGCGTGCCGGGCGCGGCGATCAATCCGTTCTATTCGGCGCTGAAGGCGAGGGGCTCGATCCGCCACATCCTGGCGCGCCATGTCGAGGCGGCCTCGCATATGGCCGAGGGCTACACGAGAGCCAAATCAGGCAATATCGGGCTGTGCATCGGCACGTCGGGCCCGGCCGGCACCGACATGGTCACCGGGCTCTATTCGGCGGCGGCGGACTCCATCCCGATCCTGTGCATCACTGGTCAGGCGCCGCGGGCACGGCTCAACAAGGAGGATTTCCAGGCGGTCGATATCGCCGCCATAGCCGCACCCGTCGCCAAATGGGCGGTCACGGTCATGGAGCCCTATCTCGTGCCGATGGCGCTGCAGAAGGCATTTCACCTGATGCGCTCGTCGCGACCGGGCCCGGTGCTCATCGACCTGCCGGTCGACGTGCAATTGGCCGAGATCGAATTCGATATCGATGCCTATGAACCGCTGGTCCCGTTCAAGCCGGCAATGTCGCGCGCCCAGGCCGAAAAGGCCTTGGCGATGCTCAATGCCGCGGAAAAGCCGCTGATCGTCGCCGGCGGCGGCATCATCAACGCCGATGCGTCGGATCTGTTGATCGAATTCGCCGAGATAACGGGCGTGCCGGTCATCCCGACGCTAATGGGCTGGGGCGCGATCCCCGACGACCACCGGCTGATGGCCGGCATGTGCGGGCTGCAGACCTCGCATCGCTACGGCAATGCGACGATGTTGGAAGCCGATTTCGTCTTTGGCATCGGCAATCGCTGGGCCAACCGCCACACCGGTTCGGTCGATGTCTACACCAAGGGCAAGAAATTCATCCATGTCGACATCGAACCGACCCAGATCGGCCGGGTGTTCGCGCCGGATCTCGGCGTCGTCTCGGACGCCGGTGCGGCACTAAAGATGCTGCTCGACGTCGCCACCGAATGGAAGACGGCAGGAAAGCTGCGCGACTGGTCGGGCTGGGCGAAGGAATGCCAGACCCGCAAGAAGACGATGAAGCGCAAGACGCATTTCGAGCAGGTGCCGCTGAAGCCGCAGCGCGTCTATGAGGAGATGAACAAGGCGTTCGGCCGTGACACCACCTATGTCACCACGATCGGCCTCTCGCAGATCGCCGGGGCGCAGTTCCTGCATGTCTACAAGCCGCGCAACTGGATCAATTGCGGCCAGGCCGGCCCGCTCGGCTGGACGCTGCCGGCAGCGCTTGGCGTGCGCGCCGCCGATCCGGATCGCACCATCGTGGCGCTGTCGGGCGACTACGACTTCCAGTTCATGATCGAGGAACTGGCGGCCGGCGCACAGCACAAACTGCCGTATATCCATGTCGTCGTGAACAATGCCTATCTCGGCCTGATCCGCCAGGCGCAGCGCGGTTTTGCGATGGATTTCGAGGTGAGCCTGGCCTTCGAGAACGTCAACCGCGCCAACGATCCGGAGGCCGGCTACGGCGTCGACCATGTCGCGGTCGCAGAAGCGATGGGTTGCAAGGCGGTCCGGGTGCGCAAACCGGAAGAGTTCGCCGGCGCGTTCAAGGAAGCGCAGCGGCTGATGAAGGAATACCAGGTGCCGGTGGTGCTCGAATTCATCCTCGAGCGCGTCACCAACATTTCCATGGGCACGGAAATCGACAAGATCACCGAATTCGAGGACCTTGCCGAAAGCCAGGAGGATGCGCCGACGGCGATTGTGTTGCTCGATTAGGCGCGCCGATATTCAGGTGAGACAGGCCTGCAAACGGCGCCTTCCTGCGCTTCCGGTGCTCACGTACAGAAAGTACGTTCCGCTCCGGTTCTCGAAAGTCACCGTTTTCGACTCTGCCTGACCCTGAATCTCAACACGCCTAGGGCCAAGCAGAAGAAGGAGAAAAAGAATGCCGCGTTTTTCAGCCAATCTGTCGATGCTCTTTGGCGAGCACGATTTTCTCGACCGCTTCGATGCCGCCGCCGGCGCCGGCTTCAAGGGCGTCGAATATATCGGCCCCTATGATCATGCGCCCGAGATCGTTGCGGCGCGGCTGAAGAAGAACGGCCTGAGCCAGGTGCTGTTCAACCTGCCGGTCGGCGACTGGGGCAAGGGCGAGCGCGGCATCGCGGTGCTACCCGACCGCGTGCCGGAATTCCGGCAAGGCATCGCCAAGGCGATCAGCTATGCCCACGCGCTCGGCTGCGAGCAGGTCAATTGCCTCGCTGGCATCGCGCCGCAGGGCGTGGATCGTTCGGTGCTGGAAAACACCTTTGCCGAGAACCTGGCTTTTGCCGCCGAGAAACTGGAACAGGCCGGCATCCGGCTTTTGATCGAGCCGATCAATACGCGCGACATCCCGGGCTTCTTCCTGAACTATTCGAACCAGGCGCTGGCGCTGATCGAGCGCGTCGGCTCGAAGAACCTGTTCCTGCAATACGACATCTATCACATGCAGATCATGGAGGGGGATCTCGCCCGTACCATCGAGGCCAACCTCGGCCGCATCGCGCATATCCAGCTTGCGGACAATCCCGGCCGTCACGAGCCGGGGACGGGCGAGATCAATTATCCCTTCCTCTACGAGCATATCGACCGGATTGGTTATTCCGGCTGGGTCGGGGCGGAATACAAGCCGAAGGCGGGGACGGAGGCCGGGTTGGGGTGGTTCAGAGAGCTTAACGGGCAGGGGAGTGCTGCGGCTTAGGCGTCGCAGCCCCCTCATCCGGCCCTTCGGGCCACCTTCTCCCCGAGGGGAGAAGAGATCGCCGAGGTTAGCGCCAGCCTCTTCTCCCCAACGGGGAGAAGGTGGCCGCGTAGCGGCCGGATGAGGGGGCGTTTCACACAGTCATTTGGAGAACAACAATGGAAACCATCGGCTTCATCGGCCTTGGCATCATGGGCGCGCCAATGGCGGGGCATCTCCTGGATGCCGGCTACGCCATCATTGCCAGCGACCACCGCTCGAAGCCGCCGGCCGATCTCGTCGCCAAGGGCTTGAGAAGCATCACCGGCCACGCGGCAGTGGCGAAGGCCGCGGATATCATCATCACCATGGTTCCCGACACCCCGCAGGTAGCCGAGGTGCTGTTCGGCGAGAACGGTGTCGCTTCCGGCCTGAGCAAGGGCAAGCTGGTCATCGACATGAGCTCGATCTCGCCGATCGAGACCAAGGTTTTCGCCAAGAAAATCAACGATCTCGGCTGCGACTATCTTGACGCGCCGGTGTCGGGCGGCGAGGTCGGCGCAAAGGCGGCGTCGCTGACCATCATGGTCGGCGGCGAGGACAAGGCGTTCGAGCGCGCCAAGCCCGTGTTCGAAAAGATGGGCAAGAACATCACGCTTGTCGGCCCGAACGGCGTCGGCCAGACCACCAAGGTTGCCAACCAGATCGTCGTGGCCCTGACCATCGAGGCGGTCGCCGAGGCGCTGGTCTTTGCCTCAAAAGCCGGCGCCGACCCCGCCAAGGTCCGGCAGGCGCTGATGGGCGGGCTGGCGGCATCGCGCATCCTCGAGGTGCATGGCGAGCGCATGATAAAGCGCACCTTCGCGCCGGGCTTCCGCATCGAACTGCACCAGAAGGATCTCAACCTGGCGCTGGAAGGCGCCAAGGCACTCGGTGTCTCGCTGCCCAATACGTCGACGACGCAGCAGCTGTTCAACTCATGCTCGGCGAATGGCGGGGCGAAAGAGGATCATTCCGCGCTGGTGCGGGCGCTGGAGCGGATGGCGGGGCATGAAGTGGGTGAATAGTGAATGATGAATAGTGAATGGTGACGGTAAGAACGCTTTCCCATTCACTATTTCACCATTCACCCTCCAAGGAATTTCCGTGCCGCATAAAGGCTCACCGCCGCCGCATTCGACACGTTGAGCGAGCGGATGGCGCCGGGCATGTCAAGGCGGGCGAGCGTGGTCACCGTCTCGCGCGTCTTCTGGCGCAGGCCCTTGCCTTCGGCGCCAAGCACCAGCGCGATCTTCTCGCCTGAAAAACCCGTTTCGAGTTCGGCCGGCCCGTCCGAATCGAGGCCGATGGTCTGGAAGCCGGCTTCGTGCAGCTGTTCCAGCGCGTCGGCGAGGTTCTTCACCTCGATCTGGTCGATATGTTCCAGCGCGCCGGAGGCGGATTTGGCCAGCACGCCGGATTCCTGCGGGCTGTGGCGGGCCGTGGTGATCAGCGCACCGGCGCCGAAGGCGACCGCCGAGCGCAGGATGGCGCCGACATTGTGCGGGTCGGTGACCTGGTCGAGCACCAGCACCAGTTTGGTATCGCCGAGCGCGTCAAGGCGCTTGGGCTTCAGCGGCTCGGCCTCGATCAGCACGCCCTGGTGGACGGCGTCCGAACCGGTGATCTTGTCGATGTCCTTCGGCTCGACCAGTTCGGCCTTGAACGGCAAAGCGGCGAGGTCGGCGATCGCCAGCCGCTCGGCGGCATTGCGCGTCACCAACATCTTTCTGATCCGCCGGCGCGGATTGTCGAGCGCGGCGCGCACCGTGTGCAGGCCATAAAGCCGCACCAGCCCGTCGGCGGCGTTCTCGCCCGGCGGCACCGGCTGGCGCGGCCGGAAGGCGGGCGCGCCGCCGGCCTTCTCGTCGCGGTGGGCGCGGCGCAGCTTGGCGTAATGGGTGTCTTTGGCGGTCTTGGGCGTGTTGTCATTGCTCATGGCCGGCTTCTATAGCCGCGTCGCCGGGCTGTGGATACAGGCAGAAAGCCGGCTTGCCGGGCAGGCTGTCAAATTCAGCGCATTTTGCCTTGCGGTGCGGTTGACACCCACTGGGCTTGCCGCCATAAGGCGCTTCGCTGATTTCGGACAAAACCCTGGTTTCGACCTGGTCGGCGAGAATGCCTCGTTGCAAGGCTTCGACGGCAGGCTGGAGAGGTGCCCGAGTGGTTAAAGGGGACGGACTGTAAATCCGTTAGCTTAGCTTACGTTGGTTCGAATCCAACCCTCTCCACCACTGCCAGCCCGCGAACCTTGAGGACGATGCGGGTATAGCTCAGTGGTAGAGCAGCAGCCTTCCAAGCTGAATATGCGGGTTCGATTCCCGCTACCCGCTCCAACTTCCCCCATCAAATCTGAGCGAATACGTCCAAGACGTTGCCGTGGGTGATTTTCCGGTTTCCGTCTACACGCCGGTCGATGCAGCGACCGCCGACCGGTTCATGGCTGTGGTGAAGGCGACGCCCGACAACCGCAGAGCGGCGTCGGGCGCGTTTCGGTCCGATGCAGAAGCAGGCGGTGTACCCTAGTTGTTAAACGCCGAAGCAACCTGATGCTGTTGCGGCACCTGTCCGTTCGGCGTCAGTCTGTCGACAATGCCTGGCAGGGCTGTGGACAATTGCTTGAGCAACTCCTGCTCGTCCAGTCCGGTCCTTTGCGCGATCTCTCGAATAACCTGCGGGCCGATCGCCTTGCCGAGATCATTGGCGTTGATCGGCTGGTTCTGTCCGGTGCCGACCCAGGAGTCAGCGACATTGCCTTGGCCGGCAGTCTTGAGCTTGTCGAGCAGTCCGCCCAGTCCGCCAAGCAGGCCGCCGTCGCCGGAGGCGGTGGTGCCGGTGGGGGCTGGCGTTTGAGGTGGGGCGGGCTCGCCCGTCTCTCCGGCACTCGTCTGTTCGGCGCTTCTGCCGCTCAGCATCTTTCCCACCAGCAGCGCGCCGAGCGCGATCATCAGCGGTTTGGTGATGTTGCCGCCGGGTACGGCGTTGTCAAAGAGTCCCATAGGTCAATCCTCCATAACGACCAAGCCCGTCCCGTCGGCTACAATGGACCATGCGGGCGGAATTTCAAGTTGGCTTGAGCTTTTGACAATCATGTGACCATGATCGGCGGGCGGGGAATGGAGAGGAAAAATGGGCATTATCAGCTGGATCATCCTCGGCGTCATCGCCGGCTTTATCGGCAGCAAGATCGTCAACAAGACCGGCCAGGGCCTGATCATGGATATCGTGCTCGGCATTGTCGGCGCCATCGTCGGAGGGCTGATCTTCAGCGCCTTTGGCGCCACGGGTGTGACCGGCCTCAACATCTGGAGCCTGATCGTCGCCATCATCGGCGCGGTGGTCGTGCTGTGGGCCTATCACCAGTTCTCCGGCAAGCGAACGCTTTAGGCGCCAGTCTGCCGACTGGCCGACCGCAGGACGGCCAAACCTGCTTCGACGCGTTGACTTGAAGGTCAGGCGACGACGGTCAGCCTGCGTTTGCGTTCATCAAGCGAGACGATGGTCAGCCCGCTCGCGACCACCAGCAGGATGCCGCAGACCGCCAGAGCATTCGGGAACTGCCCGAATACCAGCACGCCTGAGATGACCGCCCAGACGGTAAAGCAGTAGTAGAACGGCGCCACCACGCCGGTCGGACCGACGCGATAGGCCATGAAGATGAAGAAATGGCCGAAGATCAGGAAGAATCCGGCGCCGGCCATGAGCAGCAGGTGCCGGGCTTCCGGCATCACCCAGCGCTCGGAAACGAGATGCGCGGTGCCCGCGCCGATGAGCACCACCACGACGGCGGAAATGGCGACGATCATGCCCGGCACCTCGGCCGCGACCCGCCTGCCGGCAAGATCGCGCGCCGCTGCCAATGCCGCGTTGCCGAGCGCCAGCAACGCATAGACCGAGATGCCCTGCATGGTCGGCTGGGCCACCATAAGCGCACCGATGAAGCCGAGCCCGATCAGCGCCATGCGCACGCCGCCGATCCGTTCGCGAAACAGGATGGAGGAGCCGACCAGCATCAAAAGTGGGGTGATCTGCCCGAGCGCGGTCGAATCGGCGATCTGCATGTTGGCCAGCGCCACGACGTAACAGAGGATGGCCGCGAGCTCGAGCAGGTTGCGGCGCAGCACGCGTTTGTCGAAGATCAAAGGGATCTGCCTGCCATAGCCCAGCAGGAACAGCAGCGGCATGCCCCATAGCGTGGCCGCGACCCCGCGCAGGAACAGCACTTCATAGGACGGCAAGCCCGCGGTCGCGAGTTTCATCATCGTGTCGTTGACGAGGTACGACCCCGTCGAAACGATCATGAACAGCGGGCCGCGTATGGAGGTCGGTATGAATTGCATGGGGCAACCAAATCAGACCGCCGCCGTAGCGGCAATGGGCCAGGCGCCGGCTGCACATCCGGCAGGCAAAGGCCAGGACATGGGCGGGACAGGACATGGGCGGGAATAGCAAACAGGTGCTGGAGCCCGCAGCCCCCCATTTCATTTCCGCTCGCGCGTTCCTATATCAGCGCCACATCCCCGCAATCGGATCATCGGTTGAGACCGAGTGGACAGCGCACCCGGCCACAAGGCACTTGTGTTTTTCGGCCGTAGTCGCTAATCGCCCCGCATTCGACTGAACTGAAGGTCAAGGCCGTCCAAGGAAAGAGACTATGGCAAAAGGTAAATTCGAGCGTAACAAGCCTCATGTGAACATTGGCACGATTGGCCACGTCGATCATGGCAAGACGTCGCTGACGGCGGCGATCACGAAGTATTTTGGCGAGTACAAGCGCTACGACCAGATCGATGCGGCGCCCGAAGAGAAGGCCCGCGGCATCACGATTTCGACGGCGCACGTCGAATACGAGACGACTGCGCGCCACTACGCCCATGTCGACTGCCCCGGCCACGCCGACTATGTGAAGAACATGATCACGGGTGCTGCGCAGATGGACGGCGCGATCCTGGTCGTGTCGGCCGCCGACGGCCCGATGCCGCAGACCCGCGAGCACATCCTGCTTGCCCGTCAGGTCGGCGTGCCGTCGATCGTGGTGTTCCTGAACAAGGTCGACCAGGTCGACGACGCCGAGCTGCTCGAACTGGTCGAGCTCGAGGTTCGCGAGCTTCTGTCGAAGAACGAGTTCCCCGGCGACGACATTCCGATCGTCAAGGGTTCGGCGCTGGCAGCACTCGAAGATTCCAACAAGACCATCGGCGAAGATGCGATCCGCGAGCTGATGGCTGCGGTCGATGCCTATATCCCGACGCCGGTTCGTCCGCTGGACAAGCCGTTCCTGATGCCGATCGAAGACGTGTTCTCGATCTCGGGCCGTGGCACGGTCGTGACCGGCCGCGTCGAGCGCGGCATCGTCAAGGTCGGCGAGGAACTGGAAATCATCGGCATCCGTCCGACGACCAAGACGACCTGCACGGGCGTCGAGATGTTCCGCAAGCTGCTCGATCAGGGCCAGGCCGGCGACAACATCGGCGCGCTGCTGCGTGGCGTTGATCGTGAAGGCGTCGAGCGCGGCCAGGTTCTGGCCAAGCCCGGTACGGTGAAGCCGCACAAGAAGTTCGTGGCCGAAGCCTACATCCTGACCAAGGACGAAGGTGGCCGTCACACGCCGTTCTTCACCAACTACCGTCCGCAGTTCTACTTCCGCACGACCGACGTGACCGGCATCGTGTCGCTGCCGGAAGGCACGGAGATGGTTATGCCCGGCGACAACATCACGGTCGATGTCGAGCTGATCGTGCCGATCGCCATGGAAGAGAAGCTGCGCTTCGCCATCCGTGAAGGCGGCCGCACCGTCGGTGCCGGCATCGTCGTCACCATCAAAGAGTAATCGAGCCCGGCATCGCCGGATCGAAACGGATAGGGGCGGCCCTCGGGCCGCCCTTTTTCGTTGGCCAGATGTGCCTGTTTTGGGGTCCCAATCTCTGTTGCAAGTCTGTGAGCCTCTACAGTATAGATTGCATTGAGGGCTTGGTCGGATGGTTCCACAGCACCGTTTGCATAGTCGGTCATGGTGGGCACTGGGGCTGATCTGCCTGGCGTCGATGTTTGCCATGGGCAGCGCCGCCTTCGCGGCCGAGACAAAAAATTCAGAGCCGGATCCGGATCCGCCGATGCGGTTCGTCGTCGTGCGCAGCGACGCGGCGGGCTGTGAGCCGACCTGTCCGGAATGGATATCGGCCGAGGGTGCGATATCGGCCAAGTCGCCGGCGCTGCTCAAGGCTGCCCTGAAAACGCTCGGCGGCCGCAAATTGCCGATCGTCATCAACTCTCCGGGCGGCGATGTCGATGCGGCCATCGCCATGGGCCGGATGATACGCAAGAACAAGCTCGACATCGCGGTCGGCAGGACGTGGTTCGTCGGCTGCGAGCCGGGGATGAAAAACTGCAAGGAGAACGACGCCAGAGGCGCGCACTATATCGGCAGCCCCTATGTGCTCGGCAGCTATTGCGCGTCCGCTTGTCCAATGATGCTGGCCGGCGGCACCAGGCGCCTGGTCGGGCCGCTGGCCTATCTCGGCGTCCACCAGATCACCACCACGATCGTGCAGATGAACGTGCAATATCAGGTCCGCTACCGGATCGTGAAAGGCAAGAAGCGGGTCATCAGCAAGAAGGTCGTCAGCCGCAAGAACACCGGCAGCTACAAGACCTACGAGATGAGCAAGGGGGTGGAGCGCAAGCTGTCCGCCTATTTCAAGGAGATGGGTGTCGACCTCAGCATCATCGAGACGATGAAGAGCACGCCGGCCAGCGACATCCAGCAGATCGACCTCAGCGACATGCTGACAATGAAGCTGGTCACCAGCGACGACGCTGCAGATTTGCTGACCAGCGCAAGCCTGTGCAGGCTGAACCTTCCGGCTCCGAATTGCCGGGAAATACCGGCGAACAAGCCAGCCGGCGGCCTGCCGGACGTGGCAAAGGCTGCGCCGCTGCCGGTGAAGCCGGAGAGCGCGCCGCACGATGACGGCATGCGCTTTGTCGTGGTTCGCGGCAGCAACCCGCTCTGCAATCCCGACTGCCCGGAATGGATTGCAGCGCAAGGCGCGATTACGTCCCAGACGCCGCAGAAACTCAGCCAATTGCTCGCCACGCTTGGCAACCGGCGGCTGCCGGTGGTGATCAGCTCGCGAGGCGGCGACCTCTCCGGCGCCCTGGCGGCGGGCCGGATCATCCATGAAAAGAAGCTCGACGTTGCCGTTGCCCGCACCGATTTCGTCGGCTGCGACCCGGCAGAGTGGAATTGCCTGGCCAAGGACGGCGCCTATGCCGGGCTGAGCGTCGATGGCGACGGCGACTGCGATTCGGCCTGCGCGCTCATGCTGGCCGGTGGCGCCAGGCGGCTTGTCGGTTCCCAGGCGCGGCTCAGCCTCTATCTGATGGGGCAGAAGCAGGCGGTCAAATCCTACCTCGACGAGATGGCGATCAGCCCCGCTTTGTTCCGGGCGCTCCAGGGCAGTTCGGTCGAGCGTCAGCTCGAACCCGACATGATGATGAAGGTCGGCCTGACGACCGGGCGCCAGTCGGTGGATGCGCTGACGGGGTCCAGCATCTGCAGATCGGCGCCGAAACCTGAGAATTGCCGCGTGGTGCCGTCGTCCAATGGCTGATCGTGCCTATCGCCATGGAAGTGAAAGGGGTCGGACGGGGCGTGCTGGAGCCGACGAAGGCGACGCCGGCCAGCGACATCACGCCGAAGCGCCGGCCAAATTGTAGCGCGGCGGGTTCACACTCGCCATCGAGGCAGGTTGAGCAGGGCGCTATTTCCGCTATCGTCGTGCAGGCGCCGGGCTTGGCGGAGGATCAAGAATGAGCCAGGATATCCCGACACTCTACGAATGGGCCGGCGGCATCGAAGCCCTCAACCGGCTGACGGAAACCTTTTACGACAAGGTGTCGCGCGACCCGGTGGTCGGCCCGGTGTTCAAACACATGTCGCCGGATCATCCCGCGCATGTCGCGGCCTTCATCGGCGAGGTTTTTGGCGGACCCAAGACCTACAGCGAACAGCATGGCGGCCATCGCGAGATGGTCATGCATCACTTGGGCAAGCATCTGACGGAGGAACAGCGCCGCCGCTGGATCAGCCTGCTTGCCGATGCCGCCGATGCGGTCGGGCTGCCGGACGATCCCGAATTCCGTTCCGCCTTCATGGGCTATGTCGAATGGGGGTCACGGCTTGCCAAGATGAATTCCACCCTCGGCGAGACCTGCGACCCGCAGACCGAACCGATGCCGGCCTGGGGCTGGGGCGTACCGGGCGGGCCGTACAAGCCGCCGGCCGGGGATTGAGCGCCGGCATGCGGCTTCAGGCAGGCGAAAAATCGAGATCGGCAGGGACGGGCTGGTCATCACCTATTCGGATTTTGGCAAAGGATCTGAAAGCGCGTCAGACACTCTTTACAGCGCGCCCGGAAGCTTTTAGGAAGCGCCTGCGCTGAAACGCGCGTACGGGCATAGCTCAGTTGGTAGAGCGGCGGTCTCCAAAACCGCAGGTCGTAGGTTCGAGCCCTGCTGCCCGTGCCATTTTCCTCGTTGGAATCCGGCATTTTAGAAACGCCTTGTTTTGGCTCCTCGTTTGGTTGGGCTGAAGCCGCGTACTCGACGAGCGACGTTCCGAAGGCATGCGCAGAGCGAGAGCGCTGATGCGCAATGCCGAAGTCGGCGTATTTCCACGAACCGATTCCTTGATTCAACTGCCATTGGCGAGCCAATTGCCATTTGCGTTCACAATTCAGAATAGGCCTATTTTGCTGCCGCCGGCTGCTTTTCAGCGGCTGCGAATTATTGGAAGCGGGATGCTGGCCTGGCTTCTGAAATTTTCTGAACAGGGCTCTTGAACCGGTTTTCGGCCCTTCCTAATTCGTTTCCCGCCGAGGCCGATTGGCTTGGCAAAAGGCGGCGCTGCTGGGCGGCGCCCTTGTACCCATGTTGCTTCAAGGAGGATGTGGCTATGAGAACCTTTGATACTCTCTATCGGACCACCGTCGGTTTCGACCGGCTTTTCGACATGCCCGACAGCGGTACGCGTCCGGACTGGCCGCCCTATAACATCGAGAAGGTCGACGAGAACGATTACCGTATCTCGATGGCCATCGCAGGCTTCAGCCAGGATGAGGTTGAGCTGACCCAGCATGGACCCGAACTGGTCGTGGTAGGCCAGAAAGCTGATGATCAGAGCGGACGCCAGCTGCTGCACCAGGGCATTGCCTACCGCAGTTTCAGGCAGACGTTCAAGCTTGCCGACCACATGAAGATCAAGGCAGCCAAACTGGAGAATGGCCTCCTCTCGATCGACATTGTCCGCGAGATTCCCGAAGAGCTGAAGCCGCGCCGCATCAGCATCGGCGTGGGCGACGCCCAGGTGGGCGGCAAGCAGATCGCCCAGGATACGGAACGCACCCGCAAAGCGGCCTGATCGTATCGATTCAGTTATCCCTGCGGTCCGCCTCCCGGCTTCGGCCGGGAGGCCCAGATTGCGGAGAATGGAGATGGACAACTTCTACGAGACACCGACACTTTCTGCGGCACGCTCGGGCAAAATTGAAACTTCTTTGTGCCTGCTCGACAATCCAGACGACGTCATCAACCATCCACGCCTCAGCCGTGGAGAAAAGCGGGCACTGCTTTCCTCGTGGGCGTCCGATGCCTGCGCGGTGGAAAACCAGCCTGCCTTGCGCCGCCTGGACAACGGCACGGTAATCCCTGTCGACCAGATTCTGAGGGCGTTGAAGGCTCTCGATGAGAAACCCACGCTGGGGAAAGAGACTTCAGGCCGAGTGCTGCCTTGGCGACCCTCCTCGCGCCGCAGCGCTCTCAAGGCTTGGCGGCGTCGTGGCCGTTCTTTCGGCCCCGACGATGACGACGACCCGCCCCCGTGCCCGGCAGTGATCGCGCCGCGCCCACGCCCACCACGCGGAATCGGCGCAGTGGCCGGGGTCGAACTCGCCTGTGCCTGAACTAACCCTGGGTTGATCCAGCTGCCTCGCCAGGGGCAGCTGGATTCCAACCTTGGGTGCTTCATTTGCTTTCCAACACAGCAGGTCGCAGGTTCGACCTCAACGCCATTTCCTCGAACTTGTAATCACGTGCCTGATCTTCCGGATGCATCCTCCGGAATGGGGTCTGGCATTGAAAAACGGCAGGTGGCTTGCCATATTGGGCGAACTGAGGCATAAGGCCCCGATAGCCGGGACGGGACGACTGGATGGTTCCGAGGCGGCGTTTGATCATAAAGCGGACACTTGCCACTTGCGTGGATCAAGAATCGGTTTTATGTAGACACAACAGACACGCGACGCGTGGAGCTGGGAAGCCGGCTTTACGCGTCCGATTTGCATGGGCGAAATAGCGCTGATTCGGCGCCGACTTGAACCCAGGCGGCACGTCCCGGCCAGCGGGATCATCCAGGAGACCCGGCCAACGGGTCTTGAAGACAGAGCGGCATATGGCTTCGAAAACCACAAATCCTTTCGTCTTTCTCCAGCAGGTTCGCGCGGAAACTGCCAAGGTGACTTGGCCGTCGCGCCGGGAGACGATGATCTCGACGGTGATGGTGCTCGTATTCGCGGTCATCGCGATGATCTTTTTCTTCACCGCCGACGTGGCCATGGGCTACGCGATCGAGCGGTTACTGAGCCTCGGCCATTAAGTCCGGCGATTACGGAGAAGTCTTGAAATGACCGCGCGCTGGTACATCGTCCACGCCTATTCGAACTTCGAAAAGAAGGTCGCCGAGGACATTGAGAACAAGGCCAAGCAGAAGGGCCTGTCCGCCGATATCGAACAGATCGTGGTGCCGACCGAGAAGGTCGTCGAGATCCGCCGCGGCCGCAAGGTCGATGCCGAGCGCAAGTTCTTTCCGGGCTATGTGTTGCTCAAGGCCAATCTGACCGATGCGGTGTTCTCGCTGGTCAAGAACACGCCGAAGGTCACCGGTTTCCTCGGTGACTCCAAGCCGGTGCCGATCACCGAAGCCGAGGCGCAGCGCATCCTGAACCAGGTTCAGGAAGGCGTCGAGCGGCCGAAGCCCTCGGTCACTTTCGAGATCGGCGAGGCGATCCGCGTTTCGGATGGCCCGTTCGCCTCGTTCAACGGTTTCGTCCAGGAAGTGGACGAGGAGCGGGCGCGGCTCAAGGTGGAAGTATCGATCTTCGGGCGCGCCGTGCCGGTCGATCTGGAATTCGGACAGGTCGAAAAGGGCTGATCCGAAAACCCTGCGCCGGTTCGCCGGCAAGGGGAGGCGGCGCGGAAAGCGCGCGGCCATGAACGGGTGGGAGGCGAATGCGGCTTTAGCCGGCCGCGCGGACCGCACCACCAGACTGCAACCGCCGGTGTTCCCGATACTGGGGCCGGCATGAGATAAAGGCAGGAAAGAGATGGCTAAGAAAATTGCAGGCCAGCTCAAGCTCCAGGTCAAAGCGGGATCGGCTACGCCGTCTCCGCCGATCGGCCCGGCACTTGGTCAGCGCGGCATCAACATCATGGAATTCTGCAAGGCGTTCAACGCGCAGACCCAGGAAATGGAAAAGGGATCGCCGATCCCGGTCGTCATCACCTATTACCAGGACAAGTCCTTCACCTTCGTCATGAAGACGCCGCCGGTGAGCTACTTCCTGAAAAAGGCGGCGAACTTGACGTCAGGTTCGAAAGAGCCGGGCAAGATCAAGGCCGGCACGATCGGTCGCGACAAGGTGCGCGCCATCGCCGAACAGAAGATGAAGGATCTGAACGCAAACGACGTCGAGGCGGCCATGCGCATGGTCGAGGGCTCCGCCCGCTCGATGGGTCTGGAAGTGGTGGGCTGAGATCATGGCAAAGATTGCAAAGCGTGTATCGAAGTCCCGTGACGGCATCGACCCCAACAAGGCTTATGCCCTTGGTGAGGCGCTGAAGCTGCTCAAGGACCGTTCGACGGTGAAGTTCGACGAGACCATCGAAGTTGCGATGAACCTCGGCGTCGACCCGCGCCATGCCGACCAGATGGTCCGCGGCGTGGTCAACCTGCCGAACGGCACCGGCCGCTCTGTCCGCGTCGCCGTGTTCGCACGTGGCGGCAAGGCCGATGAGGCTCGCGCCGCCGGCGCCGACATTGTCGGTGCCGAGGATCTGGTCGACATCGTCCAGAAGGGCACGATCGACTTCGATCGCTGCATCGCCACGCCGGACATGATGCCGCTGGTAGGCCGTCTGGGCAAGGTGCTGGGCCCGCGCGGCATGATGCCGAACCCGAAGGTCGGCACCGTCACCACCGACGTCGCCGCCGCCGTCAAGGCATCGAAGGGCGGCGCTGTCGAGTTCCGCGTCGAGAAGGCCGGCATCGTTCATGCCGGCGTCGGCAAGGTCTCGTTCGACGTCAAGGCGCTGGAAGAAAACGTCCGCGCCTTCGCCGATGCCGTGACCAAGGCAAAGCCGGCTGGCGCCAAGGGCAACTACGTCAAGAAGGTGTCGGTCACCTCGACGATGGGCCCGGGCCTCAAGCTCGACGTCTCGACGCTCGCAGCGTCTTGATACGAACATCTGGATCGGCTCCAAGGCGCTGATCCGCAAGTGAATTCCGGGCCTCCGACTTGTCGGCGGCCCGGTACCGGAAGTCGAGAGGCTTCCGGACATCCTGTCCGAGATTGCAGGCGGCCCAGAAGCCTTAATTGAATTGGGCCTGCATGAGACGGGTGAAAACCGGACAACGGAGCGACAAGCTCCAATGAAAGGTTCGAACCGTGTTTGCCTTTTGTCTGCGCATCTCCGGCTTGCCGTCGATGTGGCGAAAGGGGGCAGGATCCTCGAGCGTCGTTCGGGAGATCTGTAATGGATGGCCCGGCCGGCAAAAAGGCAACCCGACGCCTGTCCCACTAGCGGGGCAGGGGTCAACTGGAGATAGGCAGTGGACAGAGCGGAAAAACGCGAACTCGTCACGGGCCTGAATGGTGCTTTTGCAGGCGCTGGTTCAGTCGTCGTGGCCCACTACGCCGGTATCACCGTCGCGCAAATGAACGACCTTCGGTCGAAAATGCGCGCTGCCGGTGGCACCGTCAAAGTCGCGAAGAACCGTCTCGCCAAAATCGCTCTTCAGGGCACGGACTCCGCATCGATCATCGACCTGTTCAAGGGACAGACGCTGATCGCTTATTCGGAGGATCCGATTGCGGCGCCGAAGGTCGCGTCCGATTTCGCCAAGGGAAATGACAAGTTGGTCATTCTCGGCGGCGCAATGGGCACCACCTCGCTCAACGCCGACGGTGTGAAGGCACTCGCCACACTTCCGTCGCTCGATGAGCTGCGCGCCAGGCTGGTTGGCATGATCGCCACGCCGGCAACCCGGATCGCCCAGATCGTCAATGCGCCAGCGGCTTCGGTCGCGCGCGTCATCGGCGCTTACGCCCGGAAGGACGAGGCGGCATGAGGCCGTTCCTCGCTATCACAAACACACGTTCGAACCTGATGAAGGAATACAACAATGGCTGATCTGGCAAAGATCGTAGACGACCTTTCGAAGCTGACCGTCCTCGAGGCGGCCGAGCTGTCGAAGCTTCTGGAAGAAAAGTGGGGCGTTTCGGCTGCTGCTCCGGTGGCGGTTGCCGCTGCCGGCGGCGCTGCCGCTGCTGCTGCTCCGGCTGAGGAAAAGACGGAATTCGACGTCGTCCTCACCGAGGCAGGCGCTCAGAAGATCAACGTCATCAAGGAAGTCCGCGCCATCACCGGCCTGGGCCTCAAGGAAGCCAAGGATCTGGTCGAAGCAGCTCCGAAGCCGGTCAAGGAAGCCGTTTCCAAGGCTGACGCTGAGAAGTTCAAGGCCCAACTGGAAGCAGCCGGCGCCAAGGTCGACCTGAAGTAAGCGTAAAAGCGGCGGGCGGCCTCGCGCCGTCCGCCACTCCCTTCATCAGAGGGGAGGATGCGTAGCGCGAGATGTACGAGAACCTCTTTCCTGAGGGCCGAAACCGGCCTTCAGGAAACGGGTTTTCTCCCGTTTTAGCCGTCGCCGCCAGGCGGCGGGAAACAGATCAGGGGCCGCCGCCGAGGTGGCCGCGCATGCAAGGTGAGCCGCGGCGAGGCTCGCCCCGAGTTTATAGCTAAGGAGCGACGATGGCCCAGACCCAGACTTTCAATGGCCGCAGACGCGTACGCAAGTTCTTCGGAAAGATTCCGGAAGTTGCGGAGATGCCGAACCTGATCGAGGTTCAAAAAGCATCCTATGACCAGTTCCTGATGGTGGCGGAGCCCAAGGGTGGGCGTCCGGACGAGGGACTGCAGGCCGTTTTCAAGTCGGTTTTCCCGATCTCCGATTTCTCCGGCTCCTCGATGCTGGAGTTCGTGAAGTACGAGTTTGAAGGACCGAAATTCGACGTTGACGAATGCCGTCAGCGCGACCTGACCTATGCCGCGCCACTCAAGGTGACGCTGCGCCTCATCGTGTTCGATATCGACGAGGATACCGGCGCAAAGTCGATCAAGGACATCAAGGAGCAGGACGTCTATATGGGCGACATGCCGCTCATGACGCTCAACGGCACCTTCATCGTCAATGGCACGGAGCGCGTCATCGTCTCGCAGATGCACCGTTCGCCGGGCGTCTTCTTCGACCATGACAAGGGCAAGTCGCACTCCTCGGGCAAGCTTTTGTTTGCGGCGCGCGTCATTCCCTATCGCGGTTCGTGGCTCGACATCGAGTTCGATTCCAAGGACGTCGTGCACGCCCGCATCGACCGCCGCCGCAAGATTCCGGTGACGTCGCTCTTGATGGCGCTCGGCATGGACGGCGAAGAAATCCTGTCGACCTTCTACAACAAGATCACCTACAAGCGCGCCGGTGACCACTGGCGCATCCCGTTCAACGTCGAGCGTTTCCGCGGCCTGAAGGCCGTTGGCGACCTCGTCGATGCCGATACCGGCGAAGTTGTCGTCGAGGCCGGCAAGAAGATCACCGCCCGCCAGGCAAGAGCACTTGGCGAAAAGGGTCTGAAGGCGATCAAGGCGACCGACGAGGATCTGCTCGGCAATTACCTGGCCGAGGACATCGTCAACTACGGCACCGGAGAGATTTTCCTCGAAGCCGGCGACGAGATCGACGAAAAGACGCTGAAGGTGCTGCTCGGCACGGGCGAAAGCGAGATCAAGGTTCTCGACATCGACCACGTCAATGTCGGCGCCTACATCCGCAATACGCTCAACGTCGACAAGAACGAGAGCCGCCAGGACGCACTGTTCGACATCTACCGTGTCATGCGCCCGGGCGAGCCGCCGACGCTTGAAACCGCCGAAGCCATGTTCAACTCGCTGTTCTTCGACTCGGAGCGCTACGACCTGTCGGCCGTCGGCCGCGTCAAGATGAACATGCGCCTCGAGCTCAAGGCTGAGGATACCGTGCGCGTGCTGCGCAAGGATGACATCCTGGCCGTGGTCAAGACGCTGGTCGAACTGCGCGACGGCAAGGGCGAGATCGACGACATCGACAATCTCGGCAACCGCCGCGTGCGTTCCGTCGGCGAGCTGATGGAGAACCAATACCGCGTCGGCCTGCTGCGCATGGAGCGCGCGATCAAGGAACGTATGTCCTCGATCGAGATCGATACGGTGATGCCGCAGGACCTGATCAACGCCAAGCCGGCGGCTGCCGCCGTGCGCGAGTTCTTCGGTTCCTCGCAGCTGTCGCAGTTCATGGATCAGACCAACCCGCTGTCGGAGATCACCCACAAGCGCCGCCTGTCGGCACTTGGACCGGGCGGTCTGACCCGCGAGCGCGCCGGCTTCGAAGTGCGGGACGTGCACCCGACGCATTACGGCCGCATCTGCCCGATCGAGACGCCGGAAGGCCCGAACATCGGTCTGATCAACTCGCTGGCGACCTTCGCGCGCGTCAACAAGTACGGCTTCATCGAAAGCCCGTACCGCAAGATCGTCAACGGCAAGCTGACCAATGAGGTCGTCTATCTCTCCGCTATGGAAGAGTCCAAGCACCACGTCGCGCAGGCCAATGCCGAGCTCGACAAGAATGGTGGTTTCGTCGACGAA
This sequence comes from Mesorhizobium sp. M0659, assembly GCF_040320605.1. NCBI lineage: Bacteria > Pseudomonadati > Pseudomonadota > Alphaproteobacteria > Hyphomicrobiales > Phyllobacteriaceae > Mesorhizobium > Mesorhizobium sp. M0659. Next base: position 93,982 of record NZ_JAMYPY010000007.1, read on the forward strand.
TTCGTCATTTGCCGCAGCGCCGGCGAAGTGATGATGGCGCCGCGCGAAAACGTCGATCTGATGGACGTGTCGCCCAAGCAGATGGTGTCCGTGGCTGCGGCGCTGATCCCGTTCCTCGAGAACGACGACGCCAACCGCGCGCTGATGGGCTCCAACATGCAGCGTCAGGCCGTGCCGCTGGTGCGCGCCGAAGCGCCGTTCGTAGGCACCGGCATGGAGCCGATCGTTGCCCGTGACTCGGGCGCCGCCATCGGCGCCCGCCGCGGCGGCATCGTCGACCAGGTGGACGCGACGCGTATCGTCATCCGCGCCACGGAAGATCTCGATCCCGGCAAGTCGGGCGTCGACATCTACCGGCTGATGAAGTTCCAGCGTTCGAACCAGAACACCTGCATCAACCAGCGTCCGCTGGTGCGCATGGGCGACCGCGTCAACAAGGGCGACATCATCGCCGACGGTCCGTCGACCGAGCTCGGCGATCTGGCGCTCGGCCGCAACGTGCTGGTCGCGTTCATGCCGTGGAACGGCTACAACTACGAGGACTCGATCCTGCTCTCCGAGCGCATCGTGGCCGACGACGTCTTCACCTCGATCCACATCGAGGAATTCGAGGTCATGGCCCGCGACACCAAGCTTGGACCGGAGGAAATCACACGCGACATTCCGAACGTTTCGGAAGAAGCGCTGAAGAACCTCGACGAAGCCGGCATCGTCTATATCGGCGCGGAAGTGCAGCCGGGCGACATCCTGGTCGGCAAGATCACGCCGAAGGGCGAAAGCCCGATGACGCCGGAAGAAAAGCTCCTGCGCGCCATCTTCGGTGAAAAGGCGTCCGACGTTCGCGACACCTCGATGCGCATGCCTCCGGGCACCTTCGGCACCGTCGTCGAAGTGCGCGTGTTCAACCGCCACGGCGTCGAGAAGGACGAGCGCGCCATGGCGATCGAACGCGAGGAGATCGAACGCCTCGCCAAGGACCGCGACGACGAGCAGGCGATCCTCGACCGCAACGTCTATTCGCGCCTTTCCGACGTTCTCGTCGGCAAGGAAGCGATTGCCGGGCCGAAGGGCTTCAAGAAGGGCTCGAAGCTGTCGAAGGACACGCTTGACGAGTATCCACGTTCGCAGTGGTGGCAGTTTGCGGTGGAGAACGAAAAGCTCCAGAGCGAACTGGAAGCCCTGCGTGGCCAGTACGACGATTCCAAGAAGGCGCTCGAGCAGCGCTTCATGGACAAGGTCGAGAAGGTCCAGCGCGGCGACGAAATGCCTCCGGGCGTCATGAAGATGGTCAAGGTCTTCGTGGCCGTGAAGCGCAAGATGCAGCCGGGCGACAAGATGGCGGGACGTCACGGCAACAAGGGTGTCGTGTCGCGCATCGTTCCGGTCGAGGACATGCCTTTCCTCGAGGACGGCACGCATGCCGATATCGTGCTCAACCCGCTGGGTGTGCCGAGCCGCATGAATGTCGGCCAGATCCTGGAAACGCATCTGGGCTGGGCATGCGCGGGCATGGGCAAGAAGATCGGCGAGCTGATCGACGCGTACAAGACGGCTGGAGACATCAAGCCGTTGCGCAAGACGCTTGAGAGCTTCATCCCGGCCAACGACCGCAACGAGCCGGTCCGCGAATATGACGACGAGAGCATCGTTCGCCTCAGCGAGCAGATGCGCCGCGGCGTCTCCATCGCGACACCGGTGTTCGACGGCGCGCATGAAGTCGACATCAACATCATGCTGGAGCAGGCGGGCCTGCACACCAGCGGTCAGTCGCAGCTCTATGACGGACGCACCGGCGAGCCGTTCGATCGAAAGGTGACGATGGGCTATATCTATATGCTCAAGCTTCACCACCTGGTGGACGACAAGATCCACGCGCGTTCGATCGGTCCGTACTCGCTCGTTACCCAGCAGCCGCTGGGCGGCAAGGCGCAGTTCGGTGGCCAGCGCTTCGGCGAAATGGAGGTCTGGGCGCTGGAAGCCTATGGCGCCGCCTACACGCTGCAGGAAATGCTGACGGTGAAGTCGGACGATGTCGCCGGCCGCACCAAGGTCTACGAGGCGATCGTGCGCGGCGACGACACGTTCGAGGCCGGCATTCCCGAGAGCTTCAACGTGCTCGTCAAGGAAATGCGGTCTCTCGGCCTCAATGTCGAGCTGGAGAATACCAAGCTCGACGACAACCCTGTCCGGCTGCCAGATGCTGCCGAATAGGGGCGCGGCCGAGTAAGCAAGACATCCGGTCGCGGAACGCCGCGACCGGATGCAACAAATTCTACGGCCAGTGGGCCGACCACTCAGCGGGCATTTGGCCCGCGTTAGATGCAAGGGGTTTTCGAGGACCCCGAAAAGGAGAACGGCATGAACCAAGAGGTCATGAATCTCTTCAATCCGCAGGCGCCGGCGCAGGTGTTCGATTCCATCCGGATATCGCTCGCCAGCCCTGAGAAGATTCTGTCCTGGTCGTTCGGCGAGATCAAGAAGCCGGAGACCATCAACTACCGCACCTTCAAGCCGGAGCGTGACGGTCTGTTCTGCGCGCGCATTTTTGGCCCGATCAAGGACTATGAATGCCTGTGCGGCAAGTACAAGCGCATGAAGTACAAGGGCGTCATCTGCGAAAAGTGCGGCGTCGAAGTCACGCTGTCGCGCGTTCGCCGCGAACGCATGGGCCATATCGAGCTGGCGGCACCCGTCGCTCACATCTGGTTCCTGAAGTCGCTGCCGTCGCGCATCGGCACGCTGCTCGACATGACCCTGAAGGACATCGAGCGCGTCCTCTACTTCGAGAACTACATCGTCACCGAGCCTGGCCTCACCGCGCTGAAGGAGCACCAGCTGCTCAGCGAGGAAGAGTACATGATCGCCGTCGACGAGTATGGCGAGGATTCATTCACCGCCATGATCGGCGCCGAGGCCATTCATGACCTTCTGGCCGGCATGGACCTGGAGAAGATCGCCGGCGACCTGCGTTCGGAACTGGCTTCGACCACGTCCGAGCTGAAGCAGAAGAAGTATCTGAAGCGGCTCAAGGTCGTCGAGAACTTCATGGAGTCCGGCAACCGTCCGGAATGGATGATCATGAAGGTGGTTCCGGTGATCCCGCCGGACCTGCGCCCGCTGGTTCCTCTGGATGGCGGCCGTTTCGCGACCTCCGACCTGAACGATCTCTATCGCCGCGTCATCAACCGCAACAACCGCCTGAAGCGGCTGATCGAGCTGCGCGCCCCGGGCATCATCGTGCGCAATGAAAAGCGCATGCTGCAGGAAGCCGTCGATGCGCTGTTCGACAACGGCCGTCGCGGCCGCGTCATCACCGGCGCCAACAAGCGTCCGCTGAAGTCGCTGTCCGACATGTTGAAGGGCAAGCAGGGCCGGTTCCGCCAGAACCTGCTCGGCAAGCGCGTCGACTATTCGGGCCGTTCGGTCATCGTCACCGGTCCGGAGCTCAAGCTGCACCAATGCGGCCTGCCGAAGAAGATGGCGCTCGAACTGTTCAAGCCGTTCATCTACGCCCGCCTCGACGCCAAGGGGTTCTCCTCGACCGTCAAGCAGGCCAAGAAGCTGGTCGAGAAGGAGCGTCCGGAAGTCTGGGATATCCTCGACGAGGTCATCCGCGAGCATCCGGTGCTGTTGAACCGTGCGCCGACGCTGCACCGCCTTGGCATCCAGGCGTTCGAGCCGATCCTGATCGAAGGCAAGGCGATCCAGCTGCATCCGTTGGTCTGCACGGCCTTCAACGCCGACTTCGACGGCGACCAGATGGCCGTTCACGTGCCGCTCTCGTTGGAAGCGCAGCTTGAAGCCCGCGTGCTGATGATGTCGACCAACAACATCCTGCACCCGGCTTCCGGCGCGCCGATCATCGTGCCGTCGCAGGACATGGTTCTGGGTCTCTACTATCTCTCGATCGTCAATCAGAACGAGCCGGGCGAAGGCATGGTGTTTGCCGACATGGGCGAACTCCAGCACGCGCTTGAGACCAAGGCGGTGACGCTGCACTCCAAGATCAAGGGTCGTTTCCGCACGGTCGATGCCGAAGGCAAGGTCGTGTCGAAAATCTACGACACCACGCCTGGCCGCATGATCATCGGCGAGCTGCTGCCGAAGAACGTCAATGTGCCTTACGAGACGGCCAACCAGGAGATGACCAAGAAGAACATCTCCAAGATGATCGACACCGTCTACCGCCACTGCGGTCAGAAGGAGACGGTCATTTTCTGCGACCGCATCATGGCCCTCGGCTTCAGCCACGCCTGCCGCGCCGGCATTTCGTTCGGCAAGGACGACATGCTGATCCCGGACGCCAAGATCAAGCTGGTTTCCGACACCGAGGCTTTGGCCAAGGAATACGAGCAGCAGTACAATGACGGCCTGATCACGCAGGGCGAGAAGTACAACAAGGTCGTCGACGCCTGGGCGAAGTGCTCGGAAAAGGTCGCCGACGAGATGATGGCCCGCATCAAGGCCGTCGAGTTCGAGGACAGTGGCCGTCAAAAGCCGATGAACTCGATCTACATGATGTCGCATTCGGGTGCGCGTGGTTCGCCTACCCAGATGCGTCAGCTCGCCGGCATGCGCGGCCTGATGGCAAAGCCCTCGGGTGAAATCATCGAGACGCCGATCATCTCGAACTTCAAGGAAGGCCTGACCGTGCTCGAGTACTTCAACTCGACCCACGGCGCCCGCAAGGGTCTGGCCGACACCGCCTTGAAGACGGCGAACTCGGGCTACCTCACCCGTCGTCTGGTCGACGTGGCGCAGGACTGCATCGTCAACTCCGTGGATTGCGGCACCGACAAGGGCCTCACCATGCAGCCGATCGTCGATGCCGGTCAGGTCGTTGCTTCGGTCGGTCAGCGCGTGCTGGGCCGCACCTCGCTCGACGACATCACGCATCCGGTTTCGGGCGAAGTTCTGGTCAAGGCCGGAACGCTGATGGACGAACGTGACGTGGAAAAGATCGAAAAGGCCGGCGTGCAGTCGGTCCGCATTCGCTCGGCACTGACCTGCGAGGTCAGGATCGGCGTGTGCGCGGTCTGCTACGGACGCGATCTTGCCCGCGGCACCCCGGTCAACCAGGGCGAAGCCGTCGGCGTCATCGCGGCGCAGTCGATCGGCGAGCCGGGCACCCAGCTCACCATGCGTACCTTCCACATGGGCGGTACGGCGCAGGTGGTGGACAGCTCGTTCCTTGAAGCCTCGTATGAGGGCAAGGTCGAGATCCGCAACCGCAACGTGGTGCGCAACTCGGACGGCCAGCAGATGGTCATGGGCCGCAACATGGCGGTGCTGATCCTCGACGAAGCCGGCAAGGAGCGTGCCTCGCATCGCCTTACCTATGGTTCGCGCATCTTCGTGGACGATGGCGACAAGGTGAAGCGGGGCCAGCGTATCGCCGAATGGGATCCCTATACCCGCCCTGTCCTTACCGAAATCGAGGGCAAGGTGTCGTACGAGGATCTGGTCGACGGCATTTCCGTTCAGGAAACGGCCGACGAATCGACCGGCATCACCAAGCGCGAGGTCATCGACTGGCGCTCGACGCCACGCGGCAACGACCTCAAGCCGGCGATCGCGATCCTTGACCCCAAGGGCAAGGTCGGCAAGCTGTCGAAGGGCGGCGACGCCCGCTTCCTGCTCTCGGTCGAGGCCATTCTTTCGGTCGAGCCGGGTTCGCAGGTTCGTCCCGGCGACGTTTTGGCGCGTATCCCGATGGAAAGCGCCAAGACCAAGGATATCACCGGTGGTCTGCCGCGTGTTGCCGAACTGTTCGAGGCACGTCGTCCGAAGGATCACGCCATCATCGCAGAGATCGATGGCACGATCCGCTTCGGCCGCGACTACAAGAACAAGCGCCGCATCATCATCGAGCCGCATGACTCGACGCTTGAGCCGGTCGAATACCTGATCCCGAAGGGCAAGCCGTTCCATCTCCAGGACGGCGACGTCATCGAGAAGGGCGACTACATCCTCGACGGCAATCCGGCGCCGCACGACATCCTGGCGATCAAGGGCGTGGAAGCACTTGCTTCCTACCTCGTGAACGAAATCCAGGAAGTCTACCGTCTGCAGGGCGTGTCGATCAACGACAAGCATATCGAGGTGATCGTTCGCCAGATGCTGCAGAAGGTCGAGATCACGGTGCAGGGCGACTCGACCTACATTCCGGGCGACCACGTCGACGTGATCGAACTGGAAGAGGTCAACGAGCGCCTGGTCGAGGACGGCAAGAAGCCGGCCGAAGGCCAGCCAGTGCTGCTGGGCATAACCAAGGCCTCGCTGCAGACGCCGTCCTTCATCTCGGCCGCCTCCTTCCAGGAGACGACCAGGGTGCTGACCGAAGCTGCGGTTGCCGGCAAGACCGACATGCTGCAGGGCCTGAAGGAAAACGTCATCGTCGGCCGGCTGATCCCGGCCGGTACCGGCGGCACGATGAGCCAGATCCGGCGCATCGCCACCTCGCGCGACGAACTGATCATCGACGAGCGCCGCAAGGCCTCCGGTGTCGAGGTCGCCGAGCCGATGCTGACCGACATGGTCAACGCCGCGCAGTAAGCGCGGTAGGACGAGAAGAAGGAAGGGGGCCCCAGCGGCCCCTTTTCGCGTTTTGACCCCTAATCGAATCGAGGAAAACATGAGCAAGAAGGTTTGGACTGACGTCGACGACTACATCGTTTCCTCTCTCTTCGAAGCAGATCCCATCCTCGAAGCGGTGCTTGCGGCCAACCGCGACCAGGGCCTGCCGGCCATCGACGTATCGCCGGCGCAGGGCAAGCTGCTGTCGCTGCTGGTCCGCATCAGCGGCGCCAGGAAGGTGCTGGAGATCGGCACGCTTGGCGGCTACTCGACCATCTGGATGGCAAGGGGATTGCCCGTCGGCGGCAAGATCGTGACGCTCGAACTCGAGCCGCATCATGCAAAAGTCGCGCACTCGAATCTTGAGCGGGCAGGGGTGTCGGACAAGGTCGAACTCAGGATCGGCCCCGCGCTTCAGTCGCTTGAGACGCTGGCTGCCGAAAATGCCGGTCCGTTCGATCTGATCTTCATCGACGCGGACAAGCCGAACAACCCGAATTATCTGTCATGGGCCATGCGCCTGTCGCGGCCGGGGACGGTCATCATCTGCGACAATGTCATCCGCGACGGCACCGTGCTCAACGACGATGGCCGTGATGCCTATGTCGAAGGCGCACGCGGTGCGTTTTCCTTCATCGGCGGCGACAAGCGCCTGGACGGCACCGCCATCCAGACCGTCGGCGCCAAAGGCTATGACGGGTTTGCGATTGCGATCGTCGAGTAAGGCTGCATGGCGAGTGTCCAGACTGCGGTCCGGCAGAACTCATCGCTCAATCGAAGAACGCTTCCACCACATTGCGCTTGCCGAGCATGAAGGCGTCGGCCACGTGCTGCAGGGGTGCCAAATCGACATCGGAGACGCCGTCGCGTACGATTTCAGCGAAGCGCCGGTAAAGCTGGGGATATTCGGCCTCCGGCTCGTCGTGAACCACCTTGCCGTCGATGGCGAGCTTGGTGCCGCCTCCGGACAGCACCATCTTGCCCTTGTCGGTGTCGGCCAGGATGTCCCAGCTCTGTGGTCCTGTCTGCAGCCAGTCGAGTTCCATCGTGATCGGCAAACCGTCCGAGGTGCGGAAGTTGACGTGGGCCGCGACAGGTGAGGCGCGGTTTTCGGGAAAGTCGAGCACCGCCGAGGTGATGAACATCGCCGGCAGGATGTGGGTCACGATCGACAGCGCGTTGATGCCTGGATCGAAGACGCCGAATCCGCCCGGCGCCCAGATCCAGTCCTGGTTCGGGTGCCAGCGGCGGACGTCTTCTTTCCAGACGATTGCCGCCGAGCTGATTTTGGCTGATTTCAGAAAAGTCCGCGCGGCTTCCACCGCCGGCGCGTAGCGCGAATGCCAGCTGGCGAACAGGGTGACTCCATTGGCGTCCGCCAGCCGCTTCAGGTCCTCGACCTCGCTGACGGTGGCGCCCGGCGGCTTTTCCAGGAAGACATGCTTTTTTGCCATCAACGCGGTGCGAGCCGCGTCGTAGCGGAATTGCGGCGGCATGCAGAGCGACACGGCCTCGAGGTCTGGCACCCCGTCGAGCATTGCTTCGATGGTTGGGAAGTTGGGGATGTTTTCCACCTTGCCGTGCCGGCTGGCGGCGGCGATCAGGCGGTAATCTGCATCCTTGGCCACCGCCGGCAGATGCTGGTCGCGCACGATCTTGCCCACGCCGACGATGCCGAGCTTGATGGGGTCATTGTTCGAAGGCATGGGAACTCCGCGGGCAGGAACTTTGGTTCTTGGATTTTGTCAGGTTCTTAGCAGAGAACCGGTGCCGGGCAAGCCGGCGTGGTGACAGGTGCGAGCCGTCAGCGCACCTGCGACTCAGAGCGGAACTTCGAATGTCACGATCGACACTTCGCCTTCGAGCGCGCCCTGGAAGGCGGACAGATGCGGCTCATCGTCCGGTACGCCTTCCATATCGCCGATCTGGTCGAGCTCTGCCTCGGCATAGCCTTCGGCGGCGAGCGATTCGAGAGCGCGGCGCACGGCCGAATCGTCATCGGGTGCAACCAGCATCACATGCACGCCTTCGGGCTTGCCGCCCTTCTTTTTCCAGACGCGGCCGGTGATGATAGTCACCGGGCGCTCCTCATTGTCGTTCACGGGCTGATTCCTCTTGAGACTCGGGCGGGCGAGGGGTTTCGGGCTGTCCATGCCGCCTTTTGCCATGAAGCGCCGGTGCAGGACAGCCAAAAGCCGGTCACTTTCGTGCCTGACCGGTTACTTTCTTCCTTGCCATTGCAAAACGGCGAAAGAAAATTACATGCGGTTTTCGCATGGCTGCCACGCCCGGTTTGGCGCGCAATATTTGGCGTGCCGGGGTTGACGGTTCACGGTCTTGCGAGTAGAAGCCGCCCAGTCAGAACCGATGTGAGGCTCTCCCTTCCGAAGCGACACGCTTTGGAGTTTGCCTCAAACAGGGTTCGTTTTACGAGCGAAAAGACATTTCCGGCGCGCATGAAGCGGTTCCCGCTTCCTCTGCATTTTGTTCGGGCAGGACCGCGAGGCGCGGTTTATGGCCCGAATTTGCGTATGGAATTGGCGCTTTGAGCGGCCCTGACCGGGCGAGACACGGAATTGAGAGACAAGAGGGTTTAATGCCTACCGTCAACCAGCTGATCCGCAAGCCGCGCATTGCGCCGGTGAAGCGCAACAAGGTCCCGGCCATGCAGCAGAACCCGCAGAAGCGGGGCGTCTGCACGCGCGTCTATACAACGACGCCGAAGAAGCCGAACTCGGCACTGCGCAAGGTGGCCAAGATCCGCCTGACCAACGGCTTTGAAGTGATCGGCTACATCCCCGGCGAAGGCCACAACCTTCAGGAACACTCCGTGGTCATGATCCGCGGCGGCCGCGTCAAGGATCTTCCGGGCGTGCGCTACCACATCATCCGCGGCGTGCTCGACACGCAGGGCGTGAAGAACCGCAAGCAGCGCCGTTCGAAGTACGGCGCCAAGCGTCCGAAGTAAGGGGCGTCCGAAGTAAGATTTTCCGGCCCTGGCGCTGCTTGAATGCGTCGGGCTACGAGATTGAGAGACAAAAGCCATGTCGCGTCGTCACAGTGCAGAAAAGCGTGAGATCAATCCGGACCCGAAGTTCGGCGATCTGATCGTCACCAAGTTCATGAACGCCGTCATGTATGACGGCAAGAAGTCGGTTGCCGAGACCATCGTCTACGGTGCGCTCGACCAGGTTCAGTCGAAGACCAAGCAGGAGCCGGTCACCGTCTTCCATCAGGCGCTCGACAATGTCGCGCCGCATGTGGAAGTCCGGTCGCGCCGCGTCGGCGGCGCTACCTACCAGGTTCCGGTCGATGTGCGCCCCGAGCGCCGCCAGGCCCTGGCGATCCGCTGGCTGATTGCAGCTGCGCGCAACCGCAACGAGACCACCATGGTCGACCGCCTCTCCGGCGAGCTGATGGACGCGGCCAATAACCGCGGCACCGCCGTGAAGAAGCGTGAAGACACCCACAAGATGGCAGAAGCCAACCGCGCTTTCGCGCACTACCGCTGGTAAAGCGCGAACGAGACTGAGAAGGCATCCACGATGGCCCGCGAATACAAAATCGAAGACTACCGCAATTTCGGTATCATGGCGCATATTGACGCCGGCAAGACGACGACCACCGAGCGCGTCCTCTATTACACGGGCAAGTCGCACAAGATCGGCGAAGTCCACGACGGCGCTGCCACCATGGATTGGATGGAGCAGGAGCAGGAGCGCGGCATCACCATCACGTCCGCCGCCACCACGACCTTCTGGAAGGGTCGCAGCGGCAAGATGTACCGCTTCAACATCATCGACACCCCCGGGCACGTCGACTTCACCATCGAGGTCGAGCGTTCGCTGCGCGTGCTCGACGGCGCCATTGCGCTGCTCGATGCCAATGCCGGTGTCGAGCCGCAGACGGAAACCGTCTGGCGCCAGGCCGACAAGTATAAAGTTCCGCGGATGATCTTCTGCAACAAGATGGACAAGATCGGCGCCGACTTCTACCGCTCGGTCGAGATGATCGGCTCGCGTCTTGGTGCGCATGCCGTCGTCATGCAACTGCCGATCGGCGCTGAGACCGAGTTCAAGGGTGTCGTCGATCTCGTCGAGATGAACGCGCTGGTCTGGCGCGACGAGACGCTGGGCGCTGCCTGGGACGTCGTCGAGATCCCGGCCGACCTTCAGGCCCGGGCCGAAGAATACCGCGAGAAGATGATCGAAGCCGCCGTCGAAATGGACGAGACGGCCCTCGAGAATTACCTCGAAGGCAAGATGCCGTCGAATGACGAGATCCGCGCCCTGATCCGCAAGGGCACCATCGCGGTCAAGTTCTACCCGATGTTCTGTGGCTCGGCCTTCAAGAACAAGGGCGTGCAGCCGCTGCTCGACGCCGTCGTCGAATATCTGCCGTCGCCGGCCGATGTTCCCGCCATCAAGGGCGTCGACGCCAAGACCGACGCCGAGATCGAGCGTCATGCCGACGACAACGAGCCGCTGTCGATGCTGGCCTTCAAGATCATGAACGACCCGTTCGTCGGTTCGCTGACCTTTGCCCGCATCTATTCGGGCAAGCTGACCAAGGGCATCTCGGTCGATAACACCGTCAAGGGCAAGAAAGAGCGCATCGGCCGCATGCTGCAGATGCATGCGAATTCGCGCGCCGACGTCGAAGAAGCCTTTGCCGGCGACATCGTCGCTCTGGCTGGCCTCAAGGACACGACCACCGGCGACACGCTCAGCGATCCGCTGCACCCGGTCATCCTCGAGCGCATGGAATTCCCCGATCCGGTCATCCAGATCGCCATCGAGCCGAAGACCAAGAACGACCAGGAAAAGATGGGCCTCGCCCTTCACCGCCTGGCCGCCGAGGATCCGTCCTTCCGCGTCAAGACCGACGAGGAAAGCGGCCAGACCATCATTTCGGGCATGGGCGAGCTTCACCTCGACATCATCGTCGACCGCATGCGCCGCGAGTTCAAGGTCGAGGCCAATGTCGGCGCGCCGCAGGTGGCTTACCGCGAGACGATCACCCGCAGGCACGAGCAGGACTACACCCACAAGAAGCAGACCGGCGGTACCGGTCAGTTCGCCCGCGTCAAGATCGTGTTCGAACCGAACCCGGAAAGCTCGGAGTTCGAGTTCGAGACCAAGATTGTCGGCGGTGCGGTTCCCAAGGAATACATCCCGGGTGTCGAAAAGGGCATCAACAGCGTCATGTCGTCGGGTCCGTTCGCGGGCTTCCCGATGATCGGCGTCAAGGCGACGCTTATCGACGGCGCTTACCACGATGTGGACTCCAGCGTTCTGGCCTTCGAAATCGCCGGCCGCGCCTGCTTCCGTGAAGCCGCACCCAAGCTTGGCGTGCAGCTGCTCGAGCCGATCATGAAGGTCGAAGTCGTGACGCCGGAAGACTATGTCGGCAGCGTCATCGGCGACCTGAACGGCCGTCGCGGCCAAATCCAGGGCCAGGAAGCGCGTGGCGTGGCTGTCGTCATCAACGCGATGGTGCCGCTGGCCAACATGTTCAAGTACGTCGACAACCTGCGCTCGATGAGCCAGGGCCGCGCGGCCTACACGATGCAGTTCGATCACTATGAGCCTGTGCCGACCGCGGTCGCCCAGGAAGTCCAGAAGAAATACGCGTAACCTGAACGGGTTGCATCGGTAACTTAATTCAAGGCCCGTACGGGCGAGCAGATTGGAGACATCACATGGCAAAAGGTAAATTCGAGCGTAACAAGCCTCATGTGAACATTGGCACGATTGGCCACGTCGATCATGGCAAGACGTCGCTGACGGCGGCGATCACGAAGTATTTTGGCGAGTACAAGCGCTACGACCAGATCGATGCGGCGCCCGAAGAGAAGGCCCGCGGCATCACGATTTCGACGGCGCACGTCGAATACGAGACGGCAGCGCGCCACTACGCCCATGTCGACTGCCCCGGCCACGCCGACTATGTGAAGAACATGATCACGGGTGCTGCGCAGATGGACGGCGCGATCCTGGTTGTTTCGGCCGCCGACGGCCCGATGCCGCAGACCCGCGAGCACATCCTGCTTGCCCGTCAGGTCGGCGTGCCGTCGATCGTGGTGTTCCTGAACAAGGTCGACCAGGTCGACGATGCCGAGCTGCTCGAACTGGTCGAGCTCGAGGTTCGCGAGCTTCTGTCGAAGAACGAGTTCCCCGGCGACGACATTCCGATCGTCAAGGGTTCGGCTCTGGCTGCTCTGGAAGATTCCAACAAGACCATCGGCGAAGACGCGATCCGCGAGCTGATGGCTGCGGTCGATGCTTACATCCCGACGCCGGTTCGTCCGCTGGACAAGCCGTTCCTGATGCCGATCGAAGACGTGTTCTCGATCTCGGGCCGTGGCACGGTCGTGACCGGCCGCGTCGAGCGCGGCATCGTCAAGGTCGGCGAGGAACTGGAAATCATCGGCATCCGTCCGACGACCAAGACGACCTGCACGGGCGTCGAGATGTTCCGCAAGCTGCTCGATCAGGGCCAGGCCGGCGACAACATCGGCGCGCTGCTGCGCGGCGTTGATCGTGAAGGCGTCGAGCGCGGCCAGGTTCTGGCCAAGCCTGGTACGGTGAAGCCGCACAAGAAGTTCGTGGCCGAAGCCTACATCCTGACCAAGGACGAAGGTGGCCGTCACACGCCGTTCTTCACCAACTACCGTCCGCAGTTCTATTTCCGCACGACCGACGTGACCGGCATCGTGTCGCTGCCGGAAGGCACGGAGATGGTTATGCCCGGCGACAACATCACGGTCGATGTCGAGCTGATCGTGCCGATCGCCATGGAAGAGAAGCTGCGCTTCGCCATCCGTGAAGGCGGCCGCACCGTCGGTGCCGGCATCGTCGTCACCATCAAAGAGTAATTTGGACTTAAACCGATCTGTCGCGGGCGCAGGATTTGCCCGCGCCGCGCCAGAACAAGGAAGTGACGCATGAACGGACAGAATATCCGCATCCGCCTGAAGGCGTTTGATCACCGCGTGCTCGACGCCTCGACGAAAGAAATCGTGTCGACGGCCAAGCGCACCGGAGCAAACGTCCGCGGCCCCATTCCGCTGCCGACGCGGATCGAAAAGTTCACGGTCAACCGGTCGCCTCACGTCGACAAGAAGAGCCGCGAGCAGTTCGAGATGCGCACGCACAAGCGTCTGCTCGACATCGTCGATCCGACCCCGCAGACGGTCGATGCTTTGATGAAGCTCGATCTGGCCGCCGGTGTCGACGTCGAGATCAAGCTCTAAGGGAATGAGAGCGCGGTAAGGGGCGGTGCCCCTGGCCCGGAACTCTAAAGGAATTGAACCGATGCGTTCAGGTGTGATTGCAAAGAAGGTGGGAATGACCCGCATCTATAATGATGCCGGGGAACATGTTCCCGTCACTGTTCTCCAGATGGAGAACTGCCAGGTCGTGGCTCAGCGCACGCAGGAGAAGAACGGCTATACGGCCGTCCAGCTCGGCGTTGGCCTTGCCAAGGTAAAGAACACGTCGAAGGCGATGCGCGGCCATTTCGCGACCGCTTCCGTCGAGCCGAAGGCGAAGGTCGCCGAGTTCCGCGTCTCCGCCGAGAACATGATCGATGTCGGCGCCGAGATCACCGTCGAGCACTTCGTCGCCGGCCAGAAGGTCGATGTGACGGGCACGACGATCGGCAAGGGTTTCCAGGGCGTCATCAAGCGCCACCACATGGGTGGTGGCCGCGCGACGCACGGTAACTCGGTTTCGCACCGTACGCACGGTTCGACCGGCCAGCGTCAGGATCCGGGCAAAGTGTTCAAGGGCAAGCATATGGCTGGCCACATGGGCGACACCCGAGTCACCACACAGAATGTCGAGATCGTTTCGACCGACGCCGATCGCGGCCTGATCCTGATCCGCGGTGCGGTTCCCGGATCGAAGGGCGCCTGGATCCTGGTCCGCGATGCGGCCAAGGTGGCACTGCCGGCCAATGCGCCGAAGCCTGCCGCGATCCGCCCGGTTGCTGCAGCGAGCGCTGCCACGAACGAGGCTCCGGCCGCAGAGGGAGCAGAATAATGGATCTCAAGATCACAACGCTTGGCGGCAAGGACGCCGGCAAGGTGAAACTCTCCGAGGAGATTTTCGGCCTTGATCCGCGCGAGGACATCCTGCAGCGCGTCGTGCGCTGGCAGCTGGCCAAGCGCCAGCAGGGCACGCACAAGGCCAAGGGCCGCGCCGAAATCGCGCGCACCGGCGCCAAGATGTACAAGCAGAAGGGTACGGGCCGCGCCCGTCACCATTCGGCACGCGCTCCGCAGTTCCGCGGCGGCGGCAAGGCCCACGGCCCGGTCGTTCGCAGCCACGAGCACGATCTGCCGAAGAAGGTGCGCGCTCTGGGCTTGCGGCATGCTCTCTCGGCCAAGGCCAAGAGCGCGTCGATCATCATCATCGACGAGCTGAAGCTGACCGAGGCCAAGACGAAGGCGCTGATCGCGAATTTCGCGACGCTGGGCCTGACCAACGCCTTGGTGATCGGCGGTGCCGAGCTTGACCAGAACTTCAAGCTGGCGGCGACCAACATCCCGAACATCGACGTGCTGCCCATCCAGGGCATCAACGTCTACGACATTCTGCGCCGCGGCACGCTGGTCCTTTCGAAGGCCGCCGTCGAGGCTCTCGAGGAGCGCTTTAAATGACCGACCTCCGTCATTACGACGTGATCGTCTCGCCGGCGATCACCGAAAAGTCGACCATGGCTTCCGAGAACAACCAGGTTGTTTTCAACGTCGCCAAGAAGGCGTCGAAGCCGGAAATCAAGGCCGCTGTCGAAGCGCTGTTTGGCGTCAAGGTTACGGCCGTGAACACGCTTGTCCGCAAGGGCAAGATCAAGCGCTTCCGCGGCACGATCGGCCGCCAGAGCGACGTCAAGAAGGCGATTGTGACACTGGCCGACGGCCAGTCGATCGACGTCGCGACGGGTCTCTGAGCTAGGCCGCGAGGACAACAAACATGGCACTTAAAAAATTCAACCCGGTAACGCCGAGCACCCGCCAGCTGGTCATCGTCGACCGCTCGGGCCTCTACAAGGGCAAGCCCGTCAAGGGCCTGACCGAAGGCCTGACGAAGTCGGGCGGCCGCAACAATCACGGCCGCATCACGGCCCGCTTCATCGGCGGCGGTCACAAGCGTTCGTACCGCATCATCGACTTCAAGCGCCGCAAGTTCGACGTCGTCGGCACGGTCGAGCGCATTGAATACGATCCGAACCGCACCGCCTTCATCGCGCTGATCAAGTATGACGATGGCGAGCTGTCCTACATCATCGCTCCGCAGCGCCTTGCCGCCGGCGACAAGATCGTGGCCGGTGAATCGGTCGACGTGAAGCCAGGCAATGCGATGCCGCTGGCCTCGATGCCGGTCGGCACGATCGTCCATAACATCGAGCTGAAGCCGGGCAAGGGCGCCCAGGTTGCCCGCTCGGCGGGTGGCTACGGACAGCTGGTCGGTCGCGATCAGGGCATGGCGATCCTGCGCCTCAACTCGGGCGAGCAGCGTGTCGTTCACGGCTCCTGCATGGCCACCGTCGGCGCCGTGTCGAACCCCGACCACGGCAACATCAACGACGGCAAGGCCGGCCGCACGGTCTGGCGCGGCAAGCGCCCGCACAATCGCGGCGTGACCATGAACCCGGTCGACCATCCGCATGGCGGTGGTGAAGGCCGCACCTCCGGTGGCCGTCATCCGGTCAGCCCGTGGGGCAAGCCGACCAAGGGCAAGAAGACGCGGTCCAACAAGGCGACCGACAAGTTCATCCTGCGCTCGCGCCATCAGCGCAAGAGCTAAGAAGAGGTAACGCCAAGTGACTCGTTCTATTTGGAAAGGCCCCTTCATCGACGGCTACCTTCTCAAGAAGGTGGACAAGGTTCGTGAAGGTGGTCGCAATGAGGTGATCAAGATGTGGAGCCGTCGCTCCACCATCCTGCCGCAGTTCGTCGGCTTCACCTTCGGTGTCTACAACGGCCAGAAGCATGTTCCCGTCTCGGTGAACGAGGACATGGTCGGTCACAAGTTCGGTGAATTCGCTCCGACCCGGACCTATTACGGTCACGGCGCGGATAAGAAGGCGAAGAGGAAATAATCATGGGCAAGGCCAAAGCTCCGCGCAGGCTTGCTGACAACGAAGCGCGCGCCGTTCTGCGCACGATCCGTATCAGCCCGCAGAAGCTGAACCTGGTTGCCGCGCTGATCCGCGGCAAGAAGGTCGCGACAGCGCTTTCCGATCTCGAATTCTCGGCCAAGCGGATTTCCGGCACGGTCAAGAAGACGCTGGAATCGGCGATCGCCAACGCGGAAAACAACCACGACCTCGACGTCGATGCGCTGATCGTGGCGGAAGCCTATGTCGGCAAGTCGATCGTCATGAAGCGGTTCCATGCTCGTGGCCGCGGTCGCGCCAGCCGTATCGAAAAGCCGTTCTCGCACCTCACGATCGTCGTTCGTGAAGTCGAAGAAAAAGGGGAGGCCGCATAATGGGCCAGAAAGTCAATCCGATCGGTCTGCGCCTCGGCATCAACCGCACCTGGGATTCGCGCTGGTTCGCGAACACCGGCGAGTACGGCAAACTGCTGCATGAGGACATCAAGATCCGCAAATATCTTGAAAAGGAACTGAAGCAGGCTGCGATTTCGAAGGTCGTGATCGAGCGCCCGCACAAGAAGTGCCGCGTCACCATCCATGCGGCGCGCCCGGGCCTGATCATCGGCAAGAAGGGCGCCGACATCGAAAAGCTTCGCAAGAAGCTGATGGAGATGACGAAGTCCGAGACGCACTTGAACATCGTTGAAGTGCGCAAGCCGGAAATCGACGCGACCCTGGTCGCCCAGTCGATCGCCCAGCAGCTCGAGCGTCGTATCGCGTTCCGCCGCGCCATGAAGCGCGCCGTTCAGTCGGCGATGCGCCTGGGCGCCGAAGGCATCCGCATCAACTGCGCCGGCCGTCTCGGCGGCGCCGAGATTGCGCGCATGGAATGGTACCGAGAAGGCCGCGTGCCGCTGCATACGCTGCGCGCCGATGTCGACTACGGCACGGCCGAAGCGCATACGGCTTACGGCATCTGCGGCGTCAAGGTCTGGGTGTTCAAGGGCGAAATCCTCGAGCACGATCCGATGGCTTCGGAGCGTCGCGCGACCGAGGGTGATGCTGCGCATGGCGGTGGTGGCGATCGCGAACGCGGTCGTCGTCGCGAAAACGCCTGATTATTTAGGAATTTGGAGTTAGAACGATGCTGCAGCCAAAGCGCACAAAGTTCCGCAAGCAGTTCAAGGGCCGTATCCATGGTACCGCAAAGGGCGGCACCAACCTGGATTTTGGTGGTTTCGGGCTGAAGGCGCTTGAGCCGAACCGCGTCACCGCGCGTGAGATCGAGGCGGCCCGCCGCGCGATCACTCGTGAGATGAAGCGTGCCGGCCGCGTGTGGATCCGTATTTTCCCTGATGTGCCGGTGACGTCGAAGCCGACCGAAGTGCGCATGGGCAAGGGCAAGGGCGCTGTCGATTACTGGGCGGCGCGCGTCAAGCCGGGCCGCATCATGTTCGAGATCGACGGCGTCAACGAAGAAACCGCCCGTGAGGCGCTGCGTCTCGGCGCGGCCAAGCTCTCGGTCAGGACGCGCTTCGTACAGCGCATCGCAGAATAAGGACGGGCTGATCATGAAAGCCGAAGACATCCGGACGAAGACCCAGGACCAGCTGACCGACGATCTGGCCAGCCTGAAGAAGGAGCAGTTCAACCTGCGCTTCCAGAAGGCCACCGGCCAGCTCGAGAAGACCGCGCGCGTGCGGCAGGTTCGCAAGGACATTGCGCGTATCAAGACCATCGCTGCGGAAAAGTCCGCGGCCAAGAAGGCTTAAGGACGAAAATCATGCCAAAGCGCATTCTGCAGGGCACTGTCGTCAGCGACAAGAACGAGAAGACGGTAGTCGTCAAGGTCGAACGGCGCTTCACGCATCCCGTGATGAAGAAGACCGTGCGCATGACCAAGAAGTACAAGGCGCACGACGAGAACAACGCCCACAAGGTCGGCGATCAGGTGTTCATCCAGGAATCGAAGCCGATTTCCAAGGACAAGCGCTGGATCGTCGTGTCTTCGGACCAGGCGTAACAAACCGAATTTTGGACAGACCGGGGAGGGGCTTTGAGCCCGTCCCGTTAGAAGAGAAGAAGGCGGCCAGTCATGATTCAGATGCAAACAAACCTCGACGTCGCGGATAATTCCGGCGCCCGTCGTGTCATGTGCATCAAGGTGCTGGGCGGCTCGAAGCGGAAATACGCTTCCGTAGGCGACATCATCGTGGTGTCGATCAAGGAAGCCATTCCGCGCGGCCGCGTTAAGAAGGGCGATGTGATGAAGGCGGTCGTGGTTCGCACGGCCAAGGACATCCGCCGCCCGGACGGCAGCGTGATCCGTTTCGACAAGAACGCGGCCGTTCTCGTCGACAACAAGAAAGAGCCGATCGGCACGCGTATCTTCGGACCGGTTCCGCGCGAACTCCGCGCCAAGAACCACATGAAGATCATCTCGCTCGCGCCTGAAGTGCTGTAAGGAGCCGGACCAATGCAAAAGATTAGAAAAGGCGACAAGGTCGTCGTGCTGGCCGGCAAGGACAAGGGCCGTTCGGGCGAAGTCCTCTCGGTTCAACCGAAGGAAGACACCGCGCTGGTGCGCGGCGTCAACATGATCCGTCGTCACCAGAAGCAGTCCCAGTCCCAAGAGGGCGGGATCATCACCAAGGAAGCGCCGATCCAGCTGTCGAACATCGCGCTCGCCGACCCCAAGGATGGCAAGCCGACCCGCGTCGGCTTCATCTTCCAGAAGGACGGCAAGAAGGTGCGCGTCGCCAAGCGCTCGGGAGAAGTCATCAATGGCTAAGGCTCAAACCACGAAGCCCAAGGCTGAAAGCAAACAGTCCAAGGCCCAGAACACGCCGCGCCTCAAGCAGGTCTACAACGAGACCATCCGCAAGGCGCTGCAGGAGCAGTTCGGCTACGAGAACGAGATGCAGGTTCCGCGCATCGACAAGATCGTGCTGAACATGGGCGTCGGCGAAGCGACCGCGGATTCGAAGAAGCCTTCGATCGCGGCCGAAGACCTGGCGATGATCGCCGGCCAGAAGGCCGTCGTCACCCGCGCCCGTAATTCGATCGCCGGCTTCAAGGTCCGCGAGAAGATGCCGATCGGCGCCAAGGTCACGCTGCGCAAGGAACGCATGTACGAGTTCCTCGACCGTCTCGTGAACATCGCACTGCCGCGCGTCCGCGACTTTCGCGGACTGAATCCGAAGAGCTTCGATGGCCGTGGCAACTACGCCATGGGCATCAAGGAACACATCGTGTTCCCGGAGATCAACTACGACAAGGTTGATCAGATCTGGGGCATGGACGTCATCGTTTGTACGACTGCGAAGACGGACGACGAAGCCAGGGCATTGCTCAAGGCCTTCAACTTCCCCTTCCGCCAGTAACGGCAGCGAGAAAAGGAAAAATCTGAAATGGCAAAGACCAGCTCAGTCGAGAAGAACAACAGGCGCCGCAAGCTTGCCGACCAGTACGGTCCCAAGCGCGCAGCGCTCAAGGCGATCATCATGGACCAGTCCAAGCCGATGGAAGAGCGTTTCCGCGCTCAGCTGAAGCTTGCTGCCCTGCCGCGCAACTCGGCCAAGATCCGCATCCGCAACCGCTGCGAAGTTACCGGCCGTCCGCGCGCCTATTATCGCAAGCTCAAAGTATCGCGCATCGCGCTTCGTGATCTCGGCAATAACGGCCAGATCCCGGGCCTGGTCAAGTCGAGCTGGTAAGGAGGACATAACATGTCATTGAGCGATCCTCTCGGCGATATGCTGACCCGCATCCGCAACGCGTATGGCCGTAAGAAGTCGAGCGTTTCGACGCCGGCGTCGCGCCTGCGTACCCGCGTCCTCGACGTGCTGAAGGCTGAAGGCTATATCCGCGACTACAGCCAGACCGACTTCGACAACGGCAAGTCCGAGATCGAAATCGAGCTGAAGTATTTCGACGGTGCTCCGGTCGTGCGCGAAATCGCCCGCGTCTCGAAGCCTGGCCGCCGCGTTTACGTCTCGGCCAAGTCGATCCCGCACGTCGCCAACGGCCTCGGCATCGCCATCCTTTCGACGCCGAAGGGCGTGATGGCCGATCACGAAGCACGCGAACAGAATGTCGGCGGCGAAATCCTCTGCCAGATTTTCTAATTCGGCAGACCTGAAACAAGAGAAGTGACGAGGACAACCAAATGTCTCGTATTGGAAAGAAACCCGTTTCGCTGCCGCAGGGCGTGACCGCGACCGTCAACGGCCAGACCGTGACGGCGAAGGGCCCCAAGGGCGAGCTGAAGTTCGTGGTGAACGACGAAGTGCTGGTCAAGATGGAAGGCAGCGAAATCGCTGTCCAGCCGCGCGACCAGACCAAGACCGCCCGCTCCAAGTGGGGCATGTCGCGCACGCAGATCGTCAACATCCTGCAGGGCGTCAAGGACGGTTTCGAGAAGAAGCTCGAGATCACCGGCGTCGGCTATCGCGCGGCACTCCAGGGCAAGAACCTGCAGCTGGCGCTTGGCTTCAGCCACGACGTCGTTTACGAGACGCCGGCCGGCATCACGATCACTGTGCCGAAGCCGACGGAAATCACCGTGACCGGCATCGACAAGCAGCAGGTCGGCCAGGTTGCAGCCGAGATCCGCGAGTATCGCGGTCCCGAGCCCTACAAGGGCAAGGGTGTCCGCTATGCCGGCGAGAAGATCGTCCGCAAGGAAGGCAAGAAGAAGTAGTAGGCCTGGCCCCGAAAAGTTGCAGACTTTCGGAAAAGGCCAAGCCAAAGAAGTGCAACGCCGCGGGGAGCGGTCGCGGGAGGCGCTTTCGCCTACCGCAGATGGCGGCCCCCGTTTTTTGAAGGCAAGGAAGACTATCATGGCTACCAAGGAATCCATCCAGCGCCGCGCGCAGCGCGTCCGCCGCCAGATCAAGAAGGTCGCCGGCGAACGTCCGCGTCTCTCGGTTCACCGCACGTCGAAGAACATCTACGTGCAGGTCATCGACGACGCCAAGGGCCATACCATCGCGGCTGCATCGACACTCGAGAAGGACCTCAAGGGTTCGCTCAAGACCGGCGCCGACACCGAGGCAGCAGCCGCTGTTGGCAAGCTGATCGCCGAGCGTGCTTCGAAGGCCGGCGTCAAGGAAGTCGTCTTCGACCGCGGCGCCTATATCTATCACGGCCGCGTCAAGGCGCTGGCCGAGGCTGCCCGTGAAGGCGGTCTGAGCTTCTAATTGCCTGATCCCGAACCGAAGGTCAGCGCAGCAAAAGTTGCAGACTTTTCGGACAAGATCATGCAAGGAAAAATAATTCGCCCCCGGTGACCCAAAGAGGCGCACCGGATCTTATCAGCAACCGTGCTTCCGGAAAAAAACAAGGAACAGGATATGGCACAGGAACGTAGGGATGGCGGCCGCGGCCGCGATCGTGAAGAACGCGATGACGGCATGGTGGACAAGCTCGTCCACATCAACCGTGTCGCCAAGGTCGTCAAGGGCGGCCGTCGCTTCGGTTTTGCAGCACTCGTCGTCGTCGGCGACCAGAAGGGCCGCGTCGGTTTCGGTCACGGCAAGGCGCGCGAAGTGCCGGAAGCGATCCGCAAGGCAACCGAGTCGGCCAAGCGCGACATGATTTTCGTGCCGCTGCGCTCGGGCCGCACGCTGCACCACGACGTCGAAGGACGCTGGGGTGCCGGACGCGTGCTGCTGCGCGCTGCCAAGCAGGGTACCGGCATCATCGCCGGCGGCCCGATGCGCGCTGTCTTCGAGACGCTCGGCATGCATGACGTGGTCGCCAAGTCGATGGGTTCGTCGAACCCCTACAACATGGTTCGCGCCACGTTCGACGCGCTGAAGAGCCAGATGCATCCCAAGGATGTGGCTGCTGCGCGCGGCATTAAGTATTCGACCCTTCAGGCCCGCCGCGGCACCGCCGTTGCGGCTGAAGAATAGTCGATCTGACCAGGGATTTTGACCATGGCCAAGAAAGCAACCAAGACCATCACCGTTGAGCAGATCGGTTCGCCGATCCGCCGCCCGAAGGAACAGCGCGCAACGCTGGTCGGCCTCGGCCTCAACAAGATGCACAAGCAGCGCACGCTGGAGGACACTCCCTCGGTGCGCGGCATGATCGCTGCCGTCCAGCATCTCGTCCGCGTCGTGGACGAGGGCTGAGCAAAAGCGCAGGAGAACCCAGATGAAACTCAACGATCTGCGTGACAAGGACGGCGCGACGCACTCCAAGAAGCGTCTCGGCCGTGGCATCGGCTCCGGCTCGGGCAAGACCGGCGGTCGCGGCGTCAAGGGCCAGAAGGCGCGCTCCGGCGTTGCCATCAACGGCTTCGAGGGCGGCCAGATGCCGCTCTACCGGCGCCTGCCGAAGCGTGGCTTCAATAACATCTTCGCCAAGAGCTTTGTCGTCGTGTCGCTGGCTCGTATCCAGACGGCGCTCGATGCCAAGAAGCTCGACGCCAAGGCGACCGTGACGGCCGAGGCACTCGTTGCCGCCGGCGTCATCCGCCGCGTCAAGGACGGCGTGCGCATCCTCTCGGACGGCGAGCTCAAGGCAAAGCTTGCCTTCGACGTCGCCGGCGCCTCCAAGGCCGCGATCGAGAAGATCGAAAAGGCCGGTGGTTCGGTCAAGCTGCCGGAAGCGGCAGCGGAGTAACGGCAATTCGAAGCGCGGCCGGCAGGAACGGTATCCGTTTTTGTTCACGATTGCGCTTTGATCCAATCAATTAGGCGGCCGCGTCAACGCGGCCGCTTGCATGTTTAGAGCCCGGAGCTTATCTCGTGAGCTTCGGTGCCACGCGCCGCCTGAGCTGCGGGCATCGAGCGTGACATACAAATCAAAGAAGTAGCGCATGACGTTGTCCGAAAACCGCTTCACACTTTTCGGCATCATGCTCTAGCGGAGAATCAGGCATGGCTTCGGCTGCTGAACAACTAGCCTCGAATCTGAATTTTGCGGCTTTCGCCAAGGCGGAGGACCTGAAGAAGCGAATCTGGTTCACCGTCGGCGCGCTGCTCGTCTATCGCCTCGGCACCTATATCCCGCTGCCCGGCATCAATCCGGATGCATTCGCGCAGGCCTTCTCTTCGCAGGCCAAGGGCGTGCTCGGCATGTTCAACATGTTCGCCGGCGGCGCCGTGCAGCGCATGGCGATCTTCGCGCTCGGCATCATGCCTTACATCTCAGCCTCCATCATCATGCAGCTGATGACCTCGGTCATTCCGTCGCTGGAAGCGCTGAAAAAGGAAGGAGAGCAGGGCCGCAAGGTCATCAACCAGTACACGCGCTACGGCACGGTACTCCTGGCGCTGGTGCAGGCCTACGGCATTTCGGTGGGCCTGGAAGGCGGCAACGGCATCGTCAACGATCCCGGCATGTTCTTCCGCATCTCGACCGTCGTCACGCTGGTTGGCGGCACCATGTTCCTGATGTGGCTGGGCGAGCAGATCACCGCCCGCGGCATCGGCAACGGCATTTCGCTGATCATCTTCTCCGGCATCGTCGCCGGCCTGCCGCGCGCCATCTCCGGCACGCTGGAGCTCGGCCGCACCGGCGCTCTATCGACCGGGCTGATACTCGCGATCATCGTGCTGGCCATCATCGTCATCGCGCTGATCGTGTTCTTCGAGCGCGCGCAGCGCCGCCTGCTGATCCAGTATCCGAAGCGCCAGGTCGGCAACCGCATGTTCCAGGGCGACACCTCGCATCTGCCGCTGAAGCTCAACACGTCGGGCGTCATTCCGCCGATCTTCGCGTCGTCGCTGCTTTTGCTGCCGGCAACGGTCGCCGGCTTCTCGCAGACGACAAACCTGCCGGCCTGGGCAAGCACCGTGCTCGCTTCGCTCGGCCACGGCCAGCCGCTCTACATGCTGTTCTATGCGGCAATGATCGTGTTCTTCGCCTTCTTCTACACGGCCATCGTGTTCAATCCGAAGGACACCGCCGACCAGCTCAAGAAGCATTCCGGCTTCATTCCGGGCTACCGTCCGGGTGAGCGCACTGCCGATTACATCGACTATGTCCTGACGCGCATCACCGTCGTCGGCGCCATCTATCTGGTGCTGGTGTGCCTGCTGCCCGAGTTCCTGATTTCGGCAACTGGCGTACCATTCTACCTCGGTGGCACATCGCTTCTGATCGTGGTCAGTGTAACCCTCGATACGGTGGCGCAGATCCAGGGTCACCTGATCGCGCACCAGTATGAGGGCCTGATCAAGAAGTCGAAGCTGCGCGGGGGGAAGAAGGCCAGATGAGATTGATATTGCTTGGGCCGCCAGGAGCGGGCAAGGGGACGCAAGCACAAAGACTAGTAGAAAAATACGGCATACCGCAGCTGTCGACGGGCGACATGCTGCGGGCCGCCGTACAGGCCGGCACTGAAGTCGGCAAGCGCGCCAAGGCGGTGATGGATGCCGGCGAGCTGGTTTCCGACGCCATTGTCAACGCGATCGTGGCCGAGCGCATCGACCAGTCCGATTGCACCAACGGTTTCATCCTCGACGGATATCCGCGCACGCTGGTGCAGGCTGATGCGGTTGAATCGATGCTCGCCGAGCGCGGCATTGGCCTCGATGCCGTGATCGAGTTCGTCGTCGACGACAAAGCGTTGGTCGGCCGCATCGTCAAGCGCGCCGACGACGCCAAGGCCGCCGGACAGCCGGTGCGCAAGGACGACAATCCGGTGGTGTTCGAAGAGCGCCTGCGGGAATATTACAAGAAGACCGCGCCT
Organism: Mesorhizobium sp. M0659; assembly: GCF_040320605.1. NCBI lineage: Bacteria > Pseudomonadati > Pseudomonadota > Alphaproteobacteria > Hyphomicrobiales > Phyllobacteriaceae > Mesorhizobium > Mesorhizobium sp. M0659. Next base: position 119,371 of record NZ_JAMYPY010000007.1, read on the forward strand.
CTGATCGGCTATTATTATGCCAAACGCTCGCTTAGGAGTGTCGACGGCATGGCCCCTGTCGACACCGTGACGGCGGAGATTGAAGCGCTGCTCGCGGCGGTGACGCGGGAAACCGTTACGGCAAAGTAAAGATTGCGCTTGACTGGAACGGTTCGCTGGGTTATGGCGGCCCGTCTTCCTATCAGGCATGAGGCTTGCTTGTCCGCAAGGGCAAGGCAGCCGCATTGAAACTAGGGAACTCCCGCAGGGGCCGGCCTCCACCGGACGCGGGGTAATTTAAACAGCGCCGCGCATGCCTTGTTTTGAAGGCCGGCCGGCCCCACATGGAGCAGAGAAGAATATGGCTCGTATAGCCGGCGTCAACATTCCAACCAACAAGCGCGTCGTCATTGCGCTTCAGTACATTCACGGCATTGGCAAGAAGTTCGCCCAGGAGATCGTCGACAAGGTCGGCATCCCGGCCGAGCGCCGCGTCAACCAGCTGACCGACGCGGAAGTGCTGCAGATCCGCGAGACCATCGACCGCGACTACCAGGTCGAAGGCGACCTGCGGCGCGAAGTGTCGATGAACATCAAGCGTCTCATGGACCTCGGCTGCTACCGCGGCCTGCGTCACCGCCGTTCGCTGCCGGTTCGCGGCCAGCGCACGCACACCAATGCACGCACCCGCAAGGGCCCGGCCAAGTCGATCGCCGGCAAGAAGAAGTAAGTGAGCGAATAGCGAGTAGCCATTAGCGAGTAGGGGTCCCCTATTCGCTGGTCCCTGCTCACTACTCGCTTTCAAAGGTGGAGCCGCTGGCATTACGGCGGTGTAGAGATCAACTGAAAGGACTATCATGGCCAAGGAAGCCGCTCGTGTTCGCCGTCGCGAACGCAAGAACATCTCGTCGGGCGTTGCCCACGTCAATTCGACCTTCAACAACACGATGATCACCATCACCGACGCGCAGGGCAATTCCATTGCCTGGTCGTCGGCCGGTGCCCAGGGCTTCAAGGGTTCGCGCAAGTCGACCCCGTTCGCCGCCCAGATGGCTGCCGAAGACGTCGCCAAGAAGGCCCAGGAACACGGCATGCGCATGCTCGAAGTCGAGGTCTGCGGACCCGGCTCCGGTCGTGAATCGGCGCTTCGCGCCCTGCAGGCGGCCGGCTTCACCATCACCTCGATCCGTGATGTGACGCCGATCCCGCACAATGGCTGCCGCCCGCGCAAGAAGCGCCGCGTCTAAGACATTACCGAACGCCGCGTGAGCGCCTCAAGGCGCTCCTCCACGGCACTCCAGGTCGCCCGCCACGATTGGATGGTGGCGGGTCAACGGAAGGAAAGCATCATGATCCAGAAAAATTGGCAGGAACTGATCAAGCCGAACAAGATCGAGTTCTCGTCGAAGAAGAAGACGCTGACCACGCTGGTCGCCGAGCCGCTCGAGCGTGGCTTCGGCCTGACGCTCGGCAACGCGCTGCGCCGCGTGCTTTTGTCTTCGCTGCGCGGTGCGGCTGTCACCGCCGTGCAGATCGACGGCGTTCTGCATGAATTCTCGTCGATTGCCGGCGTGCGTGAGGACGTGACCGACATCGTCCTCAACATCAAGGAAATCGCCATCCGCATGGAAGGCGACGGTCCCAAGCGCATGGTCGTTCGCAAGCAGGGCCCAGGTGCGGTTCTGGCTGGCGACATCCAGACGGTTGGCGACGTCGAGATCCTCAACCCCGACCACGTCATCTGTACGCTGGACGAGGGCGCTGAAATCCGCATGGAATTCACCGTCGACACCGGCAAGGGTTACGTGCCGGCCGACCGCAACCGCGCCGAAGACGCGCCGATCGGCCTGATCCCGGTCGACAGCCTATATTCGCCGGTCAAGAAGGTCTCCTACAAGGTCGAGAACACCCGCGAGGGCCAGGTTCTCGACTATGACAAGCTGACCATGACCATCGAGACCGACGGTTCGATCTCGGGTGAAGACGCGGTGGCATTCGCTGCCCGCATCCTGCAGGACCAGCTTGGCCTGTTCGTCAACTTCGACGAGCCGCAGAAGGAAGTCGCAACCGAGGCCGTCACCGAGCTCGCCTTCAACCCGGCGCTGCTCAAGAAGGTCGACGAACTCGAGCTTTCGGTGCGTTCGGCCAACTGCCTGAAGAACGACAACATCGTCTATATCGGCGATCTCATCCAGAAGACCGAAGCCGAGATGCTGCGCACCCCGAACTTCGGCCGCAAGTCGCTGAACGAGATCAAGGAAGTGCTCGCGGCGATGGGCCTGCACCTCGGCATGGAAGTGCCGGACTGGCCGCCGGAAAACATCGAAGACCTCGCCAAGCGTTACGAAGACCAATATTGAGCATGAATTTCCAAGGATCGCGGCGTGAGCCGCTCGATCCGACGGTCATGCGGAAAACCATCAGAGGCCACGGCCTCTTGAACAACTGAAGAAGGAAAAGAGCCATGCGCCACGGTTTTAAAGGCCGCCGCTTCGCCCGAAGCATTAGCCATCGCAAGTCGATGTTCGCCAACCTCGCCGTGTCGCTGCTCGAGCACGAACAGATCGTCACCACCCTGCCGAAGGCGAAGGATTTGCGTCCGATTGTCGAGAAGCTGGTGACGCTCGGCAAGCGCGGCGACCTGCATGCGCGCCGCCAGGTCATTGCCCAGATCGGCAATGAAGGCGTCGTCAAGCGTCTGTTCGACACCATCGCGCCGCGCTACGCCACCCGCAATGGCGGCTATCTGCGCATCATGAAGGCCGGCTTCCGCCACGGCGACAATGCCGCCATGGCAGTCATCGAGTTCGTCGATCGCGACACCTCGGCCAAGGGCGCCGGCGACCGCGCCCGCATCGAGGCCGAAGGCACCGACGAGGAAGCCGCTGCCGCATAAGGCTCGGTTTTTCAGGAATGACTTCAAGGGGCCTTCGGGCCCCTTTTTTGCATTGTCGCGAGGGCATGCTTCGCCAGGCTTTTTTGCCTGCCGGCCAAGTGCTTTTGCACGACAATCGCCGCATTTCAGTGCATTAGCCTTTCATTCTGCACAATCGTCGGGACAATGCCCCCGAACTTGCCTTGGAGGATTCGCGAATGCGCGCCAACCGACTGTCTCTTGTTCTGCTCTTCGCCATGATGGCGTTCGCAGCCGCGCCGACAGTCAGGCAGGCTCTGGCCGAGGACGCCGCCAAGCCAGCCGACCCGGGGCTCTCCGATGTGCTGACCGACCTCCTGCATGGCGTCGAAGGCGAGAACGGCACCTCCGGTCCCGACAAGCGCGTGCCGTTCGGCCGCGAAGAGGTGCAGCTGTCGTTTGCCCCCCTGGTCAAGCAGACGGCGCCGGCCGTGGTCAATGTCTATGCTTCGCAGACGGCCAAGGTCACGTCGCCCTTTGACGGCGATCCTTTCTTCGAGGAATTCTTCGGCCGCGCGCAGCCGCGCGCACAATCCTCGCTCGGCTCGGGCGTGCTGGTCGACCCGAGCGGCGTCGTCGTCACCAATTTCCACGTGATCAAGGATGCCGACGAGGTCAAGGTCGCGACCGCCGACGGGCGCGAATTCACCTCGAAGGTCATGCTCAAGGACGAGACGCTTGACCTCGCCGTGCTCAAGATCACCTCCGACAAGCCGTTCCCGGTGATTGCCATCGGCGATTCCGACGCGCTCGAGGTCGGCGACCTGGTGCTGGCCATCGGCAATCCGTTCGGCGTCGGCCAGACCACCACCAGCGGCATCGTTTCGGCGCTTGCCCGCAGCCATATCGGCGTTTCGGATTCGGGCTACTTCATCCAGACCGACGCCGCCATCAATCCCGGCAATTCCGGCGGCGCGCTGATCAACATGGGCGGCCAGCTGGTCGGCATCAACACCGCCATCTACAGCCGCAGCGGCGGCTCGATCGGCATCGGCTTTGCCATCCCCGCCAACATGGTGCGCGCCTTCGCCGACGCGGCCAAGGCCGGGCTCGATTTCTTCGAGCGGCCCTATATAGGCGCCGAGTTCGAAGCGGTCACACCGCAGATCGCCGAATCGCTCGGCATGGAGAAGCCGACCGGCGCGCTGGTGTCGTCGGTTGAGGAAGCCGGACCGGCGGCCAAGGCAGGGCTGAAGCCCGGCGATGTCGTGCTGCAGCTCAATGGCACGACGGTCGAAGGCATCGAGGCGCTGGATTACCGCATGGCGACCCTGTCGATCGGCACCAAGGCGACCTTCGCCATCCTGAGCAAGGGCCAGCAGGCGACGATGGAGATCGCACTGGAGCGCGCGCCGGAAGGAGCCAAGGCTTCGGAAGTGACGCTGCATGGCCGCAGCCCGTTTTCCGGCGCCAAGGTCGCGGAACTGTCGCCCAGGCTCGCCCAGCGCCTCGGCCTGCGCACCGACCTCAAGGGCGTCACCGTGGTCGACATCAACCGCGATTCGCCGGCCGCCGATTTCGGCTTCCAGCCGGGCGACATCGTGCGCGAGGTGAACGGCACGACGGTCGATACGGCGGCGACACTGGCGCAGCTTGCCCAGCAGGATACACGCTGGTGGCGCTTTACCGTCGAGCGCGGCGGGCAGATACTGCGCCAGGTGTTGCGTTACTGAGGCGATCTTCCCATTTCTGAGGATCGTGCTCCAACCAGAAGACCTAGATGGCCGATCTGTTCAGCGTCGATGAACCGGAAAGAGCGCCGCCCGGCCGGCCTTTGGCCGATCGGCTGCGTCCGAAAAACCTCGGCGAGGTTGTCGGCCAGGAGCATTTGACCGGGCCGGACGGCGCGCTGACGCGGTTGATCAACTCCGGTTCGCTCGGCTCGATGATTTTCTGGGGGCCACCCGGCACCGGCAAGACCACGGTGGCGCGGCTGCTGGCCGGCGAGACCAGCCTTGCCTTCGAGCAGATCTCAGCGGTGTTTTCCGGCGTTGCCGATTTGAAGAAAGTGTTCGAGGCGGCAAAGCTGCGTCGCACCAATGGCCGCCAGACGCTGCTGTTCGTCGACGAGATCCATCGCTTCAACCGCGCCCAGCAGGATTCGTTTCTCCCGGTCATGGAGGACGGCACCGTCGTGCTGGTTGGCGCCACGACCGAAAATCCGTCCTTCGAGCTGAACGCCGCGCTTCTGTCGCGCGCGCGGGTGCTGGTGTTTCACTCGCTGGGCGAGGACAGCATTGCCAAGCTGATGACGCGCGCGGAGGAGACGGAGGGCAGGGCGCTGCCGCTCGACGACGAGGCGCGGGCGATGCTCATCCGCATGAGCGATGGCGACGGCCGGGCCTCGCTGACGCTGGCCGAGGAAGTCTGGCGCGCCGCCAAACCCGGCGAGGTTTTCGATCCCGAAGGGCTGCAGCGCATCGTCCAGCGCCGCGCGCCGATCTATGACAAGGGCCAGGACGGTCACTACAATCTGATCTCGGCGCTGCACAAATCGGTGCGTGGGTCCGACCCGGACGCGGCGCTTTATTATCTTGCCCGCATGTTCGACGCCGGCGAGGATCCGCTCTATCTCGGCCGCCGGCTGGTGCGCATGGCGATGGAGGATATCGGGCTGGCCGACCCGCAGGCGCTGGTTATCGCCAACGCCGCCAAGGACGCCTACGACTATCTCGGCTCGCCCGAAGGCGAACTGGCCTTCGCCGAGGCCACCGTCTATCTCGCCACCGCGCCCAAATCCAACGCCGTCTATACCGCCTTCAAGGCAGCCACACGGGCGGCGAAGGAGTTCGGTTCGCTGCTGCCGCCCAAGCACATCCTCAACGCGCCGACCAAGCTGATGAAAGAGGAGGATTACGGCGCCGGCTACCGCTACGATCACGACCAGCCCGATGCTTTTTCCGGCCAGGACTATTTCCCCGAAAAGATGGGCCGGCAGACCTTTTATGATCCGCCCGAACGCGGCTTCGAGCGCGATATCAAGAAACGGCTGGACTATTGGGCAAAGCTGCGCAGCGAGCGGGAAAAATAGGTGCACGGGACAAACGGGACGAACTCGGCCTGCCCGCGATGAACTGAAATTCTGTCCCCGCCAGTCACAGCAGTGTGATTGTACCGCATGACAAAAAGCCCTATCACGTCGCATGACTCGGCCGGGAGGCTGCCAGGACGGGCGATAATTCGGAACGGGGACAGCGCGCGGCGCGAACAGAAATGACAAAATCCCTTCGCAAAACGCTTCGCCAGGCTGTGATTGCTGTCCCGCTGCTCGTGCTCGGCTTCTATTTCATTCCGATCCTGACCACGATTTGGATCGTCTGCGGCCTGATCGATGTGCTGCGCAACGCCAGCAAGGATCTGTCGCTGTTGCGCGGCTATTTCCTCGGCAATGGCATCTTCACCTGGCTGCTGTCGCCCTTCAATCTGCTGGTGGACCTCGTTTGCTACCGCAACCCGGGTGTGTGGAAGCTGGAGCAGTTTCCTGCCGATTATCAGCGCGAGGTCAACGAGGTTCTTGACGTCTTCAAGGCGCGCAAGGACGAGATCATCGCCGATATCGACGCCAATTTCGGCACCGGTCGTCGCGGCATGTATGTCTATCAGTGGTACGGCAAGCACCGGATCGACAATGTTGCGGAATTCAACAAGGATTTCAAATACATCAAGACCATTGCCGTGTCTGTCTTCAGAGGCAAGGAATCGACTTCCTGGCATTTCGGACCGCTGCGGCTCAGCCTGCGCATCCTCTACAATCTCTTGCCGGTGAAGGCAGAGGTTTTCGTCGAATGCAACGGCGCCAGGAATTACTGGCACGACAACCCGCTCTATATTTTCGACGACACGCTGCTGCACCGCTCGGTCAACGAGTATGATGGGCGCCGCTACTGCGTGTTCATGGACATCATCCGCCCGTCGCCGTTCCCCGGTTTCATCGCCGGACTTCTGGCCATCGTTTCGGTCACCGTCGAGCGCATCAATTCCATGTTCTACAAGAACTGGAAGATGATCGGCTCGAGCAAGGCAAAGAAGGTCGAGACGACCTGAGGCGTTAGCCTGAAGGGATTGACCGCACTGCCTTGGCCGGGCAGTAAACGGGCATGTTCAATCTGCTTCTTGTTGTGGTCGGCGGCGGCATCGGCGCCGGCATCCGCCACCTGACCAACATCGGCGCCTTGCGCCTCGTCGGCCCCAACTACCCCTGGGGGACAATGGCGATCAACATCCTCGGCTCCTTTGTTATGGGGCTGTTCGTCGCCGCGCTGATGCGGCGCGGCGGTTCCAATGAGCTCCGGCTGTTCGTCGCCACGGGCATCCTTGGCGGCTTCACCACCTTCTCCGCCTTTTCGCTCGATTTCGCGACCCTGTGGGAGCGCGGAGCGACGCTGACGGCGTTGGGATATGCGCTTGCCAGCGTCGTTGGCGCCATTATCGCCCTGTTTCTGGGACTTTGGCTCGCAAGAACCGTTTCATAGTGTTATTGCCCCGACCTGGAGCACGCCGCATCCTCTGGACGCGCTGCAGAAACTTTGATCTTGCGCATGATCCTTTCCGAAAGCCGGAGTAGATTTTCGGGGTCACGCGTTAGAAACGGATAAAGCGAAAATCATGGCAGGCGTAGAACAGATCACGGTGGAGGCCGGCGAGGCGGGCATGCGGCTCGATCGCTGGTTCAAGACCCATTTCCCCGGCCTCGGCTTTGGCCATCTGCAGAAGTTGCTGCGCTCGGGCCAGATCCGCGTCGATGGCGGCCGGGTCAAGGCCGACAGCCGTGTCGAGCCCGGCCAGGTGGTGCGTGTGCCGCCGCTCGAGGTCGACAAGAAGGGCGAGAGTGCGCTTACGGGTTACTCGATCCGCAACCAGGGCGACGCCGATGTGCTGGCCAAGATGCTGATCCACGAAGATCCAAAAGTCTTCGTCTTCAACAAGCCGGCCGGCCTGGCGGTGCAAGGCGGCTCGGGCGTCACCCGCAATGTCGACGACATGCTGGAGGCCTGGCGCAGCCAGAAGGGCGAGAAGCCGCGCCTGGTGCACCGGCTCGACCGCGACACGTCGGGCGTGTTGGTGGTTGCCCGCACCAGGCTTGCGGCGATGAAGCTTTCCGAGTCATTCCGGGCGCGCGAGACCAAGAAGACCTATTGGGCGCTGGTCAAGGGCGTCCCGCCCAAGCGTGAGGACAAGATCTCGACCTGGCTGATCAAGGAGCCGACCGAGGACGGCGACCGCGTGCGCGTGGCAGCCCATGGCGAAAAGGGCGCCGACCACGCCGTGTCCTACTATCGCATCATCGAGCAGGCGGCTCAGACGATGACCTGGCTGGAAATGGAGCCGTACACTGGCCGCACCCACCAGCTGCGCGTTCATGCCGCCTATATCGGCTGCCCGATCCTCGGCGACCCCAAATATTTCGAGGCCGACACCAACTGGGACTTTCCGGGCGGCATTCAGAACCGCCTGCATCTGCATGCGCGCCGCATCGTCATTCCGCACCCGGACAAGGGCGTCATCGACGTCACCGCGCCGATGCCGCCGCATATGCGCCAGAGCTGGAACCTGATCGGCTTCGACGACGCCAGCGCGGAGGACTGACATTGGCCGTTGCCTCGGTATTGGATCGCCGCGATGCGGTCGATCTGGCGGCTGCTTCCATCATGGTCGGGTTGACCTTTTCCTGGGGGCTGAACTACGTCGCCGCCAAGATCTCCTATGCCGGCTGCGATCCGGTTTTCGTCTCGATCGCACGTTCGATCATTGGCGGGCTCTGTGTGCTCGGCTGGTGCTGGCTGCGCGGCATCAGGCTGTTTAAGGCCGACGGGTCGCTTGTCGCCGGCATCATCGTCGGCGTGCTGTTCGGCGTCGAGTTCCTGTGCCTCTATATCGGGCTGGAATACACGACCGTTGCCCGCAACACACTGCTGGTCAACACCATGCCGTTCTGGGTCCTGATCGGCGGCCATTTCCTGCTCGGTGAGCGTATCAACGCGCGCAAGCTTGGCGGGCTCGTTCTCGCCTTCTGCGGCCTGGTGGCGGTGTTTTCAGACGGGATTGCCGGCGGCACCGACGTGACCTTGATGGGCGATCTGCTCAGCCTCGGCTCCGGTATTCTGTGGGCGGCGACCAGTATCGTCATCAAGCGTTCGAAACTGGTCGAGACCAGTGCCGAGAAATTGCTGCTTTATCAGCTGGCCGGTGCGGCCATTGTCGGTGTCCTGGTTCTGCCTTTCGCCGGCCCGCCGATCCGCGCGGTCAGTGCCTTGCCGACATTGGCGCTGCTGTTCCAGTCGCTCTATATAGTTGCCTTCACCTATGTGCTGTGGTTCTGGCTGCTCAGGCGCTATCCGGCATCGGGCCTGTCGAGCTTCGCCTTCCTGTCGCCGGTGTTCGGCGTCCTCTGCGGCGCTATCATTCTTGGCGAGGCGCCAACGACCAGGATCTTTGTGGCGCTTGGGCTGATCGCAGTCGGCCTGATCATCGTCAACCGGCCGGCGCGCAAGCAGGTACCTGGATAGAAAGTTCGACCATGCGTGACATCCTCAACGACCTCGAAGCGGGAAAGCATCTGTCCGATCCGGATCCGGTCCGCCGCGCGCAGATCCAGATGAAGACGCACCTGCCGAAGCGCTTCTACAAGGACGTGTCGGTCGCAGCTGTGGAGGACGGTTTTGCCGTCCATCTCGACGGCAAGCCGGTGCGCACGCCGGGCAAGGCGCTGCTGGCGCTGCCGACCGAAAAGGCCGCCGCCCTGGTCGCCAATGAGTTCGCTGCACAGGGCGAGACCATCGACCCGGTCACGATGCCGGTGCTGCGTCTGGTCAACACCGCCATCGACGGCGTCGCCAGCGACCCGAAGGCGGTGCTGGAGGACGTCTTGCGCTTCGCCTCGTCCGATCTGACCTGCTACCGCGCCGACGCGCCGCAGGGGCTGGTCGAGCGGCAGAACCAGCATTGGGATCCGGTGATCGACTGGGCGAGGGCGACATTAGGGGCTCGGTTCAACCTCGCCGAGGGCATCATCCATGTCGAGCAGCCGCGCGAAAGCCTCGCCGTCCTCGGCGCCCATCTTGCCCAGCGTGCCGAGCCGCTGCGGCTGGCTGCAATCCATGTCATGACTTCGCTGACCGGGTCGGCGCTGCTGGCGCTGGCGGTCGATTACGGTGCGCTCGATGGCGATGCGGCTTGGGCCGCCGGCCATGTCGACGAGGACTGGCAGATCGAGCATTGGGGCCAGGATGCCGAGGCTGTCGCACGCCGCTCGGCTCGCAAACGCGACATGATGGCGGCCGTCGGCCTGCTCGATGCGCTGAAGACCTGATCCTCGGCCTTTTGCCGCACTGCACCTAATACCAAAGTCATAAATCCAAGGTCTGCCTGCCTCCGGCGGTCGCTTTCTGTCATTTTTTACGCCGATGTCGGGTTCGAGTCGCGTTCGGAGGGAACGCCGACGATGACGCCCAGCGTCGAAGGCAGACGATTCACGGGAGGACAGTTCAATGGCATTGGCATCGACCGCCGGCGGAAGCAGCCGCGGCATGACGCGGGAGGAGAAGAAAGTCATCTTCGCTTCCTCGCTCGGCACGGTTTTCGAATGGTATGATTTCTATCTCTACGGCGCATTGGCGGCCGCAATCGGCACCACATTCTTCGCCTCTTATCCGGAGGGGACGCGCAACATCTTCACGCTGCTGGTTTTCGCTGCCGGCTTCCTCGTGCGGCCGTTCGGCGCGCTGGTGTTCGGCCGTATCGGCGATCTCGTCGGCCGCAAATACACATTCCTCGTCACCATCACGATCATGGGCCTGTCGACCTTCCTGGTCGGCCTGCTTCCCGGTTCGGCGAGCTGGGGCATCGCGGCGCCCATCATCCTGGTTGGGCTGCGCATGCTGCAGGGCCTGGCGCTCGGCGGTGAGTATGGCGGTGCCGCGACCTATGTCGCCGAACATGCACCCGACGATCGCCGTGGCTTCTATACGTCGTGGATTCAGACGACAGCGACGCTTGGCCTGTTCCTGTCGCTGATCATCATCCTGGCCGTGCAGAATTCGTTGAGCAAGGAGGATTTCGCGGCCTGGGGCTGGCGCATTCCATTCCTACTCTCGGCCATCCTGCTCGCAATATCGGTCTGGATTCGCCTGACGCTTTCGGAATCGCCGGCCTTCGTCCGTATGAAGGAAGAGGGCAAGGGCTCCAAGGCGCCTTTGTCGGAAGCCTTCGGCCAATGGAAGAATGCAAAAATTGCGCTGCTGGCGCTTTTCGGCCTCACCGCCGGCCAGGCCGTGGTCTGGTACAACGGCCAGTTCTACGCACTGTTCTTCCTTACCAATGTGCTCAAGGTGGACGCGCAGTCGGTCAACATCATGGTCGCCATCGCGCTGGCGGTAGGCGCGATCTTCTTCGTCGTGTTCGGTTGGCTTTCCGACAAGATCGGCCGCAAGCCGATTATCATGGCCGGTCTTGCGCTGGCGATCGTCACCACTTTCCCGCTGTTTAAGGCGCTGACCTGGGCGGCTAATCCAGCTCTGGCAACGGCACAACAGACAACGCGTGCGACTGTGACCGCCGCGCCTGGCGACTGCAAATTCCAGTTCAACCCCACGGGCACTTTCAAATACACGACGTCATGCGATATCGCGACTGCCTTTCTCAGCAAGAACTCGGTGCCTTATGACGTCGTGACGACGGCAGCGGCTGGAACGCCTGCTACAGTCAAGATCGGCAACGAGACAGCTGAATCCTATGACGCGGTCGCGGCTGGCGATCAATTGAAGGCCAAAGAGGCAGCCTTCGGCAAGGCAATCAATATTGCCTTGCAGGATGGTGGTTATCCGCTGAAGCGCGCTGCCGCCAAGGTTGCCGACCAGAAGCTCGACGCCTTTGTCGCGGCCAACCCCGAACTGAAGCTCGACGCGGCAGCCATCCGCGCAGGCGAAAAGACCGCAGTCCCGACCGAGCAGGCGATCAAGGACAAGGTGCTGACCAAGGATGAGGCAGCCGGCGCCACCGAGGTGACCGTCTACAGCATTCCGGCAGCGGGTGCGTTTGCGATGTTTGCCGACCCGGCACAGGTCAACTGGGCCAAGGTCATCGGCATCCTGTTCATCCTGGTCCTCTACGTGACCATGGTCTACGGGCCGATCGCGGCGATCCTGGTTGAGATGTTCCCGACCCGCATCCGCTACACCGGCATGTCGCTGCCCTACCACATCGGCAATGGCTGGTTCGGCGGCTTCCTCCCGGCGATCGTGTTCGCGCTCAGTGCCTACAAGGGCGATATCTACTACGGGCTCTGGTATCCGGTGGTGATCGCGGCAATGTCGCTGATCATCGGCATGATCTTCGTCAGGGATACGCTCGGCACCGACCTGCATACCAAACAGTAGCCGACAGGTCTGTGTCATACAAAAAACCCGGCGCGAGCGATCGCGCCGGGTTTTTCATTTGTGGGCCTGTTCGATCTATCAGCGCGGAAGACGCCTAGCTCTTGCGAGGCTGTTCGGCGTCCGCAATGGCGGCCTCATGATACCAAGCCTCGCCATGGTCAAGCGGCTGATCGCGCAGCGAAGCAAGCTCTGCCGCAAACTTGGCCTTTACGCCTAAATTTGAGGCACCCGCACGCGCTGCCACCGGGAACATCAGGATTTTGGCCGACGGACGGGCTGAGGTGATTTCCATGGTCGGTCTCCTTTCTTCTGGAGAGGCTCTTCGATTCATCTTTCCATCAAGGTAAGTCCTGCAATCCATTTAGGCAAGATGCCTAAAGAAAGATCGGCATTTGCCTGTTATTTAAGCAAATTCTGCCTTTGATCGATCCGGGCGCATTGCTTAGGCGGCTTGCCTTCGTCACCGGCATGAAAGGGCATTTTTGCCGCACCCTGAACAACTGAAGTGGCACACGATTTGCATTTTATTGGCTTGGCAGCTGGGCTGCTGGATGGCTCGGCGCGCCGGCGTCATCCAGGTTCGGTGATCAAGCAACGAGAGGCTCTAGAATGACGAAATACAAGCTCGAGTATATCTGGCTCGATGGTTACACGCCGGTCCCCAATCTTCGCGGCAAGACCCAGGTCAAGGAGTTCGCCGAGTTCCCGACGCTCGAGCAGCTGCCGCTGTGGGGCTTTGACGGTTCCTCGACGCAGCAGGCCGAAGGCCATAGCTCCGATTGCGTGCTGAAGCCGGTTGCCGTGTTCCCCGATCCGGCCCGCACCAATGGCGTGCTGGTGATGTGCGAAGTGATGATGCCAGATGGCGTGACGCCGCATGTGTCCAACAAGCGCGCCACCATCCTCGACGACGAGGGCGCCTGGTTCGGCTTCGAGCAGGAGTATTTCTTCTACAAGGACGGCAGTCCGCTCGGCTTCCCCGAGAGCGGCTATCCGGCGCCGCAGGGTCCGTACTACACCGGCGTCGGCTATTCGAATGTCGGCCCGATCGCGCGCCAGATCGTCGAGGAGCATCTCGACCTCTGCCTCGCAGCAGGCATCAACCATGAAGGCATCAACGCCGAAGTGGCCAAGGGCCAGTGGGAATTCCAGATTTTCGGCAAAGGCTCCAAGAAGGCCGCCGACCAGATGTGGATGGCCCGCTATCTCTTGCAGCGCCTGACCGAAAAATACGAGATCGACATCGAGTATCACTGCAAGCCGCTCGGCGACACCGACTGGAACGGCTCGGGCATGCACGCTAACTTCTCGACCGCCTATATGCGCGAAGTCGGCGGCAAAGCCTATTTCGAAGCGCTGATGGCTCAATTCGACAAGAACCTGATGGACCACATCGCCGTCTACGGCCCGGACAACGACAAGCGCCTGACCGGCAAGCATGAGACCGCGCCGTGGAACCGCTTCAGCTACGGCATCGCCGACCGCGGCGCCTCGATCCGCGTGCCGCATTCCTTCGTCAACAATGACTACAAGGGCTACCTGGAAGACCGCCGCCCGAATTCGCAAGGCGACCCCTACCAGATCGCTTCGCAGATCCTGAAGACCATCGCGGAGGTTGCGACCAGCGCGCAGGTTTCGGCGGCCGCCTAAGCATCTATAGCGGCGCAGGCTTCGTAAGCCTGCGCCGTAGCCTGCTGCTATCACGTCTACGGTCTGCTATTGGTCAAACAAAAACCCCGGCGTCTGAACTGACGCCGGGGTTTTTCCTTGTCGCTGAGGCTTATCGTTCAGACCGAATAGTACATGTCGTATTCGACCGGATGCGGGGTCATTTCGAAGCGCATCACTTCGGCCATCTTGAGCTCGATGTAGGAGTCGATCTGGTCGTCGTCGAAGACGCCGCCGGCCTTCAGGAAGCCGCGGTCCTTGTCGAGGCTCTGCAGCGCTTCGCGCAGCGAACCGCAGACGGTCGGAATCTTCTTCAGTTCCTTCGGCGGCAGATCGTAAAGATCCTTGTCCATCGGCTGTCCCGGGTGGATCTTGTTCTTGATGCCGTCGAGGCCGGCCATCAGCATGGCGGCGAAAGCGAGGTAGGGGTTCGCGCCTGGATCGGGGAAGCGGACCTCGACGCGCTTGGCTTTCGGGGACGAGCCGAACGGAATGCGGCACGAGGCCGAACGGTTGCGCGCGGAGTAGGCGAGCAGCACCGGGGCTTCATAGCCAGGTACAAGGCGCTTGTAGGAGTTGGTCAGCGGGTTGGTGAAGGCGTTGATCGCCTTGGCGTGCTTGATGATGCCGCCGATGTAGAACAGGCACGACTCCGACAGGCCGGCATATTCATTGCCGGCGAAGGTCGGCTTGCCGTTCTTCCAGATCGACTGGTGGACGTGCATGCCCGAGCCGTTGTCGCCGAAAATCGGCTTCGGCATGAAGGTGGCCGTCTTGCCATAGGCGTTGGCGACCTGGTGCACGACATATTTGTAGATCAGCATCTTGTCGGCGTTGCGGACCAGCGTGTCGAACTTGATGCCGAGCTCGTGCTGGGCAGCGGCAACCTCGTGATGGTGCTTTTCGACGCGCACGCCCATTTCGGCGAGCACGGTCAGCATTTCGGAGCGCATGTCCTGCGCGCTGTCGATCGGCGGCACAGGGAAGTAGCCGCCCTTGACGCGCGGGCGGTGGCCGAGATTGCCGGTCTCGTAGTCGGTGTCGTCGTTGGACGGCAGTTCGGTCGAGTCCAGCTTGAACCCGGTGTTGTAGGGATCGGCCTTGTACTTGACGTCGTCGAAGACGAAGAACTCGGCTTCGGGGCCGACATAGATGGTGTCGCCGATGCCTTCGGCCTTCATGTAGGCCTCGGCCTTCTTGGCGGTGCCGCGCGGGTCGCGGTTGTAGGATTCGCCGGAGACCGGATCGAGAATGTCGCACAGGATGACCATGGTCGACTGGGCGAAGAACGGATCCATATGGACGGTGTCCGCATCGGGCATCAGCACCATGTCGGACTCGTTGATCGCCTTCCAGCCGGCGATCGAGGAGCCGTCGAACATGACGCCGTCGGCGAACATGTCTTCCTCGACCTCGATGACATCCATCGTCACGTGTTGCAGCTTGCCCTTCGGATCGGTGAAGCGCAGGTCGACGAATTTCACGTCGTTGTCCTTGATCTGCTTCATGATGTCTTTGGCTGTCGTCATGTCGTTTCTTCCCTGTGTGATGACTTCGAGGAGACGTTAATCTGAAATCAGAAAGCTCAGACGGCGTCCATCCCCGTTTCGCCGGTACGGATGCGAACGACCTCCTCGATGTTGGAGACGAAGATCTTGCCGTCGCCGATGCGGCCGGTCTGCGCCGCCTTGCGGATGGCTTCGATGGCGCCTTCGACGGCGTCGTCGCCCAGCACGACTTCGATCTTCACCTTGGGCAGGAAGTCGACGACATATTCGGCGCCGCGATAGAGTTCGGTATGGCCTTTCTGGCGGCCAAAGCCCTTAGCCTCGGTCACGGTAATGCCTTGCAGACCGGCCTCCTGAAGCGCTTCCTTCACTTCGTCTAGCTTGAACGGCTTGATGATCGCTTCGATCTTTTTCATGTAAAAAGTGGCCTCCACTGCCAAAAAAACGGGTTGTGCGCCCCGCTTGCGCCTCCATCAAGCACGAACTGTGCCAATTTCAGCCCACGCGAAGCGGTTTCGCGCAATTCCAATGCCGCGCCGCGCCGGGATGCACATTCGCGTCATCCTCTGCTTCGGCTGCGGCAAAGCTGCCCGAAGCCTACACATTGCCGCTTCGGGCGTCTGCACGATAATTAGGCAGATTGCGCATTTTGCAGGCCTGCGCGGATCCGTGGCACCAGTCTGCGAAAGGATTGGCCGCACGCCAACGCAGCACCTGGCCGTTTGCTTCGAATCCGAAACTGGACAATGCTCGATAGGGACAAAGGGGTCGGCCTTGAACGAAATGCGGATCGGCAATCCATGAGCAATGAAGTCCTGTCGCCGGCCGAGATGGGCGAGACCGACCGGCTGGCGATCGCGGCCGGTCCGCTCGACGGCTATGGCCTGATGCAGCGCGCCGGCGAAGCGGTCGCTGCTGTGGTCCTGGCACGCTATCCCGCAGCAAGCCGCGTGCACGTGCTGTGCGGCCCCGGCAATAATGGTGGCGACGGCTATGTTGTAGCGCGGTTGCTGGCCGAGGCTGGTGTGAATGTGGCGCTCTGGGCCGAAGGCAAGCAGAAGCCCGGGAGTGATGCGGCGCGAGCTTCCGAGGCCTGCAATCTGCCGGTCGAGCACATCGGACACTGCTACCCGGAACCGGGTGAAGTCGTCGTGGACGCGCTCTATGGTGCGGGATTGTCGAAGAAGATATCCCTGCATGCCTCTGCCGTCTCAGGATTGGCCGCGGCGGAGCGCGTGCCTGTGGTGTCAATCGATCTGCCTTCTGGTGTGTCGGGCGAGACCGGCTTGAGCAACGCTTATTTCAAGGCCGACGTGACGGTGACGTTCGTGCGGAAAAAGCCCGGCCATCTGCTGATGCCGGGGCGCAGCCTCTGCGGCGAGATCATCATCGCCGATATCGGCATTCCGGATGCGATCGTCGATGAGTTCAAGATCAAGACGTTCGAGAACACGCCTGACTTCTGGCTATACAGTTTTCCGAAAACGGCGGTCGATACACATAAGTATAAGCGCGGCCACGTCAGCGTCTTTTCCGGCGGGCCGAGCGCGACAGGTGCGGCGCGGCTGTCGGCGATGGCTGCAGCCAGAGCCGGGGCAGGGGCGGTGACCGTGCTCTCGCCTGAAAATGCCATGCAGGTAAACGCCGCGCATCTGACATCGATCATGCTGCGCGAGGCCGGTTCGATGGAGGAAGTGCAGGAATTTTTGTCGGCGAGGCACCCCGAAGTACTTGTGTTCGGACCAGGGCTCGGGCCGAAACCCAAAGTGGGGGATTTCGCGTTGCAATTGATCGCGACGGTCGCTGACCTAAACCGCACGTCGACGAGTTCATTCGGAATTCAGCGCCCTGCCATTGTCTTGGATGCTGACGCCATCACGTCATTGGCGCATCAGCCTCAGGCCCTGTTCGACGCCGCGCTGCTCCCGTTGGGGCCGGTATTGGTGCTGACGCCGCATGAAGGCGAATTCGCCAGACTTTTTCCCGACATCGCGAAGGACAAGAAGCAGTCGAAACTCGCCAAGGCGCGCGCAGCCGCTGAACGAGCCAACGCCATCATGGTTTACAAGGGCGCCGACACCGTCATCGCGGCGCCGGACGGCCGCGCGGTGATCAACGCCAATGGTGCACCATGGCTCGCCACCGCCGGTTCCGGCGACGTGCTGGCGGGCATTGTCGCCGCGCTGCTGGCGCAGGGCATGCAGGCATTCGAGGCCGCCTGCGCAGCGGTCTGGATACACGCCGAGGCCGGCAGCCGCTTTGGACCGGGTCTGATCGCCGAGGATCTCCCGCTGGCACTGGTGCCGGTGCTGCGTGAACTGGTCGATGCACGGCAGAAGGTGGCGATCAGATGAAGCATTTCGCGTTCGTCGTTGCGGCCATCATCGCGCTGTTCGCGTCACATGGCGTGCGTGCTCAAGAGCCCGTGACCATCGTCGACGATCCGGCGGTGCTCGCCGCCCTCGATGCCAAGGGTTTTGGCTTCGCCCGCATTTTCGCCGTCGACGACGCGGACGATCTGAAGACGCTCTACAGCGAGGTGCCGGCCTATCGTGCTGTTGTCGACATGGTTGCGGCCGATATTGCCACGCTGCGGGCCGAGATAAAGGCCGGCGGGCGCACGCTCTACGAGGTGACCGACGGCAATGTCGGCCGCATCATGGATATGCGCTGGCTGAAGACCGAGGCCGCGCGCTTCCGCCTGGTCGGCGTCGTCAACCGGCTGGACCGGCGTGACTTCACCGCGCTGCAAGGTGACAAGAGCTGTGGCGAGGTGCGCTTTGTCTATCGCCTGGCCTACAGTTTCCGCAAGAACGGCAAGGTTCTGGCATCGCGGCTGCCATTCAATTTCAACGCCGTCTACAGCGTGGCGCCGGATGCCGATGGCGGCTGCGTCGGCGTTGCCGGGCGCTGGACACCGCAGATCGACGAAAACGTTGATGCCGGCTGGCTGGCCGGCGGGCCGCTGGCACCGGAGGAACTGAACTTCAAACAGCTTGAGCTCAATGCGCAGGTGGTGCGTTTTCCCTCGGGACAGGAGACCGAATTCGGCGGGCAGGCGGCCTATCTGATGCGGATCTTCGGCATCGATGGCGCTGCCATCAGCGAGAAGCCGCTGGAGAATACGCCTGACGTTGCGCAGCTCTCGGACAATGCTGCACTCAAGAAAAGGCTCGCCGACTACGTCATCGCCGATGTCGCGGCGGTCGATCTCGGCGTCTACGAAATCCCCGACGAATTCCTGGCGAAGAAAATCATTTCGTGGTCGACCTTCGGCAGCGCGAGACAGGCCAACCATCCGTTCACGCCGCTGTTCCAGCCAGCGGATTTCGCCGGCCTGGACTATGCGGCGCTAAAGCTGGTGCGGACACCGGAGGCGCTGGTCGAGCGGCTGGACAATGGCGCCTGCCAGGGCTGCCACCAGGCGGGCTCGACGGCCGGCTTTCACTTCATCGGCCTCGACGACAAAACGACGTCGCCGCTCAACCGCATCGAAGTCGGCATCTCGCCGCATCTCCATGCCGAGATTGCGCGACGTGAGGCCTGGCTGCGCGCGACCGAAGAAGGCAAGGAGCCGAACCGCTACCGGCCGCTGTCCTTTGCGCCGCCGGCGACATGGACCGATGCCGGCGATGTCGACTACGCCCCGGCCGAGATGGCGATGACGTGCCTGATGCCGGATGATGCAAGACGCTTCGGCGCGACTTGGCAATGCGGTAGCGGCACCGTCTGCACGCCGCTGGCGACGGCCTCAGGCGTGCGCACCACGCTGGCGCAATGTCTGTTGCCCAAGGACAGTCCAAAGATGTTTTCGGGCCATCCCTGCCTGACCGGGTCGATCGCCAGCAACCCGTCTCAGCCGTTCAACGACCGCTACAAGATCACCGGCCAGTTCGCTGCTTTTGCGCCGACCTTTTCGCGGACCGCCTACACCTGCCGGCCACCGAAAATCGGCGTACCGGCAGGCATCGCTTATCGCGGCTGCGACGACAAGGACCGCAGCTTCGCCGCCTTCAAGACGGGCAAGCCGATGCCATCGGAAATTTGCGGCATGGTCGGCGGCAAGAAATTCGACACCTGCGTCGCCACCAACAATTTCGACCAGTGCCTCGGCGGCGCGGTCAACCGCGGCAACCGTCCCGCCTGTTCGGCCGATCATTTCTGCCGCGAGGATTATATGTGCCAGTCGCTGCCGCCCGACACGCCGGGCGCCGCCAAGGTGAAAGGCATCGGCTACTGCTCGCCGACCTATTTCATCTTCCAGATGCGCATCGACAACCACGCGACGCCTTGGGCGAGCGCGACCAGCGCCCCCAGGGATGCGGGGTTCGGGGCGGCAGAAGAGGAGTGAGCCTGGGAGTTGGGCGACCACCAGTTCAGCGCTGCAGATGGTCTTCCATCCGCGCAGTCCATTTGGTGTCGAATTCCGCAATATGCCGCTGTGC
The DNA here is from genome assembly GCF_040320605.1 of Mesorhizobium sp. M0659. Classification (NCBI taxonomy): domain Bacteria; kingdom Pseudomonadati; phylum Pseudomonadota; class Alphaproteobacteria; order Hyphomicrobiales; family Phyllobacteriaceae; genus Mesorhizobium; species Mesorhizobium sp. M0659. Next base: position 139,259 of record NZ_JAMYPY010000007.1, read on the forward strand.
TACGCTCGAGTTCAGCAGCGTCGAGAGCGCGGTCACGGCGATCGGGTCCAGGTCGGGCGGCTCCGTGTAGCCAAGCGCCGCCAGCCGTTGAGCCCAAGACGGATGGGTGGACTTTGCGTCATCCGGGCTTGCCCACGCCCTGCGGGCGCAAACATTCAGGCAATTGGGTTCTCGCAGCTGACCGGCAGCTTCCAGCATGCGATCGAGCGGCGGTCGCGGCGGACGCAAAGCACCTCGCAATTCATGCTGCAAAGGGTCATAGACCGTCTCCGTGAAATGCACGTCTGCCGTGGCAAGAAGCAACAGCGCGCGTGCGGCGTGCTCGGCGTCGCCGGAGGATGCCGCGTGTCGATCTGCCTTGATCTCCGCTTCGCGCGAAAGCCGGATTTCTTCCCGCTCGAACGATTGCGACAGCCAGCCGATAGCGGCGTGGAGCAGGCTGCCTGTGATCGTGGTTCCGGGCGGGGCATACTCGAAGACAAATCCGAAACCGTTTTCGAACTCAGCGAGATTGAGGCTGCCATTGGTATCCTTGTTGCGCACATGCGCGTCCTCATGGGCAAGGATCGCGGCAAGCGCTCTTTCATCGGTCACTGCGAGGAGAGGGATGCCAATGGTTAGAAACAGCCGATTGCCGAGAAGGCCGAGAAGCGTGCGCTCTTCGTGCACGCTGGCGTTCAGGTTGCCCTCTAGTATGACAACCGTGCGCGCAGCACGGCGCGGTCCGGCGACGCTCCGCCACAGCGCCCAGAGGCCGGGCGCTTCTGCTTCACTGACGCCTTTGATCTTGCTGCGTCGGAAGCCCGCAAACAATGTGCCGAACAGAAATGCCAAGGCCGTGGTGGCGATCGGCATGACGACGAAGCCGCTGGCGATAAACCAGATTGGATGGTTGTCGAGCAGGGACATCCAGACGCAGAAGATGATGAGAGCGGGAACAACGAAAAACAGGACCGTGAACCTGCCAAACCGCCGACCGGCGCTGATGATCAGTCGCGACATTGGATGTTACAACGGGATGTTGTCGTGCTTCTTCCAAGGGTTCTGCATGTCCTTGTTGCGCAGCATGCGCAGCGCGCGGGCAATGCGGCGGCGGGTCGAATGCGGCATGATCACCTCGTCGACATAGCCGCGTTCGGCGGCGACGAAGGGCGACAGGAAGCGGTCTTCGTAAGCCTTTGTGTGAGCTGCGATCTTTTCGGCGTCGCCAATATCCTTGCGGTAGATGATCTCGACCGCGCCTCTCGCCCCCATCACCGCGATCTGCGCCGTCGGCCAGGCATAGTTCATATCGCCGCGCAGATGTTTTGAGGCCATCACGTCATAGGCGCCGCCATAGGCTTTGCGGGTGATGACGGTGATTTTCGGCACGGTCGCCTCGGCGTAGGCAAACAGGAGTTTCGCGCCATGCTTGATCAGGCCGCCATATTCCTGCGCGGTGCCGGGCAGGAAGCCGGGGACGTCGACGAAGGTGACGATGGGAATGGAAAAACAGTCGCAGAAGCGCACGAAGCGCGCCGCCTTGCGGCTTGCGTCGGAATCGAGCACGCCGGCCAGCACCATCGGCTGGTTGGCGACGAAGCCGACGGTGCGGCCTTCGACGCGGCCGAAACCGGTGACGATGTTCTTGGCAAAGTTCTGCTGGATCTCGAAGAAATCGCCTTCATCGGCAACTTTGAGGATCAGCTCCTTGATGTCGTAAGGCTTGTTGGCGTTGTCTGGGATCAGCCGGTCGAGCGACAGATCATGGTCGGTGACCGACTGGTAGCACTCGATCACAGGAAGCTCCGACGTATTTGACGCGGGCAAAAGGTCTACCAGCCGGCGCATCTGCAACAGCGCCTCGACGTCATTGTCGTAGGCGCCGTCGGCAATCGACGATTTGGTCGTGTGGACGGACGCGCCGCCAAGGCTCTCGGCCGTCACCGTCTCGTTGGTGACCGTTTTGACCACATCCGGCCCGGTGACGAACATGTAAGAGGTGTCGCGCACCATGAAGATGAAGTCGGTCATCGCAGGCGAATAGACGTCGCCGCCGGCGCACGGGCCCATGATCACGGAAATCTGAGGAATGACGCCGGATGCGAGCACGTTGCGCTGAAAGATCTCGGCATAGCCGCCTAGCGCCGCCACGCCTTCCTGGATGCGGGCGCCGCCGGCGTCGTAGATGCCGATGATCGGCGCGCGGTTGCGCAGCGCCATCTCCTGCACCTTGATGACCTTTTCGGCATGAGCCTCCGACAGCGAGCCGCCGAAGACGGTAAAGTCCTTGGCGAACAGATAGACCGGACGGCCATTGACCGTGCCCCAGCCGGTGACGACGCCATCGCCGGCGATCTTGGTCTTCTCCATGCCGAAATCGGTCGAGCGATGCTCGACATACATGTCGAACTCCTCGAACGAGCCTTCGTCGAGAAAGACCTCGATACGTTCGCGCGCCGTCAGCTTGCCCTTCTTGTGCTGGGCGTCGATGCGGGTCTGGCCGCCACCCATGCGGGCGATCTCGCGGCGGCGCTCGAGTTCCTTCAGCACGTCCTTCATCGCTCGGTCTCCAGAAATGGAAGCTGCATTTGTGGTAATGATGCCTGCAGGCGTGTGCAAGCGCCGCTTTCGGCCTCGATTATTGCGCTGCAACATGTGGCCCCTTGCATTCCGGAGCGAACTCAGCCATATGCAGCCCATAGGCGCTTGGGCCGGAGATTCCGGCCTTCTCGACAAATGAGACTGGTTGCGTCTGTTTTCCCTCTTTCCGGTATATCGGCCCCTCTTTCCGATACATCACGAAGTGGCGAAAGAGCCCCGTGGCATGACGCCTGCGGGCACGACAGCGCAGCCGAGTGGACGTTTCCGTCCGCCCGCCTTGTCGTTTCATATCAAATTTCTCGACGGCAGGTTGCGCCCTGCCGCCATCGATGTTTGCGGCCAAGACCGCGTGAAAGAAGACTATTTTGACCAACGAAAACACCTCAGCCGGTAACGCGATCTCGACCGGCAACACTGCGGACCTCACCGGTTTCGCAGCTCTTGGGATCACGGGCGCGCTGCTCAAGGCGACGCATGGCGCCGGCTTCACCGAGCCGAAGCCGATCCAGACGCAGGCGATCCCGCCGCAGATGGAAGGCCGTGATATCTTCGGCATCGCCCAGACCGGCTCGGGCAAGACCGCTGCCTTCGCGCTGCCGATCCTGTCGAAGATCATCGCGCTCGGCACCAAGCGCCGGGCCAAGACCACCCGTGCGCTGATCCTGGCGCCGACGCGCGAACTCGCCGTCCAGATCGAGGACACCATCAAGATCCTCGCCAAGGGCGCGCATGTCTCAACCGCTCTCGTGCTTGGCGGCGTCTCGCGCTTCAGCCAAGTGAAGAAGGTTGCGCCCGGCGTCGACATCCTGATCGCCACGCCCGGCCGCCTGACCGACCTGGTGCGCGAGGGCGACCTCATCCTCTCCGACACCAAATGGCTGGTGCTCGACGAGGGCGACCGCATGCTCGACATGGGCTTCATCAACGACGTCAAGCGGATCGCCAAGGCGACCGCGCCCGACCGTCAGACGGTGCTGTTCTCGGCCACCATGCCCAATGAAATCGCCGAACTGGCGAAGGGCCTGTTGAAGAACCCGATCCGCGTCGAAGTCGCGCCGCAGAGCACCGCTGCCGCCGAAATCGTGCAGGGCGTTGTCTTTGCCCGCACCAAGCAGAAGCGCCAGGTGCTGTCGACGATGCTCGCCGACGAAGCGATGAAGTCCGTCATCATCTTCTCGCGCACCAAACATGGCGCCGACCGGGTGACCAAGGACCTCGAACGCGACGGCTTCAAGGCCGCCGTCATCCACGGCAACAAGTCGCAGAACGCCCGCCAGAAGGCGCTCAACGATTTCCGCGAGGGCTCGGTGCGCATTCTCGTCGCGACCGATATCGCGGCGCGCGGCATCGACGTCCCCGGCATCAGCCATGTGGTGAATTTCGATCTGCCGGATGAGGCCGAAAGCTATGTCCACCGCATCGGCCGTACCGGCCGTAACGGCATGGACGGCATCGCCATCACGCTTTGCGATCCTTCCGAAAACAGCAAGCTGCGTCAGGTCGAGCGCATCATCCGCAGCAAGCTGCCGATCGTTGCCGACCATCTCGGCAGCCCGGATCCGGTGCGCAATCCGGCCGAAAAGAACGAGCGCTTCGAGCCCGCCAATGATCGCAACGACCGCAATGGCCGTCGCGACGGCAGGCGGCCCGGTGGCCAGAACAACGGCTTCGCCAAGAAGCGTTTTGGTGACAAGCCGGCCTTTGCGGGTGCAAGCGAGCGCAAGCCGGAAGGCGCCAAGGCCTTCAAGGGCAACAACAAGCGCCGCTTCGGCGGCAAGCGGCCCGCGGCGCGGGCTGCCTGATCAGACGAACCGGTCAGGCTCGTCGAGCCTGGCTTGATTGCTGACGATCGAGTATGAGGACGGTCGGGGCAATGCTTCGGCCGTCCTTTTTCGTTTAGGGCTGCCCGGTAATTGCCTGAACCCACACGACGATCCGCTGCGCCAGGAATGCCGTGGTCGAGGGCGACAGCGCGTCGCCGGCAATGACGTGGTCGTCGGGATCGCCATTGTCGTCGACGGGCACCAGTTCATGCGGTGCGCCCCAGCGGCCGGCGATTTCGCGGGTGCGATCCTGGCGCACCACCTTGTCGGCGAGAAGATGAACAGCGCCGGTATGGTTGCCTTCTCCACAGGCGCTGCGTAGGCAAGGTTGGTCAGCGCCGCCATCGGTAGCACGGCCGCCATTGGATAGGTGTGCGTCCAGAGTTTCCCGTGCAGCGCGTTGCGGGTCGTAAAGCTGCGCTCCTTGCCGCCGACGAACTCGGCGATCTGCCTGCCCCAGGGCATGGTCAGCAGCTCGGCGCCTGAAGCCCTGATGCCGAAATTCGGCGAGATGAATGCGATTGCAGCGACGCCGTCCGATGCGCCAGGCTCAGTCGCCGCCCATGCCGCCAGCGATCCACCGGTCGAGGTGCCGATGACGATCACCTTGTCGCCGATGGCCCGGCCGATGGCGAGCGCCTCCTCATAGTCGTTGATCCAGGCATTGACGCTGCCTTGCGCCATAGCAGCGCCGTCCTGCCCATGACCGGTGAGGCGGGTGTAGAAAAGGTTGGCGTCGAGTTGGTCGGCGACCTCGTCGGCCAGCGGGCGAACCTCGCCCTTCGATGCCGAAAAGCCATGGATATAGACGATCGCCAATGGCGTCCTGGCGTGAACCATCGGATCGGCCCAGATGATTTCTTTCTCGAGCCCGTCGCGGACGTTGGGCACGGCAGCCTCTTCACGCGCGATATACGCTTGCGGATCGTCGCCGATCACCATTGGGGTCGAAGCTGATTGTTGTGTCGACGGGAATGCGCGGACCAAGCAGGAGGGCCAGGACAAGGATGATGACGACACCCAGCACCGCAAGCACGATCCGTCGCCCCATCTCAGACTCCATTCTAAAGCCTATGGTGGCCGGTGCAGTCAGGCAACAGCCGGGCTGTGGACAGCTATTGGTTCGGCGGCTTGCGGTCGAAATTCAGCGGCCGCCCTGTCCAGCGGGTCGCCGTGCTGATGAACCACCGGCAGACTGGCCTTGGCAGCAGTGCCAGCAGCTTCAGCCCCCAGCTCAGCCGGTGAGGGAAGGTAACCTCGAAGCCGCCATGCTCGATGCCGCGCAGCATGCGGCGCGAGGCGCGGTTGACCGGCATCAGTCCCGGCATTGGCAGCATGTTCTTTTCGGTCAGCGGCGTGTCGATGAAGCCCGGATTCATCACCTGGATCCGGACATTCATCTTGTCGAAATCGTATTTCAGCGACTCGGCCAGGATGTTGATCGCCGCCTTCGAGCCGCCATAGGCCGCCGTGGTCGGCCAGCCGAAATAGGCTGTGACGGATCCGACAAGCACGATATGGCCGCGCGCACGGATGCGCATGCGCTCCATGAGCGGGACGAGGCCATTGATGATACCGAAATAGTTGACCTCGAAGGTCTGGCGAAAGTCGCGGACCCTGAGGTCTTCGCCGGGCGTGGCGATGTAGTTGCCGGCGTTGAAGACGGCGAGCACGATCGGCCCGAGCTCCTTTTCAATCGCCGCCACCGTGCTTGCCATGCGCGGCTCATCGGTGACGTCGCAAGGGTAGGCCACGACACGTCCCGGCATCTGCGCCGTCTCGACGATGAGCGCGTCGAGTGGGTCGCCGTCGAGTGCGGTGACCGCGACGACAAAGCCCTTTGCCGCGAGGTCCTTTGCCAGCGCACGGCCGATGCCGCTGCTGCCGCCGGTTATCCAGGCGACGCCGTGCTTCGGGTTGGCCCGGTAAAGTGTCATTCTGCGCCCTGCCGATCTGTCATTAGTGCTCTAGCGGTGAAAAAATCGAATGAAAAGAGCGCTTTTCCGTACTGGTTGAAATGATCGTCATCGCGCGATGTCCGGCCGCGGGAGATTGCAGTGCCCGAAATGCGACTGGACCAGGCGAATTCTTGCCTTGAAACGCACGCTTCGGGTTTCTAGGGTCTCGCCGCAGCTACATAAGGAATCCCGGATGCCCCGTTCTGTGATCGAAGCGATCGGCAACACGCCCCTGATCCGCCTCAACAAGGCCTCGGAGCAGACCGGCTGCGAGATCCTGGGCAAGGCCGAGTTCATGAACCCCGGCCAGTCGGTCAAGGATCGCGCCGGCCTGTTCATCATCCGCGACGCCGAACAGCGCGGGCTGTTGAAGCCGGGCGGCGTCATCGTCGAGGGCACGGCAGGCAATACCGGCATCGGCCTGACGCTGGTCGCCAAGGCGCTGGGCTATCGCACAGTGATCGTCATTCCCGACACCCAGAGCCAGGAAAAGAAGGACACGATCAAGCTGCTTGGCGCCGAGCTGATCGAAGTGCCGGCGGTGCCTTACAAGAACCCCAACAATTACGTGAAACTGTCGGGGCGGTTGGCCGAGCAGATGGCGAGGTCGGAGCCGAACGGCGCGATCTGGGCCAACCAGTTCGACAACGTTGCCAATCGCGACGGCCATATCCGCACCACGGCGGAAGAAATCTGGACGCAGACCGGCGGCAAGGTCGACGGTTTCGTCTCGGCGGTGGGTTCGGGCGGAACGCTGGCCGGCGTCGCCTTCGGGCTGAAGGCCAGGAGCAGCAACGTCAAGATCGCACTCGCCGATCCGCTGGGTGCGGCGCTCTATTCCTTCTACACCAGTGGCGAATTGAAGTCCGACGGCAGCTCGATCACCGAAGGGATAGGGCAGGGGCGTATCACGGCAAATCTCGATGGGTTCACGCCGGACTTCTCGTTCCAGGTGCCGGACGAGGAAGCGCTGCCGATCGTCTTCGACCTGATCCAGGAAGAAGGCCTGTGCGTCGGCGGTTCGACCGGCATCAACATTGCCGGCGCGATACGGCTGGCGCGCGAGCTTGGCCCCGGCCACACCATCGTGACCATCCTTGCCGACTATGGCACGCGCTACCAGTCGAAGCTGTTCAACCCGGAATTCCTGCGGGATAAGAACCTGCCGGTGCCGGGCTGGATGGATGAGCGCAGCACAATTTCGGTGCCGTATGAGAAGGTCGCCTGATGGCGCACAGAACAGAAGCGCTGTTTCGCGACGACGCCTATCTCAGAGCGGCTGACGCCACTGTTGTCGCCATCAACGAGCGCGGCGGCATCATTCTCGACCGGACCATCTTCTATGCCACATCGGGCGGCCAGCCTGGCGATACCGGAACATTAGAGCGCGCCGACGGCAGCCGCATCGCCATTGCCGCCACCATCACCGGCGAGACCAAGGACGAGATTATCCATGTGCCGGCGCCGGAGCAGCCGGCACCCGAGGTCGGCGAGCAGGTGAAACTCGCCATCGACTGGGAGCGGCGGCATCTCCTGATGCGCATGCACGCAGCTTGCCATTTGCTCACCGTAGTCTGTCCGTTTCCGATTACCGGTGCTGCGGTTTCCGAAGATGACAGCCGCGTCGACTTCGACGCTCCCGATGCCGGCTTCACCAGGGAAGACGTCACCGCCGGGCTGATGGAACTGGTGCGAGCCGATCATCCGATCTTCATCAGGCTGATCACCGACGAGGAACTGGCAGCCAATCCTGGCCTGGTGAAATCCAAGAATGTCCGGCCGCCCGCAGGCACCGGCAAGATCCGCCTGGTCTGCATCGGCGACAACGCTTCGATCGACAGCCAGCCCTGCGGCGGCACCCATGTCAAAGGCACCGGCGAAGTCGGTGAAATCCATATCGGCAAGATCGAGAAGAAGGGCCGCGAAAACCGGCGTTTTCGCATTCGCTTCGGACCGCTGCCGGTAGCTTGAACGAACCATGATCCCGAAAAGTGGAAGCCGGTTTTCGGGGAAGATCATGGTCAACAGGAAGCAATGCTTCGCCAAGGCGGAGCAGGAGAAGAACAATGGCCGATGACAGCCCTTTCACCGTCGATGCGGACTGGTTGCAGAGCCGTCTTGGCGAGCCCGGCCTGACGATCGTCGATGCATCCTGGTATCTGCCGGCGCAGAAGCGCGATGCGCGCGCCGAGTATGAGGCTGCGCATATTCCGGGTGCGCGATTCTTCGATCATGATGCGGCCTCCGATCCTGATGCCAAGCTGCCGCACACGCTGCCCTCGCCACAGCATTTCGCGCAATATGTAGGCGCCATGGGAATTTCGGCCGATGACACCATTGTCGTCTATGACGGTCCGGGTTTCTTCTCGGCGCCGCGCGCCTGGTGGATGTTCCGCGTCATGGGCGTGTTCCAGGTCTATGTGCTCGACGGCGGCTTCGACCGCTGGAAGGCGGCGGGCCGGCCGGTGACAGCGGAGCCGACCAAGATCGCGCCAAACGTGTTCCACGCAGATTTCGACGCCGCCCGCGTCGCCAGGCTAGCCGACATGCGTCGCATCGTCGAGACTGGCGAGAGCCAGATTGCGGACGCCCGAGGCGCGGGCCGCTTCACCGGCGCCGAGCCAGAGCCCCGCGCGGGTGTTCGCTCCGGCCACATGCCCGGCGCGCGCAATTTGCCTTATTCGGCGCTGTCACAGAATGGCGCGCTGTTGTCGAAGGACCAGTTGCGCAAGGCCGTTGAGGGTGCCGGTATCGATCTGTCGAAACCGGTCGTCACCTCTTGCGGTTCCGGCATAACGGCGGCCGTCGTCACTCTGGCGCTGGAGACGCTCGGTCACACCGACAACCGGCTCTATGACGGCTCATGGACGGAATGGGGCGGGCTGGCAGACACGCCTGTGGTGACGGGCAAGGAATGATGGCGATGGAAAATGGCGCGCTGGACGACATCGAGGTCACGGTCACGTTTCTGGAAATGCATGTGCCGCCGGCCTATTCGCCGCCGTTGCCCTACAACAGGCAGATCGCGCTGCTCAGGACCAAGGACATTCCGCTGCATTTCTACCGCTATCTGATGGATCGGGTCGGACGCAAATGGCACTGGGTCAATGTCCTGAGGCTGGACGATGACGAGCTTGCCGCCGGCATCCACCGCGAGGACCGCGACATCAGGGTGCTTTATCTCGACGGCGCGCCGGCCGGGTTCTTCGACCTCAAGCCGCATTTGCCAGAGGAAGTCGAACTCGCTTATTTCGGCATGATGGAACATGCGACCGGGCAAGGCATCGGCCGTTGGTTCCTCGGTGCGGCGATCGCCGCAGCATGGTCGTATGGGCCGAAACGGGTGACGGTGCAGACCTGCACGCTCGACCATCCGGCTGCCTTGCCGCTCTACCAGAAGCTCGGTTTTGCGCCGGTGGCGCAAAAGAAGGAGACCGTGCATCCGCTGTCGTTCGCCGAGCGCTCGGCCAGCGTTATGCGGCCGTGACTTTCTCCGACTGAAGGCCGAACCGACCGTTCATGGCGAGGAATTCCTGCTCGTGCGGACCCAGGACGAGAACTGGCGCAGCCGCCGGGTGACGCTGCGCCGCTTCGACGATTTTATTCGCGGATCAAGGCAGGTTTCTAAAGCAATGTCTCTGCAGTCCGGCTTGACATGGCCGGGCGGTCTGGCAGCTTTGGCAGGAATCGGGTGGGAAGCGCCGGTGTGGCGGCATATTTTGCGGTCAACGACACCGGAGATTTGCCATGACCGCTCAGTTCAAAGCCTTGCCGACTGAAGATGTGAGAGCGCTGCAGCGCGGCGGGGCGGACGCCTATGGCCAAACGCCGGAGCGGAAGGTTTCCGATGGCGACGGCGTGCCGTGCCGGCATTGCCTGAGAAACGTCGCCGAAGGCGATGGCTATCTGATCCTGGCCTACCGGCCGTTTCCGGCGTTGCAGCCTTACGCCGAGACAGGGCCGATCTTCCTGCATGCGCAGGAATGCGAACGCGCAGCCGAGACGGAAGCGCTTCCAGAGATGCTTGAGAGCAGCGACTATATCGTGCGCGGCTATGGTGCGGATGACCGCATCGTCTATGGCAGCGGCGGCGTCATTCCGGCTGGCGGCATTGCGGCGCGGGCAGAGACGCTGTTTGAGCGCGCTGACATCGCCTATGTCCACGTCCGCTCGGCGCGCAACAATTGTTATCAGTGCCGCATCGAGCGTTTCTGACAAAAAGATGCCCGCCGGTGGTCTGGCGGGCAGTTGGGAACCGTGTGACGGCTCGATCCGTCAAGTTGGCAGCTCTGTCTGCGCATGCTTTTCGAATGGCGGATGTGAAGCACTTCACACAGCATCGCGATTGTCGCCGGCATGGCGACTCACGCCGATGCCGGTTGGGACTTGTCGTACTCCCGTCGCATTCTCGCGCTAAAAACCAGCGTCGATGGATTGCCGACCGCGGATGAACCGGCGGGGATCTCGACGACCGAGGAAGCGGGGCTTTGGCTCCGCTTTTTTGTTGTCCGCCGGCCTGTTCAATGCCGATGTCAGGTTTTGCGCAAAGAAAAAGCCCGCCGGAATTGACCGACGGGCTTTGACGTTGCCGGAGCGGCTTTTAGTTGAATTTATACTTCGCGCCAAGGCGAACGGTCTGGAAAGAAGGCTCGTCGGTGAGGAAGCCGCCCGAACCGAAATCCTCTTTCTCATACTGCGAATAGCGGTATTCGAGGCCCAGCGTCATGTTGCTGGAGACGGCCGTTTCCAGGCCGCCGCCGACCGAGAAGCCGCTCGAGCCCCAGTCGATGATGTCGCCAACGGGCGAGGAGGCATGCAGGTCGAAATGCTGCCAGCTATAGCCGCCGAGGACATAGGCCAGAGTCGACTCGTTGACCTTGGCGCCGATGCGGGCCAGGGCATCGAAGCCATAGTCGGCATCGCCCTTAATGGAGCCGCCGAAGAGATCCAGCTTCGAGCGAATGCCGGAATAGCGGGCATCAAGCAGCACGCCGGCGACCCATCCGCCGAAATCATGGTCGTAACCGATGCTCGCCTCGCCGAACACGCCTTCGCCACCGATGCCATCCAACTCGAGGGCACCGCCCAGCGTCAGGTCATGTACCACCGTGCCGGCGCCAAGCGCGCCGCCGACATAGAAGCCGGTCCAGTTGTAGGTCGGAGCAGCAAACGAGGCCCCGCCGCCATTCTGGGCGCCGAAGCGGTAGTTGGCCGCGATGTGGAAGGTGTGGCTGGATGGCTCGACATCCAGAGAGGTTCCCGGGCCGCCAATAATGCCGAGGTCAGCCACCGAGTCGTCGCCATAGTTGGCGTAGCGGTACTCGGTCTTAATCGTCCAGTTGCCGCGCAGCACGGTTTCCATGCCAACGCCGACGACATAGCCGCCACGGTTCTCCGTGAAATCGAGACCGTCGGCAAAGCCCGAACCCTCGAGCTTGAAATGGTTCCAGGTGTAGCCGCCGAGCACATAGCCGAGCGTATCGGGGTTCAAGAGATAGCCGGCGCGCAAGCCGACGTCGAAGCCATAAGCGTTCGTCAGGTCGATATCAGCGCCCGGAAGGCTGATCGACGGACCGATATTCCCGATGTTGGCGTCGATGAAGCCGCCAAGCAGGAAGCGCTCGGAGACCATATAGTCGTAGCCGGCGGTGATTTCGCCAAACACGCCGTTGCCGCCGATCCCGTTGAAGTCGATCACCGGGTCGACGCTGATGCGATGCACGGTGGCGCCGAAGCCGCCGCCGATGCCGACATAGGCGCCGCTCCAGTTGAAACCGGCAGGTTCTTCCACTGGCTGCACAACATCGGCGGCATGCGCTACCGATATCAAAGCCATTGCCGAAACGGCCCCGAGAAGAACGGATTTAGCAGAGATGAACATTTTAGCCCCTTAGCATAAGAACAAACCCGTCCGTGTTCTAACAGGACGCTCGCCAATATTGGAATGACAAAAATGCCACATCGGCAGGCAAAAGCACCGCCAAGCCGGGCCGTTTCGCCGTGATGTTGCCTTAGAGCCCGCAATTTGTGAGCACGCGGCCAATAAAAAACCCGCCGGCACAACCGGCGGGTGAGGGAGGCAAAAATGCCAGGTCTGGTCAGGCCGCCAGAACCACTTTCGGTTCGACCAGCTCATAGCCGAGTGCTTCGGCGACGGCGCGATTGGTGATCTTGCCCCTGTGGACATTGAGGCCGTTGCGCAAATGGTGGTCGTCGACCAGCGCCTTCAGGCCCTTGTCGGCCAGCTGCAGGCCATAATGCAGCGTCGCGTTGTTGAGCGCGTGCGCCGAGGTCACCGGCACGGCGCCCGGCATATTGGCGACGCAGTAATGGATCACGCCGTCGACCTCATAGGTCGGCTCGGCATGGGTGGTGGCGTGCGAAGTCTCGAAGCAGCCGCCCTGGTCGATAGCGACGTCGACCAGCACCGAGCCCTTCTTCATGCCCGACAGCATTTCGCGGGTCACCAGCTTGGGTGCAGCAGCACCCGGGATGAGCACGGCGCCGACGACGATGTCGGCCGAGAAGCATTCTTCCTCAAGCGCCTCGACTGTGGAGTAGCGGGTGTGGACGCGGCCTGTAAAGAGGTCGTCCAGCTGGCGCAGGCGCGGGATCGAGCGGTCGATGATGGTGACGTCGGCGCCGAGGCCGACCGCCATGCGGGCGGCATGCAGGCCGACGACGCCGCCGCCGAGCACGGTGACCTTGCCGGGCAGTACGCCGGGCACGCCGCCGAGCAGCACGCCGCGGCCACCATTGGCCTTCTGCAGCGCGGTCGCGCCGGCCTGGATCGACAGGCGGCCGGCAACTTCCGACATCGGCGCCAAGAGTGGCAGGCCGCCGCGGTCGTCGGTTACGGTCTCATAGGCGATTGCGGTGACGCCGGACGCGAGCAGGCCCTTGGTCTGCTCCGGATCCGGGGCCAGGTGAAGATAGGTGTAGAGGATCTGGCCGTCGCGCAGCTGCGCCCATTCGTTGGGCTGCGGCTCCTTGACCTTGACGATCATGTCGGACTTGGCGAACACGTCGGCGGCACTCTTGGCAATAGTGGCGCCGGCGGCGCGATACGCATTGTCATCGGCGCCGATACCGGCGCCGGCGCCGCTTTCGACCAGCACTTCATGGCCATGCGCGACATATTCGCGGACGGAGCCCGGCGTCAGGCCGACGCGGTATTCGTGGTTCTTGATTTCCTTGGGGCAGCCGACGCGCATAGTCTTCTCCTGATCCGGCCCTTCGGGCTCGTTCCCTGTATCAACCGAGTGAACCACGAATCGTTGCGCAGGTGTTTGCGAATGCGCTTGCGCGGGGTCACGCGTTTCGATAATCGTTGCGCGAAATCAAGGAAATTTCGCAGGAATCACGAGAAATGCCGCTCGACAGGATCGATATCGCCATTCTCGAGGCACTGCAGAAGGATGGCCGCATACCCAATGCGGCGCTCGCCGAAAGGGTCGGCCTGTCGCAGTCGGCCTGTTCGCGCCGGCTCGACAATCTGGAGAAATCCGGCACCATCCGCGGCTATCACGCCCGGCTTTCGAACGCAGCGCTCGGCCACCAGATGACGGCGATCGTGCACATATCGCTGTCGGGACAATTCGAAAAGACGCTGTCGGATTTCGAGGCGGCGATCAAGCGCTGCCCCAATGTGCTGTCCTGCCACCTGATGTCGGGCGAATATGACTATATCCTGCGCATCGCCGCCAAGGACCTGGTCGACTATGAGCGCATCCACAAGGAATGGCTGTCGGCGATGCCGCACGTGACCAAGATCAATTCGTCGTTTGCCCTGCGCGAGATCGTCGATCGCACGGCGATGGGGATGAAGCCGGAACTGGCCTAGCCCTGAGCAGCCTCGGTGACGAGCCGGTCCATCGGGATGTCGTGTGGCTGCGGGTAGATGGTGGCTATGCGCTGCAGTTCGTAGCCGACGCCGATGACCAATGGCTTGAACGGCATGGCAGCCAGCGTGCGGTCGAAGAAGCCACCGCCATAGCCCAGGCGGTAGTTTCGCGGGTCGATGCCGACGATCGGCGAGATGACGATGTCGGGCAGCACCGGCTCGCCTTCGGCCGGGATCGGGATGTTCCAGATGCCTTTTTCCAGCCGGTCGCCGGGTACATAAGCGCGGAAGATCAGCGGCTGGCCTTTCTCGATCACGATGGGCAGCGCCGTGCGGCCGCCGCGTTCGTTGATCGACGCCATCCACGGCCGCAGGTCCGGCTCGCCGCGAAACGGCCAATAGAGGCTGACCATGCGGCCGGCAATGTCGCCGATTGCCGCGTCGAGCCCTTCGGCGATAGCCCGCGACATCGCCACCCGCGCATCGGCGGAAACCGCCAACCGTGCCGCGATCAGACGCTCGCGCTCGGCCTTGCGCCAACGGCGCACATCGGTCCAGTCGGTCAATGGCGCGCGAAATTCCGGATCGAGTTCGTGCATGAAGCAAGGCGGCGAAGAATATTGCGCCCGCCCTTTGCCATCTTTGTCATCGTCGTTGGCCATGCTTCACTCCCGTGGTTCCAGCCCTGCAAGGCTATACCCGTCCATGCTTGCCGACATAGGCATTCGCGACATCCGGCGACGAGTCCTGGGCAGCCTTAAGCGGCAATCTAGCTCGCCGCGACATTGTTGCGGTGCACAAAAATCACTAGATAAAGGGAGACAAACAGGGGTGAATGCGATGAGTGAAACCAGCCATCATGTCGTTGTCGTCGGCGCAGGGTTCGGCGGTCTCGAACTTACCCGGGCGCTGGCCGGCGCACCCGTGCGCATCACCATGATCGACAAGCGCAACCATCACCTTTTCCAGCCGCTGCTCTACCAGGTGGCGACCACCTCGCTGGCGACCTCGGAAGTCGCCTGGCCGATCCGTCATCTGCTGCGCAAGCGCGAGGACGTGACGACCCTGCTCGGCAACGTCACCGGCGTCGACCGTCCAGGCAAACGCGTGCTGCTTGAGGACGGCAGTTCTGTTCCCTACGACACGCTGGTGCTCGCCACCGGCGCGCGTCATGCTTATTTCGGCCACGACGAATGGGAGCCTTTCGCGCCCGGGCTGAAGACGCTTGAAGACGCAACCACCATTCGCCGGCGCATCCTGCTCGCCTTCGAGCAGGCCGAGCGCGAGACCGATCCGGCCAAGCGCCAGGCACTGCTGACACTGGTCATCGTCGGCGGCGGCCCGACCGGCGTGGAGCTTGCCGGCACCATTGTCGAACTCGCGCATGAAACGCTGCGCGGCGAATTCCGCAACATCGACACGCGTGAGGCGCGTGTGGTGCTGGTGGAGGCCGGAGACAGGATCCTAGCCAATTTCGCGCCAAAGCTGTCCGACTATGCGCGCAAGGCGCTGGAGCGGCGGGGCGTCACGGTCGAGCTTGGCCGCGCCGTCACGCGCCTCGATGCCGAAGGCGTCGTCTTTGGCGAGACGCATCTGCCGGCGCGAACCATCCTGTGGGCCGCCGGCGTAGCGGCTTCGCCCGCGGGAGAGTGGCTGGGCGCGCCGGTGGACCGGGCGGGCAGGGTAATGGTCGAGCCCGATCTGACCGTGCCGAACAGTCCGGAGATCTTCGTCGTCGGCGACACAGCGCATGTCTTGCGGCCGGACGGCAAACCGGTGCCCGGCGTGGCGCCCTCGGCCAAGCAGGAGGGCAAGCATGTTGCCGCGACGATCAGGGCGCGGCTGGCCGGCGATAGCGCGCCGCGCCCTTTCCGCTACAAACATGCCGGCGACCTGGCGACGATCGGCAAGTGGGCAGCCGTGATCGATTTCGGCTCGATCAAGCTCACGGGATGGCTTGCCTGGTGGCTGTGGGGCGTGGCGCATATCTACTTCCTGATCGGTTTTCGCAACCGGCTCTCGGTGTCGCTTAGCTGGCTATGGATCTATTTCACCGGCCAGCGCAGCGCGCGGCTGATCACCCAGGGCGATGATAACAAGGGCTGAGGTTCTCAACCGCGGCCAAGGATATTCATCCAGCCGTCACCTTTAGCTGATCGACTGACTTCCCGATGGACATGGCCGGTTTTCGGCGCGAAGCTTCCGCCCGGGGCTGGGATCTTGTCACGTCGCTGGGAAGGAAAACCAATGCCGCATCTCAATTACCCCGTCTCCCGCCGTAGTTTTCTTGCCGGTACGGCCGCCAGCGGGGCGCTGATCATGCTCCATCCGTTTTCCGCCCGCGCGCAGGCCAATCAGGCGCATCTGAGGATCATGGAGACCACCGACATCCATGTGAATGTGCTGCCTTACGACTACTACGCAGACAAAGCCAACGACACGATGGGCCTGTCGCGGACGGCGTCACTGATCGCGGCGGTGCGCAAGGAAGCCACCAATGCGATGCTGATCGACAATGGCGATCTTTTGCAGGGCAATCCGATGGGCGATTACATCGCCTATGAAAAGGGCCTCAAGGAAGGCGATCTGCATCCGATCATGAAGGGCATGAACCTGCTGGGCTATGAATGCTCGACGCTCGGCAATCACGAGTTCAATTACGGCCTGTCGTTCCTCGACAAGGTGCTGGCCGGAGCCAATTTCCCCTTCGTCTGCGCCAATCTGATCCGCGGCACCGAGCTTGCCGCCAACCCGCGCGACGACAAGCTCTACCTCAAGCCCTATGTCATCCTCGACAAGAAGATCAAGGACGGGTCGGGCGTCGAGCAGCCGATCAAGATCGGCATCATCGGCTTCGTGCCGCCGCAGATCATGGTCTGGGACCTGAAGAACCTGGAAGGCAATGTCAGGACGCGCGACATCGTCGAGGCGGCCAGGGCATGGGTGCCGCAGATCAAGGAGGAGGGCGCCGACATCGTCATCGCGCTCTCGCATTCCGGCATCGATATCAAGCAGGGCGACGGCATGGAGAACGCCTCCTTCTTCGTCGCCGGCGTCGAAGGCATCGATGCGGTGTTCACCGGCCATCAGCATCTCGTCTTCCCCGGCAAGAAGGATTTTCAGGCGCTCGAAGGCGTCGACACCGAGAAAGGCACGCTGCAGGGCAAGCCCGCCGTGATGGGCGGTTTCTGGGGCTCGCATATGGGACTGATCGATCTGCTTCTGGAACGGGACGGATCGAAATGGCGCGTAGCCTCGGCCACATCCGAGGCAAGGCCGATCTACGAGCGCGTCGACAAGGCAAACAAGCCGACGGTGGCGGACGACCAGCGCGTCGTCGATGCGCTGAAGGCGGACCATGAGGCGACACTTGCCTATGTCCGCCGACCGGTCGGCAAGACCTCGGCGCCGCTCTATTCCTATTTCGCGCTGGTCGCCGATGATCCGTCGGTGCAGATCGTCAACCAGGCGCAGAGCTGGTACCTCAAGGACATATTGAAAAGCACGCAGTGGAAGGACGTGCCGCTGCTGTCGGCGGCCGCACCCTTCAAGGCCGGCGGGCGCAACGGCGCCGACTACTATACCGACGTGCCGGTGGGCGACATCGCCATCAAGAACGTCGCCGACCTCTATCTCTATCCGAACACGGTGCGCGCCGTCGAAATCACCGGCGCGCAAGTGAAGGAATGGCTGGAAATGTCGGCCGGCATTTTCAGGAAGATCGAGCCGGGCAAGGCCGACCAGGCGCTCATCGACACCGAATTCCCGTCCTACAATTTCGATGTGATCGATGGCGTCAGCTACGGAATAGACCTGTCGCAGCTGCCGAAATACGATGCCAAGGGTGGCGTCGCCAATGCCGGCTCGAACCGCATCTTCGGCCTCAGCTTCGACGGCAAGCCTATTGATCCGGCAGCGAAATTCGTCGTCGCCACCAACAATTACCGCGCCGGCGGTGGCGGCAATTTCCCCGACATCAATGCCTCGAAGATCATCTACGAGGCGCCGGACACCAACCGCGACGTGATCGTGCGCTACGTCGTCAGCGAAGGCACGATCAACCCCTCGGCCGACGACAATTGGTCGTTCACGCCGCTGCCCGGCACCAGCGTCGTGTTCGAGACCGGCCCCAAAGCGAAGGATTTTATATCGGGAGTGAAATCGCTCAAGATCGAGCCGGCCGGCGAGGGCGAATCCGGGTTTGCGAAGTATCGCATCCTGCTTTGAGGCAAACGCGCAGGTAACAGGGAAAACGAGCGGGCATACGCCCGCTCAATCACGCTTCGGATCAGGCCTTGTAGACCACCTGGCGCACGTCGATGTAGCTGGCCCTGAAGCCGGCTTCGCAATAGTGGAGATAGAATTCCCAAAGCTTCTTGAAGCGGTCGTCGAAGCCGAGCGGGACGATCTTTTCCCACGACGCCCAGAAGCGGTTGCGCCATTCGGCAAGCGTGCGGGCATAGTCGTCCGGAAAGACGCGCTCGCGCAGATGGGAAAGGCCATGGTCGCTGCCCAGCGTCTTCAGGATCGACGGCGTCGGCAGCATGCCGCCCGGGAAGACATAGCGCTGGATGAAATCCGGCCGCGCCCGATAGGTGTCGTAAGCGGCCTCGTTGATGGTGATGATCTGCAGGCCGGCGGTGCCGCCGGGCCTCAGGCACGCCTTCATCTTGCCGAAAAATACGGGCCAATATTTTTCGCCGACCGCCTCGAACATCTCGATCGAGGCGATGCGGTCGTAAGTGCCCGTTTCGTCGCGGTAATCCTGCAGCTTGATCTCGACCTTGTCGGCAAGCCCGGCCTTCTGGATGCGCGCCTTGGCAAAATCGTGCTGTTCGCGGCTGATGGTCAGGCCGGTGACGCGGCAGCCGATCTCGCGCGCGGCAAATTCGGCAAAACCGCCCCAGCCGCAGCCGATCTCGAGCACATGGTCCTTCTTGCCGATGCCGGTATCCTTGGCCAGCGCGCGGTATTTGGCGGCCTGAGCGCTTTCCAGGTCGTTGGCGCCGGTCGCATAGAGCGCCGACGAATAGGTCATGCTGGGATCGAGCCATTGCTTGTAGAAGGCGTTGCCGAGATCGTAATGCGCCGAGATGTTGCGCTTCGAGCCTGTGCGGGTGTTTTCGTTAAACCAGTGGCGGATGCGCTGGACCGTGTTGATGAGCCAGCTGGCGCCGCCGGCAATGCGTTCCCCAACGGCCGAGTTGACGACGAACAGTTCGAGGAAGCTGGTTACATCAGGGCTTTCCCAGTCGCCGTCCATGTAGGATTCGGCAACGCCGATGGTGCCGCCGGAAAAGGCACGGCCGGGCAGGCGCCAGTTCTTCAACACCAGTTCGGCATCCGGCCCGGGTCCATTGCCGCCGACAAGCACCGCCCGGCCATCCGGCATCCTCACCTTCAGCGAACCGCGCGGCAATTTCATTGCCGCCGACAGCACCATGCGCGCCTTGGCCGGCAGGCCCTTGACGATCTCGGCGAAATTGAGTTCGTCCAGCCTGATGGCGTCGCCGATGCCTTTGTATTCCCTGACAGCCATCTCACACCCCCCTGGACTTCCGCGGGGCGGCGCAAGATCTGCCGGCCCCCACATCCTCCACTTTCATTCGCCAGGCGCGAATGCCGCTGCCTGCGTGAATTTTCGCCACAATCTTCCATGGCATTGGCCGAAACTTCAAGAGGCAAGCTTCGCGCGGCGCTGGCCCAGCTTGCCGGCCCGAGGCCAGAATCCGCGGGAGAGCGCGGCCCTCGGTGAAATCGCTATGGTTACGAACAGCCACATACGTTAGTTTCAGCCATGCGTTATGTCATCGTCATCGTCGCCATCGCCTTTTTCCTGATCTGGGACGGCCTCTACAATCAGGGCCGCTATCTCGACACGACGGTCAGGGAGATGTCGCGCGTCGTGCGCTACGTCACCGGCAAAGCCTAGCTTTTTGCGCCTCTGCAAAGTCGCCTGCCGGCATTGCCGGGCGCGACATCGTGGCGGTTGACGCGACGGTCCCGCTCACACAAAACATGCCGCAAATCGAACGTGGAGGCAGGCGTGATCCGGCATATCGTTTTCTTCAGCGCGCGGCGCAAGGACGATGTCGAGGCCGTGCGCACGGGCTTGCTCGCGCTGGGCAAGATCCCGCATTCAAGCCTCTTCGAGGTGACGCTCAACACCAAGGTCGATCCGCTGTCGGATGCGATCGACGTGGTCGTCTATGCCGAGTTCGAGGATGATGCCGCGCTTGCCGCCTACAAGGCGCACCCGCTCTATGCCGAGACGACCAGCCGGGTCAAACCATTGCGCGAATTGCGCTATTCGGCCGATGTCGTGGCGATGGCCTGATCGGGCTGGAAAGAGGCCTTGAACCGATTTCCGGAATGATGCACACCGCGCCGGCATGACCAGCACGATCCATCCGCTTGACCATCTTGTGTTGCCGACGGCGAGCCTCGCCGTGGCGCGGGCGCGGCTGACATCGCTTGGCTTCATCGTCGCACCAACCGGCATCCACCCTTTCGGCACCGAAAATTGCTGCGTCTTCCTTGCCGACGGCACCTATCTCGAACCGCTGGCGGTCGGGAATGAACAGGCTGCAGACGAGGCATTTGCCGGTGGCAATGTCTTTGTCGCGCGCGACCGGCTCTATCGCGCCAGGCTGGGCGATGAGGGCTTTTCCGCCGTGGTGCTGGCCACCGACGAAGCCGATGCGGACCATGCGCGCTTTATCAAAGCCGGCCTGTCGGCGGGAGACGTACTGAGCTTTTCCCGCGCCTTCACCGACACGGCCGGAAAGAGCGACATGGCCTCGTTCAAACTGGCTTTCGCCGCCGGCGCCGAGACGATGGACGCCTTTCTGTTCGCTTGCGAGCGGATCAACGCCCCTCAAATCGACCGTACGGCACTGCAGGCCCATACCAACGGCGTGACCGGCATTGCCGAAATCGTCGCGGTCAGCGACGCGCCTTCCACGCAGATCAGCCTGATCTCGACAGTGGTTGGCTCGGAGCAGCAGAGCAGCGCGGTCTTCGACCTGCCGAATGCGCGTCTGACCGTTCTGGATCCTGCGGCTTTCACCGCGCGCTTCGACATTCCGGCCGGTGCGCCGACAAGAGTTCGCTTCGCCGCGATTGTCTTTTCAGTCCGCAGTGTCGGC
The DNA here is from genome assembly GCF_040320605.1 of Mesorhizobium sp. M0659. Taxonomy (NCBI): domain Bacteria; kingdom Pseudomonadati; phylum Pseudomonadota; class Alphaproteobacteria; order Hyphomicrobiales; family Phyllobacteriaceae; genus Mesorhizobium; species Mesorhizobium sp. M0659. The sequence continues at coordinate 160,614 of NZ_JAMYPY010000007.1, forward strand.
GCTGTCGCGAGGCTGCTTGCAGACAACGCCGTCGGGCACGATATAGCGGGCAACGAAATCGTCGTGCAGCCGGCATCCGGACAGGGCGCGGCTTTCATCTTCCGGGAGACCCCATGAGCAAGCCGCAAGGGCCCAATTCGCTGGCGCCGAATTCGTCGGTAACCGTCGGCAACGTCGTCTTCGACAACAGCGGGCCCTTGGCGTTGATCGCCGGCCCGTGCCAGTTCGAATCGCGCCAGCACGCTTTCGACATGGCCGGCGCGCTGAAGGAACTGACCGGCAAGCTCGGCATCGGCCTCGTCTACAAGACCAGCTACGACAAGGCCAACCGCACCTCGCTGTCGGCAACGCGCGGCGCCGGCATGGACGCGGCGCTTCCGGTGTTCGACGAGTTGCGCAAGGAATTTTCGGTTCCCATTCTGACCGATGTCCACACCGAGGAGCAGTGCGCGATCGTAGCGCACCATGTCGATGTGCTGCAGATCCCGGCCTTCCTGTCGCGCCAGACCGACATGCTGGTCGCCGCCGCCAAGACCGGCAAGGTGATCAACGTCAAGAAGGGGCAGTTCCTGGCGCCTTGGGATATGAAGAACGTGGTGGCCAAGATCACCGGTTCGGGCAACCTCAATGTGCTGACCACCGAGCGCGGCGCGTCTTTCGGCTACAACACGCTGGTGTCGGACATGCGGGCTTTGCCTGTGATGGCCGAGATCGGCGCGCCGGTGATTTTCGACGCCACCCATTCGGTGCAGCAGCCAGGCGGGCAGGGCGGTTCCTCCGGTGGCGAGCGCCGCTTTGTCGAGACGCTGGCGCGGGCTGCCGTTGCCGTCGGCGTCGCCGGCGTGTTCATAGAGACCCACCAGGATCCCGACAATTCGACCTCCTCCGACGGGCCCAACATGCTGCCGCTGAAGGACATGCAGGCGCTGCTCGAAAGACTGATGGCATTCGACCGCATCGCCAAGAATGCTTGCTGACCTGAACCGAGGCTGATGGTTTCGGCTACGGCGCTCGCGCGCGCTGCCCTGCTTGTGGAAGGCATAAGCCGGCTGTAGGCTCGCTGCTGCAAATGAGCGTCTTGGCAGGAGGAAGCCATGTCCGTCGCCCGCGTCACCGAAATCACGTCGTCATCGAAAAAGAGCTTTCAGGACGCCATCGAGAAGGGGATTGAGCGCGCCTCAAAGACCCTGAAGAACGTCGAAGGCGCCTGGATCCAGGACCAGAAGATCGTCGTCGAGGACGGCAGGATCGCGGCCTATCGCGTCAACATGAAGGTGACGTTCATCCTCGCGGAGTAACCCCCCGCCGCTCGAAAAACGGGAACTTTCGCCCGCGCACCTCATTGTCAAAGTATCGATCAACGAGATGAGGAGCAGCAGCCATGACCACCCAGACAGGCCACACCGAAGCCATCGCCGCTTCGCGCGTCATCGGCACGTCGGTCTACAACACCGAAGGCACGAGCATCGGCAGCATCGAGGACATCATGCTCGACAAGACGTCGAACGGCATCATGTTCGCGGTGATCGGGTTCGGTGGATTTCTCGGCATTGGCGAGAAGTATCACGCCATTCCGTGGGCGAGCCTCGACTATGACGAGGACAAGGGCGGCTATGTCGTGCCGTTCTCGAAGGAGCAGCTGAAGGCAGCACCCGCCTATTCGATCAATGAACTGGCCGGCGCCGATGGCGAGGCCGCACGTGATGCTTCCTATGATTACTACAAGGTCACGCCGTATTGGCATTGATCAGCTGCGCTGACGCCTGACGTGAAAAGGCCCCCGAATTCCGAAACGGGGGCCTTTTCAGTGCAACCCGACAGTTTCTATTCTGCTGCGTAAAGCGTGGACAGCTGCGTCGCCGCCTTTGGCGGCTGCTGCGTATCGCACGACGTCAGGAACGCCGCCGCGATCAGGAACAAACTCACGATACCGCTCAACTCGGACATGGCGAAACTCCTCCTGTTTCGCCCCGCGCATCACCATCCTAGTCGACACAGAGATTGTTATCTCTGAATTATGATGACGTGGTGTTGTCGAACGTGATCCGAGGCATGCTCAGCCGAGGAGTCCGGCATTCTTCACCGCCTTGAAAACCTTTTCGTGCCAGGCGATCCGATCCGCTTCGCCATTGGCCTGCGTGGCGGAATTGGCGTTGCCGACGTTGATCGCGCGCGAGATCTTTTTGATCAGGCCGGCATCGGCAAAGGCATTGCAGCCTGACCCTTTCCATTTGGCGCAAGCTGCGAGCAGCGAAGTCTGCGGATCCTCGATCAGTTCAGGATGATTGGCGAGGTCAACCTTGGCGAGCTTGCCCTTGGCCGTGTACGCGTCGCGCCCGGTGGTCTGGAACGTGCCGCCGCCGCGGAAATTGAAGCCGTCCAACGTTCCTTTCACATTGCCCATGCGGCCGCCATAGGCCCAGTCGCCCAAAGCTTGCGGCTTGCGCAGCAGGTTGTCCTCGATCCACTGATCGGTCTTGCCCGCGGCTCGCGACCTCCATGCTTTCCGGATTGCCGCCACGGTCGTGTAGGACAGGGATTCGCGAATGAGGGTGAAGCCACCGGTTTCCATCGCCGCTTGAGCGAAGAAATGCATCAGCCGATCATAATTGTTGCATACGCCATGATCGCCAAGTGTCTTGAGGCCTTTGTGGGAGGTAAAGGCGCCGATGTAACCGTCATAGATTGTTCGCTTGGAACCGCTTGCCGGTCTCGGCGCGAATTTCTGGAAGACCGCTGCTGGCAAACCCTTGTTCGGATCGCCCGCAACGGCTTCGAGCACGCTCTCGACACTCTCGGTCGACAGCACCGGTTCGCCTTCGACGACCACCGAAGCATTGGGAATTCGCTTGCCGTTGCTTTTCGGGAAGCCACCGCCGGCAAAGGTTTTCAGATCGTCGATGAGGGCGATTACGCGTGTCCGGCTCTCCGTGAAATCCATGTCGGAAAGAGGACCGCTCACCTTCTTCGTCGGGTTGATGCATCCGACGCTGGACAGGAAATTGACGCCCGGATGGATCAGGATTTCGGTGCGCTTGTTGGTCTTCAGCAGTTCGAGTCCAGGTTTGGGTGGCGTCTTGGCGCCAGTGTAGCCGATCGTCACATATTTGCCTCCGGCCTGTGTCGCCAGTGGATAGGTGCCGGGTTCGATGCGTCTGCCATTGTCTTCTTTGGAATTGTCGCCTGGGCCGCGAGATTCACACACGAACCCCGATAGACCCGTTACTGCCGTGCCGTTGTGAAAGACTTTATAGGTCCCAACTGTCCTGCGTCTGGTGCCCCTCATATGCTCGACTTTGCGGCTAATAAGAAGTTCCCAGCCAGTACCTGAAATCGCTGCCATTGCCGCCTCCCCAAAGAGTTCAAGCTTGTTCATTTCACTGTGGTCGCCAAATAGTTCGCGTTGTAGATGTGACCCTAACATCTTCGAATTCTCTGCATTGTGAAGTTTATCACGTTGGCGGTAGCCTCTTTTGAAGCATCGGCTGGAGTTTGTGCGCCGCCTGGTATTCGTGATAAGGCATTGCCGCGATAAAAGGGGAGGGGCAGCCGCCCCATGGGCCTAGACATATGAGGTCAGGTAGGGGTTGTTGTTTGCGTCAGATGGCGTCGCCCATGGCCCCTGGGCCTGGCCGCATGGGGCGATCGTCGCTATTATTTCATGCCATTCCTGATTGCCTTTTGCGGCACTTTGGATAAGAGGGGCGCGACGCTTTCAATCGATCAATCGGGGACATCGCAATGACCGCCATCATCGACATTGTCGGGCGTGAAATCCTGGACAGCCGTGGAAATCCGACCGTCGAGGTCGACGTCGTTCTCGAAGACGGCTCGATGGGCCGCGCCGCGGTGCCGTCGGGCGCGTCGACCGGCGCGCATGAGGCCGTCGAACTGCGCGACGGTGGCGCCCGCTATCTCGGCAAGGGCGTGCTCAAGGCGGTCGAGGCCGTCAATGGCGAGCTGTTCGAGGCGATCGGCGGCATGGAAGCCGAAAACCAGATCCACATCGACCAGACCATGATCGAGCTCGACGGCACGCCCAACAAGAGCCGGCTCGGCGCCAACGCCATTCTCGGCGTTTCGCTGGCGGTCGCCAAGGCAGCAGCGGAAGCCGCCGGCCTGCCACTCTACCGCTATGTCGGCGGCACCAAGGCGCATTTGCTGCCGGTGCCCATGATGAACATCATCAACGGCGGCGCGCATGCCGACAATCCGATCGATTTCCAGGAATTCATGATCCTGCCGGTCGGCGCGCCGACGCTGCGCGAAGGCGTGCGCTGGGGCTCCGAAATCTTCCACACGCTGCGCAAGAAGCTCAAGGATGCCGGCCACAACACCAATGTCGGCGACGAAGGCGGCTTCGCGCCCAATCTGAAGAGTGCGCCGGTGGCGCTCGATTTCATCATGGAATCGATCGAGAAGGCCGGCTTCAAGCCGGGCGAAGAGATCGCGCTCGGTCTCGACTGTGCGGCGACCGAATTCTTCAAGGACGGCAATTACGTCTATGAGGGCGAGAAGAAGACCCGCGATCCCAAGGCGCAGGCCAAGTACCTGGCCAAGCTTGCCGCCGACTATCCGATCATCTCGATCGAGGACGGCCTGGCCGAGGACGACTGGGAGGGCTGGAAGTACCTGACCGACCTGATCGGCAACAAGACGCAGCTGGTTGGCGACGACCTCTTCGTCACCAACACGGCGCGGCTGCGCGACGGCATCCGCATGGGTGTCGCCAATTCGATCCTGGTCAAGGTCAACCAGATCGGCTCGCTCACCGAAACGCTCGACGCTGTCGAGACCGCGCACAAGGCAGGCTACACAGCCGTCATGTCGCACCGTTCGGGCGAAACCGAGGATTCGACCATCGCCGACCTCGCCGTCGCCACCAATTGCGGGCAGATCAAGACCGGTTCGCTGTCGCGCTCGGATCGCATGGCCAAGTACAACCAGCTGATCCGCATCGAGGAAGAGCTCGGCAAGCAGGCGCGCTACGCCGGCAAGTCGGTGGTCAAAGCTTAAATTCTGCCGAACTGGCGAAAACGACGAAGGGCGGGATTTTCCCGCCCTTTTTCGTTGCGGCCGCTGGCTAATGCACCTGTCCGTAACCGTCCATTAAGCACAATCGAGCGACAAATGGCGGTCAAAGGATTGCGACCATGTGGACACGCCAGCACAAGCAGAGAAACACCGGCCGGCTGATCATCCCGTCGCTTTGCGTGGCGTTCCTGGCCTATTTCGGCTTCCATGCCTATCATGGCGAGTTCGGCATCAATTCCAAATATCAGCTCGAAGCGCAGACCATCGAATTGCAGGCCAAGTACGATGCCATCAAGGCGCGCCGGATCGATCTGGAGCGGCGCGTCCAGCTGATGCATGAGGGCACGCTTGAAAAGGATATGCTCGACGAGCAGGCACGCCGGGCGCTCAATCTGTCCCAGCCCGATGAAATCACCATCATGCTGCCGGCCAATTCGAAATAATCGAATTTCGGTTAATCGCTGTTATCTCTAACGATTCTGGGCGTTTAGGCGCATGCCAGCCATGCGTTTTTCTGCATGGCGAAACGCGGTCTCGCATGTTAGCTTCCTTCCAATCGGTGGGGAGGAGCTGATCCTCCCCGGAGCAGACATGGTCTGCTTTAGTGTCCGCGAAGAGACGCCAACAGGGAGTGATGCATGGCCACCGCCGCCAAAAAAGCGCCTGCCAAATCCGTTAAATCGACATCCGCCAAATCAACGGGGCTTTCCGCCCCCAAGCCGGCCGACTTCACCAAGGACGAGGAGCTTGCCGCCTACCGGCACATGCTGCTTATCCGTCGCTTCGAGGAAAAGGCCGGCCAGCTCTACGGCATGGGCTTTATCGGCGGCTTCTGCCACCTCTATATCGGCCAGGAAGCGGTCGTCACCGGCATGAAGATGTCGCTGATCAACGGCGACCAGATGATCACCGCCTATCGCGACCATGGCCACATGCTGGCGATGGAACTGTCACCGCGGGGCGTCATGGCAGAGCTGACCGGACGCCGTGGTGGCCTGTCGAGGGGCAAGGGCGGCTCCATGCACATGTTCTCCAAGGAGAAGCATTTTTACGGCGGCCACGGCATTGTCGGCGCGCAGGTCTCGCTCGGCACCGGTCTCGCCTTCGCCAACCGCTACCGCGACAACAACAATGTGTCGCTGACCTATTTCGGCGATGGCGCTGCCAATCAGGGTCAGGTCTATGAAAGCTTCAACATGGCCTCGCTGTGGAAGCTGCCGGTGATCTACATCATCGAGAACAACCGCTACGCCATGGGCACTTCGGTGTCGCGCTCGTCGGCCGAAACCAATTTTTCGCATCGCGGCGCCTCGTTCAAGATTCCCGGCATTCAGGTCGACGGCATGGATGTGCGTGCGGTCAAATCCGCCGGCGATCAGGCGACCGAATGGTGCCGTGCCGGCAACGGTCCGATCATCCTCGAGATGCAGACCTATCGCTATCGCGGTCACTCGATGTCGGATCCGGCAAAATACCGCTCCAAGGAAGAAGTGCAGAAGATGCGCTCGGATCATGATCCGATCGAGCAGGTCAAGGTGCGGCTGACGGCCAAGAAGTGGGCGACCGAGGACGAACTCAAGAACATCGACAAGGAAGTCCGCGACATCGTCGCCGACGCCGCCGAATTTGCCCAGCACGACGCAGAGCCGGATCCGTCCGAGCTCTGGACCGACATCGTATTGTAACGGGAGGGCAAGGACATGCCGATCGAAATTCTCATGCCCGCTCTCTCGCCGACCATGGAAGAGGGCAATCTTTCCAAGTGGTTGAAGAACGAGGGCGACAAGGTCGTCGCCGGCGATGTCATCGCCGAGATCGAAACCGACAAGGCGACCATGGAAGTCGAAGCCGTCGATGAAGGCACGATCGGCAAGATCGTGGTTCCCGCCGGCACCGAAGGCGTCAAGGTCAATGCGGTGATCGCCGTGTTGCTGCAGGACGGGGAAAGTGCAGGCGACGTCGAAAAGAGCGGCAAGCCTGCCTCCACCCAGGATGCCATTTCCGCTGGCGGTCAGCGGACCGATGCAGCCGAGGAAGGCTCAAAGGCGGCTCCCCAGGATGCCGGCGAGGCTCCGAAGGCAGTTCCCGCCGCTCCGGCAGCCAAACCTGCCGCCGATCCGGATATTCCCGCCGGCACCGAGATGATCTCGACTACGGTGCGCGAGGCCTTGCGCGATGCCATGGCCGAGGAAATGCGCCGCGACGGCGATGTCTTCGTCATGGGCGAGGAGGTCGCGGAATACCAGGGCGCCTACAAGATCACGCAAGGGCTGCTGCAGGAATTCGGGCCGCGCCGCGTCGTCGACACGCCGATCACCGAGCACGGCTTTGCCGGCGTCGGCGTCGGTGCGGCGATGGCCGGCCTGAAGCCGATCGTCGAGTTCATGACCTTCAACTTCGCCATGCAGGCGATCGACCAGATCATCAACTCCGCGGCCAAGACGCTCTATATGTCGGGCGGCCAGATGGGCGCACCGATCGTGTTCCGCGGACCGAACGGTGCGGCCGCCCGCGTCGGCGCCCAGCATTCGCAGTGCTATGCCGCCTGGTACAGCCATATTCCCGGGCTAAAGGTGGTGATGCCGTACACGGCTGCCGACGCCAAGGGCCTGCTCAAGGCGGCGATCCGCGATCCGAACCCGGTCATCTTCCTTGAAAACGAAATCCTCTACGGCCAGTCCTTCGACGTGCCGAAGCTCGATGATTTCGTGCTGCCGATCGGCAAGGCGCGCATTCACAAGCAGGGCAAGGACGTCACCATCGTCTCGTTCGGCATCGGCATGACCTACGCCATCAAGGCGGAAGCCGAACTGCGCGGCATGGGCATCGATGCCGAGATCATCGATCTCAGGACCATCCGTCCGCTCGACCTCGACACCGTCATTGCCTCGGTGAAGAAGACCAACCGCTTGATCGTGGTCGAAGAAGGTTTCCCGCAAAGTTCGGTCGGCGACCACATCGCCAACCAGGTTTCGCAGCGCGCCTTTGACTTCCTCGATGCGCCGGTCATCACCATCGCCGGCAAGGACGTGCCGATGCCTTATGCGGCGAACCTCGAAAAGCTGGCCTTGCCCAATGTCGGCGAGGTCATCGAGGCCGTCAAAGCCGTCACGTATCGCTGAGCCGGTCGGGAGGACATCATGCCAATCAACATCACCATGCCGGCGCTGTCGCCCACGATGGAAGAGGGCAATCTTTCCAAGTGGCTGGTCAAGGAAGGCGACAAGGTTTCGCCGGGCGACGTGATCGCCGAGATCGAGACCGACAAGGCGACGATGGAAGTCGAGGCCGTCGATGAGGGCACGGTCGCCAAGCTGGTCGTTCCGGCCGGCACCGAAGGCGTCAAGGTCAATGCGCTGATCGCCATTCTCGCCGGCGAAGGCGAGGATGCAGGGGCGGCGGCAAAGGGTGGTGGCGATGCCGCGCCCGCGAAAGCCGATGCCAAGCAGGATAAGGCGTCAATCTCCCCACCCGTGGGGGAGATGTCGACGAAGTCGACAGAGGGGGGCGCTGCCCCGCCGACCTCTCAGTCTGTCGCGCCCCCCTCTGGCCTGCCGGCCATCTCCCCCACAAGGGGGGAGATCAGCCAATCGTCAGGCGAGCGCACCTTCGCTTCGCCGCTGGCTCGTCGCATCGCCAAGGATGCCGGAGTCGACGTGTCCGCCGTAACCGGCACCGGCCCGCATGGCCGTGTCGTCAAGGCCGATGTCGAGGCGGCGATTGCCGGCGGTGGCGCCAAGGCTGCACCGGCCGCGAAAGCCGCACCTGCCGGCGCTCCGGCACCTGCGGCTCCGGCTGCGGCACCCAAGGCGATGTCGGACGAACAGGTGCTGAAGCTGTTTGCCGAAGGGTCCTATGAGCTCGTCCCGCACGACAATATGCGCAAGACCATTGCGCGCCGCCTGGTCGAGGCCAAGACAACCATCCCGCATTTCTACCTGACGCTCGACTGCGAGCTCGATGCGCTGCTGGCGCTGCGCACACAGATCAATGCGGCTGCTCCGACGAAGAAGACCGACAAGGGCGAGGCTCCCGTCTACAAACTCTCGGTCAACGACATGGTGATCAAGGCGATGGCGATGGCGCTGATGGCGGTGCCGGATGCCAATGCATCGTGGACCGAAAGCGCCATGGTCAAGCACAAGCACGCCGATGTCGGCGTTGCCGTGTCGATCCCCGGCGGCCTGATCACGCCGATCATCCGCCACGCCGACGAAAAGACGCTGTCCACTATCTCCAACGAGATGAAGGATCTGGCGAGCCGTGCCCGCAGCCGCAAGCTGAAGCCTGAGGAATATCAAGGCGGCACGACGGCTGTCTCCAATCTCGGCATGTTCGGCATCAAGGACTTTGCCGCCGTCATCAACCCGCCGCATGCGACGATCCTGGCGGTGGGTGCGGGCGAGCAGCGGCCGGTGGTCAAGAATGGCGAGATCAAAATCGCCAATATCATGTCGGTGACGCTGTCGACCGATCACCGCGCCGTCGACGGTGCGCTCGGCGCCGAACTTCTGGTCGCCTTCAAGCGCATGATCGAAAACCCGATGGGCATGCTGGTCTAGGAAGGAAAGGCTGTGCGGAAATTCGTCACCAGCCTTTTCGCCCTGATCCTTTCCGGCCTGGCCGGCGGGCTGGTGGCGCTGTGGCTGGCAATCGCCACCAATGCGAACTCGGAATTCATCCTTGTCTTCATGGCCTCGGCGCTGGTCTCTATCGTTGCGACGGTGGCGTTTTTCATCGCGCAATTGGTGCCAAACCTACAAAGGGCGATCAATCTGACGGGGCTTGTTGGGGTTGCGTTGTTCGTGCTGGCCGGGATCGGGCTGATTGCCTGGACCTTCTCTCAGCCGCCGGGCAAAGCCCAGTGGTCGGGCGATCTCCCCGTTGTCGCCGGTCTGATTTTGCCAAGCATCGCCACGGTCATCGTGCAGTGGCTGTTCGTGGGATGGCGCGTGCGGCGCGGGCTTAAGGCGGAGGCGGGTGCGGGTGCATGAAGACGATCCTCTGCTACGGCGATTCCCTGACCTGGGGCTATGACGCGGCAAGCCTCGGGCGCCATGCGCTGGAGGATCGCTGGCCGAGCGTGCTCAAGGCGGCGCTGGGCGACGATGATATCGAAGTCATTGCCGAAGGTCTGAACGGCCGCACCACGGCTTTCGACGATCACCTGGCTGGTGCCGACCGCAATGGCGCCAAGGTGCTGCCGACGATCCTGACCAGCCATGCGCCGCTCGACCTGATCATCATCATGCTTGGCGCCAACGACATGAAGCCCTGGATCCACGGCAATCCGGTCGCGGCCAAGCAAGGCGTGCAGCGGCTGATCGACATCGTACGCGGCCACGATTATCCGTTCGACTGGGCCGCGCCGCAAATCCTGATCGTTGCGCCACCCGCGGTCAGCCGCACCGACAATGCCGAATTCAAGGAAATGTTTGCCGGCGGCGACGAGGCCTCGAAGCGGCTGGCGCCGCAATATTCCGCGCTCGCCGACGAGGCCGGCTGCGGCTTTTTCGATGCCGGCACGGTGGCCGAGACCACACCGATCGACGGCGTCCATCTCGATGCCGAAAACACGCGCAATATAGGTGAGGCATTGGCGCCATTGGTGCGCGTGATGCTGGAACTCTAGAGAAAAATCAGGGAGAAACCCCGTGGCTGAATCCTACGACGTGATAATCATCGGCTCAGGCCCCGGCGGCTATGTCACGGCGGTGCGCTCCGCCCAGCTCGGCTTCAAGACTGCCATCGTCGAGCGCGAGCATCTCGGCGGCATCTGCCTCAACTGGGGCTGCATCCCGACCAAGGCGCTGCTGCGCTCGGCCGAGATCATGCACTATTCCGATCATCTGAAGGACTACGGCCTGAAGCTCGAAGGCGGCAAGGTCAGCGCCGACACGGCCGCTGTCGTCGACCGCTCGCGCAAAGTGTCGTTGAGGCTCAATGGCGGCGTCGCCTTCCTGATGAAGAAGAACAAGGTCGACGTTATCTGGGGCGAGGCCAAGCTCTCCAAGCCGGGTGAAATCGTCGTCTCCAAGACGGCCAAGAAACCGATGGAGCCGCAGCCGCCGGTGCCCAAGGGCGTCAAGGGCGAGGGCACCTATACCGCCAAGCACATTATTCTCGCCACCGGCGCCCGGCCGCGCGCGCTGCCCGGCATCGAGCCGGACGGCAAGCTGATCTGGACCTATTTCGAGGCGATGGTGCCGAAGGAGATGCCGAAGTCGCTGCTGGTCATGGGTTCGGGCGCCATCGGCATCGAGTTCGCCTCCTTCTACCGCACCATGGGCGCCGAGGTGACGGTGGTCGAGCTGTTGCCGGCGGTGATGCCGGTCGAGGACGCCGAGGTCTCGAAATTTGCGCAGAAGCAGTTCGAGAAGCAGGGCATGAAAATCATCCTCGAGGCCAAGGTGACCAAGGTCGAGAAGGGTGCCAACTCGATCACCGCCCATGTCGAGATGAAGGACGGCAAGGTCGAGAAGATCACCGCCGGCCGCATGATCTCGGCCGTCGGCGTGCAGGGCAACATCGAGAATCTCGGCCTCGAGACGCTCGGCGTGAAGACGGACCGCGGCTGCGTCGTCATCGATGGCTACGGCAAGACCAATGTGCCCGGCATCTACGCTATCGGCGATGTCGCCGGACCGCCGATGCTCGCCCACAAGGCCGAGCATGAAGGCGTGGTCTGCATCGAGAAGATCGCCAATTTCCCCGGCGTGCATGCGACAGACAAGCTGAAGATCCCGGGCTGCACCTATTGCAACCCGCAGGTCGCCTCGGTCGGGCTCACCGAAGCCAAGGCGAAGGCCGAAGGCAAGGACATCCGCGTCGGCCGTTTCCAGTTCGGCGCCAACGGCAAGGCGATCGCGCTTGGCGAGGACCAGGGCTTCATCAAGACCATCTTCGACAAGAAGACCGGCCAGCTGCTCGGCGCGCATATGGTCGGCGCCGAGGTGACGGAGCTGATCCAGGGCTTTGTCGTGGCGATGAACCTGGAGACCACCGAGGAAGAACTGATGCACACCATCTTCCCGCATCCGACGCTGTCGGAGATGATGAAGGAAAGCGTGCTCGATGCCTATGGCCGTGCGCTCAACGCGTGATAAATTGCTGCCGCGAGACTCAGACGCATGCGCCGGAGGAACCTTACGGCAGACAGTTCGTTTCCGGATGCATTTTCACCTGACACTGGAGGAGTTGGCATATGGACGTGAATGGCGTGGGCTGGATTGCGGCCATCATCATCGGCGGTTTGGCCGGGTGGCTGGCCGAGATGGTCATGAAGAGCAATACCGGCGTCTTGATGAACATCATTATGGGCATTGTCGGCGCGGTGGTGCTGAACGCAATTCTCAGGGCGCTCAACATCGAACCCTTCGGTGTCGGCTGGCTCGCCTACCTGATCACCGGCTTCATCGGCGCCTGCCTGCTGATCTTTGCCGGGCGGCTGATACGCCGATAAAACGGCTCGCCGTTTATCTCGTTCTTCTGACGCAATTCCGGACGGAAAACCGTGTCACACTTTTCCTGGAATTGCTCTGGATCCCCGCTATGCGAAAAAGGCTGTGGCGGCATGCGCCGCCGCAGCCTTTTTCTTTGCACCGAAAAGCCCTAGATGACGCCAGAAGGGCGAATGCCGACGGGCAGACGCCAACAAGTCAGGTTTGAGATGGTCACTGTTCTCGACACGATCGCCAACGCGCCGCGCCTGCGGCACCCCGAGAAGGCACACAAGCCTGATCAGGACGTGCTGCGCAAACCCGACTGGATCCGCGTCAAGGCGCCGATGTCGAAGGGCTATGCCGAAACCCGCGAGATCGTGAAGTCGCACAAGCTGGTCACGGTGTGCGAAGAGGCCGGCTGCCCCAATATCGGCGAGTGCTGGGAAAAGAAGCACGCCACCTTCATGATCATGGGCGAGATCTGCACGCGCGCTTGTGCCTTCTGCAATGTCGCCACCGGCATTCCCACCGCGCTCGATGCCGATGAGCCGGCGCGTGTCGCGCATGCCGTCAAGCAGATGGGGCTGACCCATGTCGTCATCACCTCGGTCGACCGCGATGATCTCGCCGATGGCGGCGCGCAGCATTTCGCCGAGGTTATCCGGGCGATCCGAGCAGCGACGCCCTTGACCACGATCGAAATCCTGACGCCCGATTTCCTGCGCAAGGAGGGCGCGCTGGAGATCGTCGTGGCGGCCAAGCCCGATGTCTTCAACCACAATCTCGAAACCGTGCCGTCGAACTACCTGACGGTGCGGCCGGGTGCTCGCTATTTCCACTCGGTCCGGCTGTTGCAGCGGGTCAAGGAGCTCGACCCGTCGATCTTCACCAAGTCCGGCATCATGGTCGGCCTCGGCGAAGAGCGCAACGAGATCCTGCAGCTGATGGACGACCTGCGCTCGGCCAATGTCGACTTCATGACCATTGGCCAGTATCTGCAGCCGTCGAAGAAGCACCACCCGGTGATCCGCTTCGTCACGCCGGAGGAATTCAGCTCCTTCGCGACGATCGGCAAGACCAAGGGTTTCCTGCTGGTGGCGTCGAGCCCGCTGACGCGCTCCTCGCATCATGCCGGTGACGATTTCGCCAGGCTGCGGGCGGCGCGTGAGGCGCAGCTCAAAAAAGCGAGTTAAATCCTGCTTCAATGCCGAAATTCGAAGCCACACGCCGCGTTGCCCACACGCCGGAGCAGATGTTTGCGCTGGTCGCCGATATCGAGACGTATCCGCAATTTCTGCCGCTGTGCGAGGCGCTGACGGTGCGCTCTCGCAAGGAGCGTGATGGCCGCACCATTCTCCTCGCCGATATGAGCATCGGCTACAAGGCGATCCGCGAGACCTTTACGACGCAAGTGCTGTTGAAGCCGGACGAGAACACCATCGACGTCAAATACATCGATGGGCCGTTTAAATATCTAAGCAATATCTGGCGCTTCGAGCCGGCCGACGGCGGCGGCTGCAACGTCCGCTTCTTCATCGACTACGAGTTCAAGAGCCGTATCCTCGGCGTGTTGATGGGCACCATGTTCGATCGCGCCTTCCGCATGTTTTCCGAAGCCTTCGAAAAACGTGCGGACGTCATCTACGGAACGACGCCCATCTCATGAGTGTCGCCGAGCGCGCGCAGGCCGATCTCCAGCGCATGCTTGACCGTCTCACGGCGGATGAAGTCGCGGCCATTGTTGGCAAACATATTGAGCTCGGCAGCCACCGGCCCACGTCTTAGGGCAACTCCGAACCAGACGAGGCCGACCGGTTTTTCCGGCGAACCGCCGCCTGGGCCGGCAATGCCTGTGACGGCAAGCGCCAGCCCGGCGCGCGAGCGCGCCAGAGCGCCCTCCGCCATCTCCAGAACCGTTTCGCGCGAGACGGCGCCATGCGCCTCGAGTGTGGCGGGCGAGACGCCGAGCATCTCAATCTTTGCTTCATCGGAATAGGTGATGAGGCCGCGATCGACGACAGCGGACGAGCCGGCAATGTCGGTCAGTGCCGAGATGATCATGCCGCCGGTGCAGCTCTCGGCCGTCGCCAGCATGATGCCGCGTTGCTGGCAGACCTGGAGCAGGGCATTGGCGAGATCGCTGTTGTTCATGCGGGAACCTCCCCGGGGAAGACGACACTGGCGGTGGCAATGGCGGCGATGCCTTCCTCGCGGCCGACAAAGCCGAGCTTTTCGTTGGTCGTCGCCTTGATCGAGATGCGATCGCTGGAAATGCCCAGCATTGCCGACAACGCGTTGGTCATCGCCTCGCGATGCGGGCCGACGCGCGGCGCCTCGCAGATCAGCGTGATATCGGCATTGGCGATGCGCCCGCCGCGTTCGCGCACCAACCTGGCCGCATGCTCGACGAAGATCTTTGACGCCGCGCCCTTCCATTGCGGATCGGAAGGCGGGAAATGCGTGCCGATGTCGCCGGCGCCGCAAGTGGCGAGCAGCGCATCGGTCAGCGCGTGCAGGCCGACATCGGCATCCGAATGGCCGGAAAGCTTCTTGCCGTGCGGAATGGCGACGCCGCACAGAGTGACATGGTCGCCGGCCTCGAAGGCGTGCACGTCATAGCCATTGCCGGTGCGAATGTCTGGAAAACGCTCGCCAGTAAGCCGCTGATCCGCCATCGCAATATCCCTTGCCCAGGTCAGTTTGACATTGTCCGGCGACCCCTGAACGATTTTCACCGGAATATGCGCCCATTCGGCGATCGCGGCATCGTCGGTGAAATCCGTCTTGCCGAGATGATGGGCCTTTTCATGCGCGGCGAGCAACGGCCAGAACGGAAAGCCTTGCGGCGTCTGCGCGGCATGAAGGCCGGCCCTTGGCACCGTCTCCTCGATCATGCCGGCGGCCGACTCGCGCTTCAGCGTATCGGCGACGGGCAAAGCGGGCAACGCGCCCTGGCGCTCGCCAATGGCGGCGATGATACGGTCGATCAGGGCCGTGTCGACAAACGGCCGCACCGCGTCATGGACAAGGACACGGCCGGGCGTACGTTCCCTCAGCGCCAGCAGGCCGAGCCGGACCGAGGCCTGGCGCGACTCGCCACCGACCACGGCGGTAACCCGCTCGGCATACGCGCCGGCTGCCTTGTCGAAAAGCGCTCGGTCATCGGCATGGATGGCGACGACGACGGGGCCAATTTCGGGATGCGCCAGGAAAGTCTCCAGCGTGCGCGCGATCACAGCACGGCCACCGATGCGCTGATATTGCTTCGGCCCGTCGGCCTTTCCGGCACGCGCGCCGCGACCGGCGGCAACGATGACCAAGCCGACCTTGTCGGTCGTCGCTTCGGCCGGTTTTTCGCTTGCGTCTGTCATGCCGAGAGGCTTAGTCGCGGCTTATGGCGAAGGCCAGCATTTTCCCAAATGCGCCGCAATGTGACGTCATTGCGCGTTGCACAATGCCTTTCTTATGGCTAGAGAATGTGCAGCAATCCGATATGCTTGGTTTTTGTGCATGCCTGAAGTGACAAAATTGGCTTCGCCGCTCGACGTTGGCGGCGTGACGATCCGCAACCGCGTCTTCCTCGCGCCCATGTCGGGAATAACGGACGAGCCGTTCCGGCAGCGCGCCTACGCGCATGGCGCGGGCCTGGTCGTGTCGGAAATGGTGGCGAGCGGCGAGCTTGCCAAGGGCAGGGCCGGATGCGACCTGCGCATCCGTCATTCCGGGCTGCCCGTCCATATGGTCCAGCTTGCCGGCCGCGAGGCCGAGCACATGGCCGAGGGCGCGCGCATCGCTGCCGGCGAGGGCGCCGACATCATCGACATCAATATGGGCTGCCCGGCCAAGAAGGTGACCGGCGGCTATGCCGGCTCGGCGCTGATGCGCGATCTCGACCACGCGCTGTCGCTGATCGAAGCGGTGATCGGCGCGGTCCAGGTGCCGGTCACGGTCAAGATGCGGCTCGGCTGGGACGACAATGCGCTCAATGCACCCGTCTTGGCGCGCCGCGCCGAAGAGGCCGGTGTTAAAATGGTGACCGTGCATGGGCGCACGCGCTGCCAGTTTTATCAAGGCAAGGCCGATTGGGGCGCCATCGCCCGCATCAAGGACGTCGTCTCGATCCCGGTCGTCGCCAATGGCGATGTGGGCTCGCCCGCGGAGGCCGCCGAAATCCTTGAACAGTCGGGCGCCGACGCGGTGATGATCGGCCGCGCGCATTATGGCGCGCCATGGACGGCGGGCCACATCGCGGCAACGGCTGCGGGCAACGCGCCCTCCGGCGTGCCGGAAAGCCCGCAAGCCATGGCGGACTACATCGTTTCCCACTACGAAGACATGCTGACGCTTTACGGCGTCGAAAGTGGCTTGCGCCAGGCGCGCAAGCATCTCGGCTGGTATCTCGATCGCCACGCTGTGGGCGTCACCAATGAAGGGCGCAAAGCCATCCTCACCTCGTTCGAGCCCGCCCGCGTCATGGCCGTGCTGCGTGAGGTGTTTTCCGGCGGGGGCGAGGCCGCATCCATGCGGAGCGCTGCATGAACGCGCCTGCTGCACCGGGCACCGAGATGGCAAATGCTGCCCATATCGTGCTCAACACCATCCGCCGTCCGGTGATCATGGTCGATCCCGATGGGTTCATCACCTACGCCAATGCCGACGCGGAAGACTTCTTCCGCTCCAGCGCCAACATGCTGGCACGCAACACACTGTCCAAACTGATCCCGTTCGGCAGCCCGCTGTTGCAACTGGTCGACCAGGTGCGCGAGCGCCGTGCGCCGGTCAACGAATACCGTGTCGACGTGTCGTCGCCGCGTCTCGGCATCGAGAAGGTCGTCGATCTCTATGTCGCGCCGGTGCCGGAATTCCCAGGCTCGATCGTGGTGATGTTCCAGGAACGCTCGATGGCCGACAAGATCGACCGGCAGATGACACACAGGGGTGCCGCGCGTTCTGTCACCGGCCTTGCCGCCATGCTGGCGCATGAGATCAAGAACCCGCTGTCCGGCATACGCGGCGCCGCACAGCTGCTCGAACTCTCGGCGTCGGACGAGGATCGCGCGCTGACCCGCCTCATCACTGACGAGACTGATCGCATAGTCTCCCTCGTCGACCGCATGGAAGTGTTTTCAGACGAGCGGCCGATTGACCGCTATCCTGTCAACATCCATGTCGTGCTGGATCATGTGAAAGCAATCGCCAAGAACGGTTTTGCCAAGAGAATCAGGATATTGGAGGACTATGATCCATCATTGCCTCCGGTTTTCGCCAACCGCGACCAACTGATCCAGGTGTTTCTCAACCTGGTCAAGAACGCCGCCGAGGCGATCGGCGGCGACCCGCAGGGCGAGATCGTGCTGTCGACCGCGTTCAGGCCGGGCATCCGCGTTTCCGTTCCCGGAACCCAGGACCGCGTGTCGCTACCGCTTGAATTCTGCGTGCGCGACAATGGGTCCGGCGTTTCGGAAGACATTCTGCCGATCCTGTTCGATCCGTTCATCACCACCAAGCCGAACGGCTCGGGGCTCGGCCTGGCGCTGGTGGCGAAAATCGTCGGCGAGCATGGCGGCATCATCGAATGCGATTCGACGCCGCGCGGCACCACCTTCCGAATCCTGATGCCGGCCTGGAAAGAAACACCCATCGACACTGCCGATGATGAAGGCGAAGGAGACCGCAAATGACGGTTCGCGGCAATATTCTCGTCGCCGACGACGATGCGGCCATCCGCACCGTGCTCAATCAGGCGCTGTCGCGCGTCGGCCATGAGGTGCGCGTGACCTCCAACGCCTCGACGCTGTGGCGCTGGGTGGCGGCGGGCGAGGGCGACCTGGTGATCACCGACGTTGTCATGCCGGACGAGAACGCCTTCGACATGCTGCCCCGCATTAAGAAGGCCCGGCCGGAGCTGCCGGTCATCGTGATGAGCGCGCAAAACACTTTCATGACGGCGATTCGTGCTTCCGAAACAGGTGCTTATGAATATCTGCCGAAGCCGTTCGACCTGACCGAACTGCTCAACATCGTCAACCGGGCGCTGTCAGAGCCGCGCCGACCGAAGATCGATACGCGACCGGAAGAACAGCCTGACGCGATGCCGCTGGTCGGCCGGTCGGCCGCCATGCAGGACATCTACCGCATGCTGGCGCGCATGATGCAGACCGACCTGACGGTGATGATCTCGGGCGAGTCCGGCACCGGCAAGGAATTGGTGGCGCGCGCGTTGCACGAATATGGCCGTCGCCGCGGCGGTCCGTTCGTCGCCATCAACATGGCGGCGATCCCGCGCGATTTGATCGAATCGGAGCTGTTCGGCCACGAGAAGGGCGCCTTCACCGGCGCACAGAACCGCTCGACCGGCCGCTTCGAGCAGGCCGAGGGCGGCACGCTGTTCCTCGACGAGATCGGCGACATGCCGATGGAGGCGCAGACGCGGCTGCTGCGCGTGCTGCAGCAGGGCGAATACACCACGGTCGGCGGGCGCACCCCGATCAAGACCGATGTGCGCATCGTCGCCGCCACCAACAAGGATCTGCGCACGCTGATCAACCAGGGGCTTTTCCGCGAGGATCTGTTCTATCGCCTGAATGTCGTGCCGCTTCGGCTGCCGGGTTTGCGTGAGAGATCGGAAGACATTCCCGATCTGGTGCGGCATTTCTTCAAGATCGGCGCCAGCGAAGGCTTGCAGACCAAGCGCATTTCGACCGGCGGCATCGAATTGATGAAGCGCTATCCGTGGCCGGGAAACGTGCGCGAGCTGGAAAACCTGGTGCGCCGGCTTGCGGCGCTCTATTCGCAGGACGAAATATCAGCCGAGATCATTGAAGCCGAGCTGAAGACAGGCGAAAGACCGGTCGTTCCCGGCGGCGGCAATTTGATCCCGGACGATCTGTCCATCGGGCAGGCGGTGGAGCACTTCCTGCAGCGCTATTTTGCCTCTTTCGCCGGTGAGTTGCCGCCGGCAGGTCTCTATCAGCGCATCTTGTCCGAGGTCGAATATCCGCTGGTGCTCGCTTCCATGACGGCAACGCGCGGCAACCAGATCAAGGCGGCCGAATTGCTCGGCTTGAACCGCAACACGCTGCGCAAGAAGATTCGCGAGCTGGGCGTCAACGTCTACAAATCGTCGAGATCGTGAGCGCCTACCGCCCGATGTGACGTCAGGTCATCCCCTTTTCAGGGGATCGGCGGCCGAAAGATTTCCGTCACGGCCACACTTGTTGCATAATCGCCACAATGCGTTGCATACATCCGACGCAATCACTGGCTCTTAGACGGCGACATGGCTTCGCAAGCTCTGACATCAAACGAACCGCTTTTCAGCAGACCCGGCCAGAGGGATGGACGCCGGCTGCTTGCGTTGCCTGGCGTTGTGGCAATTGCCGGCGCGCTGGTTACGGCGGCAATCTCGTTTGCCATTCTTGTCGGCGCCACGCCGATCACGCCAGACGCAAACACAACGCTGACGCTGATTGCGGCCAATGCCTTATTTGTGCTGGCGCTGATCGCCCTGGTCGGCCGAGAGGTGCATCGCATTACCATGGCGCGCCGGCACGGCAAGGCGGCTTCGCGGCTGCATGTGCGCATCGTGACGATGTTTGCGCTGGTCGCGGCCATCCCCGCCATCATGGTGGCCATCATCGCCTCGATCACGCTCGATATCGGCCTCGACCGCTGGTTCGAAATCCGCACCAAGGCAATCGTCAACTCGTCGCTGTCGATCGCGGACGCCTATGTGCAGGAAAACGCTCGCAATCTTCAGGGCACGACGCTGTCGATGGCCTACGATCTCGATGCGTCGCGCACGCTTTACGGCCTCGATCGAACCGGCTTTCTCGACCTGATGAACAAGGAAGCCGTGGGCAGGAGCCTGGTGCATGCGGCGCTGGTCAGGGAAGACGGCTCCTTTGTCATGAGCGCGAAGACCGATGCGGATTTCTCTATGCCGCCACCGCCGGAGGGCGCGGTCAGCGCCGCGGCCGACGGCAAACCGGTGCTGATCGAGCCGAAGACGCGCAACATCATGGGCGCCATCATCAAGCTGCGGGAGATCGAAGGCCTCTACCTCTACACCAATCGCCTCGTCGACCCCGAAGTGATCAAGGCGAGGGCGATCGTCCAGTCCAACACCGCCGAATATCGCGGCCTGGAAGACAACAGGCGGACGTCGCAGGTGGCGTTTGCGCTGCCCTATCTGTCGCTGACGCTGATCATCATCCTGTCGGCCATCTGGACCGGCATAGCGGTGGCCGACCGCCTGGTGCGGCCTATCCGCCAGCTCATCGGCGCGGCTGACGAGGTTGCCACCGGCAATCTCGATGTCGCCGTGCCGGTGCGGCCTTCCGACGGTGATGTCGCCTCGCTTGGCGATACGTTCAACAAGATGCTGCTGGAGCTTAAATCGCAGCGCAACGAGATCCTGTCGGCCAAGGATTTGATCGACGAACGACGTCGTTTCTCGGAAGCGGTGCTGGCCGGCGTCACCGCCGGCGTCATCGGCGTCGATCCCTACGGCATTGTCTCCATCGTCAACAAATCGGCCGAAACGATGCTGGCCATATCGGCCACGGCGGCGCTGGGGCAGAACCTGTCCGCCGTGCTGCCGCATGTCGGCCGTGTCTTCGAGATCGGCCGCAAATCCGGCAAGCCGGTCTATCGCGAGCAGGTCACCTTCTATCGCACCGGCGCCGAGCGTACCTTCAACGTGCAGATCACCATCGAGGCCGGCGACGACGGCGAGGAGGAGAAATCCTACGTCGTGACGGTCGACGACATCACCGATCTGGTCCAGGCACAGCGCTCGTCGGCCTGGGCGGATGTGGCGCGGCGTATCGCACATGAAATCAAGAACCCGCTGACGCCGATCCAGCTCTCGGCCGAGCGCATCAAGCGACGCTTCGGCAAGGTCATCACCGAGGACCGCGAGATTTTCGACCAGTGCACCGACACGATCATCCGGCAGGTCGAGGATATCGGCCGCATGGTCGACGAGTTCTCGGCTTTCGCCCGCATGCCCAAGCCCGAGATGAAAGCCATCGATCTGCGTGAATCGCTGCGCGAGGCGTCGTTCCTGGTCGAAGTCAGCCGCGCCGACATTGCTTTCGAACGCGTGTTCGGCAACGAACCGCTCAAGGGCACGTTCGATAGCCGATTGATGGCGCAGGCTTTCGGCAACGTCATCAAGAACGCGGCCGAGGCGATTGACGGGCTGGAACAAAAGGACGGTTCGCACGGCATAATCCGGATTCAAGCTGCCCGGCAGAATGGCGCGATCAGAATCGACGTCATCGACAATGGCAAAGGCTTGCCGCGCGAGAACCGCCAAAGGCTGCTCGAGCCCTACATGACGACGCGCGAGAAGGGCACCGGGCTCGGTCTCGCCATCGTCAAGAAGATCGTGGAGGACCATGGCGGGCGGCTCGAATTGCACGATGCGCCCGCGGATTTCCACGGTGGACGCGGCGCGATGATCTCGATCATCCTGCCGCCAGCTGCCGCAACCGCGCCGCCACGCGGTCAAGGCGAAACGGAACACGAACGAGAAACTGAAAAGGTCGGCAATGGCGTCTGATATTCTCATCGTCGATGACGAGGAAGACATCCGTGAACTCGTCGCGGGCATATTGAGCGACGAAGGGCATGAAACCCGCACGGCATTCGATGCCGACAGCGCGCTCGCGGCAATCGCCGACCGGGCGCCGCGGCTGATTTTCCTCGACATCTGGTTGCAGGGCTCGCGCTTGGACGGGCTGGCGCTGCTCGACGAGATCAAGACGATGCATCCGAGCCTGCCGGTGGTGATGATCTCCGGCCACGGCAATATCGAGACAGCGGTGTCGGCCATCCGCCGCGGCGCCTATGATTTCATCGAGAAGCCGTTCAAGGCCGACAGGCTGATCCTGATCGCCGAGCGGGCGCTCGAAACCTCGAAATTGCGGCGCGAGGTGTCCGACCTCAAGCAGCGCAGCGGCGAAACCTTCGACCTGATCGGCATGTCGTCGGCGATGAGCCAGCTGCGCCAGACCATCGAGCGCGTGGCGCCGACCAACAGCCGCGTCATGATCATCGGTCCGTCCGGCTCGGGCAAGGAGCTCGCCGCGCGCGCCATCCACACGCTGTCGACGCGCAAGGGCGCGCCGTTCGTGACGCTGAGCGCGGCCAACATCACGCCCGAGCGCATGGAGATCGAGCTGTTCGGCACCGAATCGAACGGCACCGAGCGCAAGGTCGGCGCGCTTGAAGAGGCGCACCGCGGCATTCTCTACATCGACGAAGTGGCCGACATGCCGCGCGAGACGCAGAACAAGATTTTGCGCGTGCTGGTCGAACAGCAGTTCGAGCGGGTCGGCGGCACCAAGCGGGTCAAGGTCGACGTCCGCATCATCTCCTCGACCTCGCAGAACCTGGAGGCGATGATCGCCGACGGCCGTTTTCGCGAAGACCTCTATCACCGCCTGGCGGTGGTTCCGGTCATGGTGCCGGGCCTGGCCGAGCGGCGAGAGGACATTCCCTATCTCGTCGACAATTTCATGAAGCAGATCGCTCGCCAGGCCGGCATCAAGCCGCGCCGCATCGGCGACGATGCGCTTGCCGTGCTGCAGGCGCACAACTGGCCGGGCAATGTCCGCCAGCTGCGCAACAATGTCGAACGGCTGATGATCCTGGCGCGTGGCGACGATATCGATGCGCCGATCACCGCCGACCTGTTGCCGTCGGAGATCGGCGATGTCATGCCGCGCACGCCGAACCAGTCCGACCAGCACATCATGGCGCTGCCGCTGCGCGAGGCGCGCGAACAGTTCGAGAAGGACTATCTGATCGCCCAGATCAACCGTTTCGGCGGCAACATCTCAAAGACGGCCGAATTCATTGGCATGGAGCGCTCGGCGCTGCACCGGAAACTGAAGTCGCTGGGGGTCTGACCCCCGTTGTTGTTGGTCCAGCGGGCTGTGGCCCATTCAATTGCCGGTTACGGCAGCGGCGGAATCGCATAGAAAAACCGGGACTTTTCTGAGGGATCACCCATGCCGCGCATTGCCTATGTGAACGGGCGCTATGTCGCCCATGCCGACGCTGCCGTGCATATCGAGGATCGCGGCTATCAATTCGCCGACGGCGTCTACGAGGTCTGCGAGGTGGCGCAGGGCTTTATCGTCGACATGCCGCGCCATCTTGCCCGGCTGAGCCGCTCCCTTAGCGAATTGTCGATCGACTGGCCGGTCACCAAGGGCGTGCTGCCGCTTCTTCTGCGCGAAATCGTCCGGCGCAACCACGTCGTCAACGGCCTGGTCTATGTCCAGGTTACGCGCGGTGTCGCCAGCCGCGACTTCGTTTTCCCGGCCGATACACCGTCATCGCTGGTGATTACGGCCAGAAAGGCCGACCCGGCGGCGGCCGCTAAGCGAGCCGAGGCGGGCATCAAGGTCATCACCGTGCCGGAAAACCGTTGGGACCGGGTCGACATCAAGAGCACCGGCCTGCTGCCCAACGTACTGGCCAAGCAGAAGGCCAAGGAGGCCGGCGCCCAGGAGGCCTGGTTCGTCGACACCGATGGCAACGTCAAGGAGGGCGGCTCGTCCAACGCCTGGATCGTTACAAGGGACGGCGTTCTGGTCACCCGGCCGGCGGAGCATGGCATCCTGCGCGGCATCACCCGCACGACCATGTTCGAAGTGGCGGCAAAGCTCGGGTTGACGATCGAGGAGCGCGGTTTTTCAGTCACTGAAGCCAAGGCTGCGCGAGAAGCTTTCATCAGTTCGGCAACGACAATCGCCATGCCGGTCGTGGCAATCGACGGTGCCGCGGTCGCCAATGGGCACCCAGGTTCGATAACACTTTCATTGCGGCAAGCCTTTTTTGACGTTGCGGAAAAAAGTCCAGCCTGATAACCGCACAGACGGACTGCACATCAATATATCTCGTTCTGCTTGTCGCTACTGACGGCAAGGGGGTGTTTGCAAGCTTGACATGTGCCCGCTAATTTGGCGCATTAGCCTGCAAACCGAAGGGGATCGGCGAAAGACAAGAACAATGGCGGAACGATCGCAAAACCTTCAGGACCTGTTCCTGAATTCTGTTCGCAAGAGCAAAAATCCACTCACCATCTTTCTCATCAACGGCGTCAAGCTGACCGGCGTGGTCACTTCCTTCGACAATTTTTGTGTTCTGCTGCGCCGTGACGGCCACTCCCAGCTCGTCTACAAGCATGCCATCTCCACGATCATGCCGAGCCAGCCGGTTCAGATGTTCGATGGCGAGGAAAGCCAGGGCGCCTGATTGGCACGTGAAAAAGACGCGAACCGCGGCGTCCGCGGGAAACCAGCACATAATTCCGGGACGGAAGCCACAGGTCCGACCCGGGCGGTTGTCATTGTGCCGGTGCTTACCCGGCATCAGCGCAACGATGACGAAACGAACCGTCCACGGCTGACGCGTTCGGCGGATGCGCGCCACGACGAAGCGGTCGGCCTTGCCCGCGCCATCAACCTGGATCTGATCCACACGGCGGTGGTCACCGTCAACGATCCACGCCCGGCAACCTTGCTCGGCAGCGGCAAGGTCGCGGAATTCGCCGAGATCGTCAAAGAGGGTCACGCGGAGGTGGTCATCGTCGACCATCCGCTGACGCCGGTGCAGCAGCGCAATCTCGAAAAAGAAATGAATGCCAAGGTGCTCGACCGCACCGGATTGATCCTGGAGATTTTTGGCGAGCGCGCGCGGACCAAGGAGGGCACGCTGCAGGTCGAACTTGCCCATCTCAACTACCAGAAGGGCCGCCTGGTGCGGAGCTGGACCCACCTTGAACGCCAGCGCGGCGGAGCCGGCTTCCTCGGCGGCCCCGGCGAAACCCAGATCGAATCGGACCGGCGGCAGCTGCAGGAAAAAATCATCAAGCTCAAGCATGAGCTGGAAACGGTGCGCCGCACCCGCGACCTGCACCGGGCCAAGCGCAAGAAGGTGCCGTTCCCGGTGGTGGCGATCGTCGGCTACACCAATGCCGGCAAGTCGACGCTGTTCAACCGGCTGACCGGGGCCGACGTGCTGGCCGAAGACATGCTGTTTGCCACGCTCGACCCGACGCTGCGCCGCGTGCGCCTGCCGCACGGCACGCCGATCATCCTGTCGGACACAGTCGGCTTCATTTCGGACCTGCCGACGCATCTGGTCGCCGCCTTCCGCGCCACGCTGGAAGAGGTCGTCGAGGCCGATCTGGTCATCCACCTGCGCGATATTTCGGATCCGGATACCGCAGCGCAAGCCGAGGACGTCGAGCGCATTCTCGCCGATCTCGGCGTCGATGCCGGCGATGCCAAGCGCGTCGTCGAAGTGTGGAACAAGGTCGACCTGCTCGACGACGGCAACCGGGAGCGCCTGCTCGCCGACGGCACTGACGCCAGCAAGGCGCCGCCGATCGCCATCTCGGCGGTCACCGGCGAAGGCATCGATGCGCTGAAGGCGCTGATCGAGATCAGGATGTCGGGCGAACTCGAGGAATTGACGGTGACGATCGAACCGCCGCAGTTCGGCCTTGTCGACTGGCTATACCGCAATGGCGACGTCGTTTCGCGGGTAGACAATGAGGATGGCAGCGCGACCATCTCACTCAAGGCCACGCACACCGCCCGGCAAGAGATCGAAAGCCGATTGCACCGCAAAAACAGGCAGTAAGCCTGATTATTTCACGCCCTTGGCCTGCTGCCAGAGCACTTCCATCTCGTCCAGCGTGGCTTTTTCGAGCGTGCTTCCCGATGCATCGATCGCGCGCTCGACATAGTGGAAGCGCGAGCGGAACTTTTCGTTGGTGCCGCTAAGCGCCGCTTCCGAATCGAGCTTGAGGTGACGCCCCAGATTGACGACGGCAAACAGCATGTCGCCAAATTCGTCCTTGATCTCAGCCGTTTCGCCCTTAGCCAGCGCCTCGCGCAGCTCGCCGATCTCTTCCTCGATCTTGTCGAGGATGGGTGCTGCCTCGCTCCAGTCGAAACCGACACGCGCTGCCTTTTCCTGCAGCTTCAGCGCACGAGTCAAAGCGGGCAGGGCGACGGGCACGCTGTCCAGGAAACCCTTGCCATGGTCTTCGGGGTCGAGGCCGCGGGCGAGGCGCGCACTTCGCTTTTCGGCTTTTTCCTCAGCCTTGATCTTTTCCCACATGCCCTTTGCCATGCCGGCGCTGCGCGCCTTCTCGTCGCCGAAGACATGCGGATGGCGCCGGATCATCTTGGTGGTGATGGCCTCGACCACATCACCGAAGGCAAAATCGCCGGCTTCCTCAGCCATCTGCGCGTGGTAGACGACCTGCAGCAGGAGATCGCCGAGTTCGTCGCGCAGATCGTCGAGATCGCCGCGCGCAATGGCGTCGGCCACCTCATAGGCTTCCTCGATCGTATAGGGCGCGATGGTCGAGAAATCCTGCTCGATGTCCCAGGGACAACCGGTCTTCGGCGCCCTGAGCGCCGCCATGATCTCGATCAGCCGGGAAATGTCGCGCGAAGGTTTCATGCGGCGAATGCTATCCCGCTGCCTGTCGTGCGGCCAACGCTGTCAGCTGGCGGCCTGACCTTGTCCACAGCTCAGCCGTATCAGCCGAGTACCGACACAACCGCCTTGGCGAGGTCATCCATGCCGTCCTCGGGCAGGCCGGCAACGTTGATGCGGCTGTCGCCGACCATGTAGACGCCATACTCGGCACGCAGCCGCTCGACTTGCGCCTCGGTCAGGCCAAGCCTGGAAAACATGCCGCGATGGCTGGCGATGAAATCGAAGCGGTCGGAGTTGGACTGCCGGCGCAGCGCGTCGGCGAACTGGACCCGCAGCCTCAGCATGCGCAGCCGCATCTCCTCCAGCTCCGCCTCCCAGTCGGCGCGAAGGCCATCATCTTCCAGCACCATGCGCACGGCGGCGGCGCCGTGGTCCGGCGGCATCGAATACATGGCGCGCGCCGCCGCCAGCATCTGGCTCATCGCGACATCGGCTTGCGCGCTATCCTTCGCCAGGATCATCGCCGCGCCGACGCGGTCGCGGTAGACGGCAAAGTTCTTCGAGCAGCTCGAGGCAACGACCATTTCAGGCACCTTGCCCGCGAGAAGGCGCAAGCCGGCCGCATCGGCGTCCAGGCCTTCGCCAAAGCCCTGATAGGCAATGTCGACAAAGGGCAACAGCCCGCGCTCGACGACAAGATCGGCGGCGCCGGCCCATTGCGCGATATCGAGATTGGCGCCGGTCGGGTTATGGCAGCAGCCATGCAGCAGCACGATATCGCCGGGCTCGGCTGCGCCAAGCGTTGCCAGCATCTCGTCGAAGCGCACCGCGCCGGAAACGGCATCGAAATAGGGATAATCGCGCACCTTGAGGCCGGCCCCGCGCATCACCGGCGGGTGGTTCGGCCATGTCGGGTCCGACAGCCAGACGGTTGCGTCGGGGCGGGTCCGCTTCAACAGCTCCGCCACCAGCCGCAGCGCGCCGGAACCGCCAGGCGCTTGCGCGGCGCGGATGCGCGTCATATCGGCAGCGGGGCCGAAGGCCAGCTTGACCATCGCCGTGTTGAAGCCGGTGTCGCCGGCAAGGCCGAGATAGGTCTTGGTGTCCTGGTCCTGCAGCAACCGCTTCTCGGCCTCGCGCAGGGCGCGCATGACCGGCGTCCTGCCGTCGCGGTCCTTGTAGACGCCGACGCCGAGATCGATCTTGCCGGGGCGCGGATCGGCGCGATAGAGGCCGATCAAGGCGATGATCTTGTCAGCCGGGGCAGGTTGCAGGGTCTCGAACATCAATACGGCTCCAATGGCGGCGGAGTAATACGCAAAGCGGCCGCGTTTCGCCAGTGCTTCCATCTGCGCCAGTCCGCTAGCGTACTGGACCGTTACGCCAAGCTTTGTCTGTACGGCAGGGGTCGGCGGCTATGGCGACGGGTTCATTCCAATCCGCCGGATAAGCACCCGTCCAATCACGGCGAGACCGATGCCGGCCAGCAGGGAGAAACCGCCGAGCATGCCGGCCAGCCCGGCAAGGAACCAGCGTCCGGCGAAGCTGTCGACGGAGGCATTTTGCGGATTGGTTGGGTCGTAAGCGACAGGGACGCTGTCGCCATCACCCCAGAACGAGCTGTGGACGGCATTGTTGAAGCGGATGACGGTGCCGTCGGCGGTCGAGAACTCGATGCGGGGATTGTATTCGGCGGCGACAATCCTGCCTGTCGCCGAAGCGGTACGAGGGCCGTACATCTCGACGATGGCCAGCACGCCGGAAGCGATCAGTCCGACAATGCCAAAGATGATGAACACCCTGCCGACGACCGGCAACGCTGCAAAACCCGTTACACGACTACCATTGGCCATCTTTTGCTCCTGGGACAGACGGATAAGGCTAGACTTCATCCATAAAGCAAACATCTGCCGCACGGGAGATGGGTAAGTGCGCAGCGGACTTCTGATTGCATGATGCCTATTGTGGCGAGGCAAAAAAGTTTTGGTGGCGATGGATTAAGATCCCCGCCTGTTTCGTAAACGGGGCATGAAACGGTCGATGCCACGCTTCGATATTGTCGGACAGCTGGGTTCGCTCAGGCGCTACGCACGCTCGCTGACGCGCGACGGCACTGACGCCGAGGATCTGGTGCACGATGCGCTGGTGCGCGCCTATGAGCGGCGCGACACATTCCGCTCGGGCGGCAATCTGCGGGCATGGCTGCTGTCGATCGTCCACAACGCTTTCATCGACAAGATGCGCTCGCGCCGGTCGGAAGCGGCGCGTGTCGAGCAGGCCGGCTATCTCACCGATGCCAGCACGCCGGCGCCGCAGGAACATTCCGTGCGCCTGGCGCAGGTGCGCGAGGCCTTTTTCCATCTGCCGGAGGAGCAGCGTTCGGCGCTGCATCTGGTCGCCATCGAGGGCCTTTCCTACCAGCAGGCCGCCGACGCCAGCGGGGTGCCGCTGGGCACGCTGATGTCGCGCATCGGCAGGGCGCGCGCAGCACTGCGCGAGATGGAAAACGCTGCACCTTCGCCGGCCAAAAGCCATCTGAGGATCGTGGGAGACCCGTCATGACCGACCTGTTGCGGGACCCGGTGACCGATACCGATCTCGATTCTTATGTCGACGACCAGCTGGATGTCGCGCGCCGCATCGAGGTCGAGGCGTTCCTGTCGGCTCGTCCGGAGGCTGCGGCGCGGGTGATGTCCGACTTGAGGACGCGCGACGAGCTGCGCCTGGCGCTGGCTGCTTCCACAGGAATGGCGCGGCCGGCGACGACTGAAGTCGCGCGCCGGCTGGGCAGGGGACTGGCCAGTCGCCGCGTCTTCGCCGTGCTGCAGCGGGCGGCCGCGGTCGCCGTCTTTGTCGCTGCCGGCTGGCTGGCGAACGGCCTCTTCGGGCCGCTGCTGGTGACCAAGGTCGTGGCTTCGCCGCCGCCGCCCGCCTATGTCGAAGAAGCGATCCGGGCGCACAAGACGACGCTCATGCGCGAGGCGATGCCCTCGCAGCTGGAGGCGCCCAACTACAATGGCGACGAAATCCGCGCCGCCACCGCAATCGTCATGCCATCGCTGCCCAAGGACTGGAAGGTCCGCGACGTGCAGATCTATCCGTCGCGCTTCGGGCCGAGCGTCGAAGTGGCGCTGGAGACGAAGGATATGGGGCTGGTCTCGCTGTTTGCGATCCGGCCCGGAACCTTCGACGTGGTCAAGCCTGCCATCGCGCCCTCCGGCGACATCTCCTCTGCCTATTTCCAGATCGGCGAGGTCGCGTACGCGGTCGTCGCGCGCAGCGATGTCCACGACCTCGACCGCGCCGCCGAGACGCTTGCCAAGACACTTTACTGATCAGGACACTTTACTGCTCAAGACGCTTTACTGAGACCACATAAGGAGAACCCGTAATGAATACCCCTGACCTCGGATACCGCATGGGCACTGGCGCGCGCGCCGGCGCCGTCTATGACGAGGGCCTGCGCAGCCACATGCTGCGTGTCTATAACTATATGGGCATCGGCCTCGTCGTCACCGGCATCGTCGCCATGGTGGTCGCTTCGACGCCGGCCCTCTACGTGCCGATCTTTTCCAGCCCGCTGAAATGGGTGGTGATGCTGGCGCCGCTCGCCTTCGTGCTGCTGTTCTCGTTCAAGATGCAGACGATGTCGGCGGCGAGCGCCCAGTTGATGTTCTGGGCCTTCTGCGCGGTGATGGGCCTGTCGCTGGCTTCGGTGTTCCTGGTCTTCACCGGCACCAGCATCGCGCGCACCTTCTTCATCACCGCCACGATGTTCGGCGCCACCAGCCTCTACGGCTACACGACCAAGCGCGACCTGACCCAGTTCTCGTCCTTCCTGATCATGGGCCTGATCGGTGTGGTGATCGCCAGCGTCGTCAACATCTTCCTTGGCTCCACCGCGCTGCAGTTCGCCATCTCGGTGATCGGCATTGCCGTCTTTGTCGGCCTGACCGCCTGGGACACGCAGACGATCAAGGAACAGTATGCGGAGAATTTCGATGCGGAATCGCAGCAGAAGCTCGCCGTCTTCGGCGCGCTGTCGCTGTACCTGAACTTCGTCAACATCTTCCAGCTGTTGCTGAATTTCACCGGCGAGCGCGAATAGTCGAACCGTAGCAGGGCAACAATCTCGATCTCGCAGTGGCCGGAGGAGAATCTCCGGCCACTGTCGTTTTTGCCGTCGAGACATCGCTCCTCTATCAGCGCGATGTCGCTGCGCCCTTGAGTCCATGCGGGCTTTTGCTAACCTGGCGCTCGCACGCAGCTTTCCGCGAGAACGCATGGAACAAGTGACGCTTCACGGCGACGGCATTTCGGCGACCATTGTCGGGCAGGGGGCCGAGCTCGTCTCCTTGCGCAATGCCGAGGGTCTGGAGTTTTTGTGGCAGGCCGGGCCGGAATGGCGGCGGCATTCGCCGGTGCTGTTTCCGATCGTCGGCCGGCTGAAGGGCGACCAGCTCCGCCATGGGGGCCAGGTCTATCCCCTGACGCAGCACGGATTTGCCCGCGACAAGCCGTTTGTGTGGGCTGCTGAGACGAGTCCCCGATCCTGCACGCTGGTGTTGACCGACGATGCCGATACACGCACGCGCTATCCGTTCGCCTTTCGCCTTGCCATCACCTACACGCTCGAGCGTCGCGAACTTGGTGTGAGCTTCGAGATTGCCAACACCGGCGACGAGACGCTGCCAGCCTCCATTGGTGCACATCCGGCTTTCAATTGGCCATTGCAGCCAGGGCTCGCCAAGACCGACTACCACCTGACCTTTGCCCAGGACGAGCCGGCGCCGATCCGCCGGCTGAAGGATGGCCTGGTGCTGGCTGCACCGCGGCCGACGCCCATCGAAGGCAAAACGCTGGCGCTTTCCGAACAGCTGTTCGAGGCAGACGCCGTGATCCTCGGCCGGCCGGCCAGCACCAGCGTGCGCTATGCCGCCGCGAACGGTGCGGCGATCGAGATGTCGTGGCAGGGTTTTAGGGAATTGGGCATCTGGTCGAAGCCCGAAGGCGCTCCGTTCCTGTGCATCGAACCCTGGCACGGGCTTGCCAGCCCCGTCGATTTCGATGGCGAGTTCGCGGACAAGCCGGGCGTGATGCTGATCGCGCCCGGTGAAAAGCGCGTGCTGAGCTATCAGGTACGGCTCTACCATGCGCCACTGTGACAATGACAGGCGCGATGAAACTTGGCTTCATCGGCACGGGTGCCCTTACAGCGGCCATTGTCAGCGGGCTCAAATCCGTCGCGGATAACTCCGTCTCCGTGCTGCTGTCGCCGCGCAATGAAGAGATCGCCGCAGAGCTGGCAGCCCGTTATCCGGATCTGTGTATCGCTGATGACAATCAGGCGGTTCTCGATCAATGCGACCTGGTCATGCTGGCTGTCCGGCCGCAAATTGCGCATGACGTCCTGCCGGGTTTGCGGTTTCGGCGCGAGCATCACCTCATCAGCTTGATCGCCACGCTGCCGCGCGAGGAGATTGCCGGCTTGACCGCACCCGCGCACCAGGTGACGAAAGCGCTGCCCATGCCGATGATTGCCCACCGGCTGGGGGCAACGATCATCTGCCCGCCGGATGCCACTGTCGCTGCCTTGTTCGGCAGTCTGGGGAAAGTGATCGAGGTCGAGAACCCAGCCGAATTCAATGCGCTGAGCGTGGTCACCGCGACCTATGCCAGCTACTTCAGATATCTCGATACGATCAACAGCTGGCTCAAGAAGAATGGCGTCGAGGAAGGAAAGGGGCGCGATTACATCGCATCGCTTTTCAAAGCCTTGGGAAGCGCTCTTGATATGTCGCCGGATGCCGACTTCATGCATCTGGCGCAGGACTATGCGACGCGCGGCGGCATCAACGAACAGGTTCTTCGCGAACTCACGGCGCGAAACGTGTTCGATGCGCTCACCGAGAGCCTGGACGGCGTACACCGGCGCATCGTCGGCGATACGCCTTGATGGGCGGCACCTTGAAACTCCCTGATGATCAGGAGTATGGCTCCAACGGATGTTCCGGACCGTTTCGGGAGGGTCGGCGGGTGCCTGGATGCTTGAAATTGGGCTTTGTGGCAGCGGCGCTGGCTGTGCTGATTGTCTTTCCGGTCGCTGCCGCCGACATCGACCGCGCCAGCCTCTACCGCGCGCAATCGGTGACCAGCGGCACTGGCGAGGAGAACCGGGCGTGGGGCCTGGCGCCGTGCCTTGAAGAGGTGCTGGTCAAGGTTTCCGGCGACCCGCGGCTGATCGGCGACCCGCGTGTTGCGGACATGAGCCGGCACGCGGCCGACTATGTCACTGGTGTCGGCTACCGCGACCTGCTCAACAACCGCCCGCCGCATGACGAGCAGGGCACCCACGACCGGCCGCATTACATCACCGCCGATTTCGACCCGGACAAGATCGATGCCTTGCTGGCGTCGCTCGGGCGCAAACCGTGGGCGGTGCCGCGGCCAAAAATCGTCGCACTGCTGGATGTAAGGCCGATGAAAGGCGACGGCTTCACGCTGGTGCGCGATGGCGGCGGCGAGCTTGCGGCGGATATGCGCGTTGCGCTGGCGGACGCGGCGCACCGGACCGGTTTGCCGCTGGAGTTGCCTCGGCCGTCCGACGTCGCGCTCGCCGACGTCGCCAACACGCTGGATGGGGACGCCCTGCTTGCCGGCACTTTGGTATGGCGCCAGGAAGCGCTGGGCTGGGTCGGCGACTGGCGGCTCAGCTTCAAGGATAAGGACTCTCGCTGGCAGGTACGTGGCGTCAGTTTCGACGATGCGTTCCGCAACGCCACGCGCGGAACGCTGCAGATCCTGTCGGGGAATGGACAGCCGGAAGCCGTCACGCCCTGACTTCAAAGGAACCTTCTTGCCGGAGCACCGTAAACAAAGTGGCGGGCAAGCTTTGAGCAAGGAGGTAGAATTGCAACATCGCCGGATCGACATTGACGGAAACAGCATCTTCTATCGCGAAGACGGCCCGCCTGATGCTCCCGTCCTTCTCCTGCCGCACGGCTATCCGTGCTCGTCCTATCAATTCCGACGGTTGATGCCGGCACTTGCCGATCGCTGGCATACATTCGCGCCGGACTTTCCCGGCTTTGGCTATAGCGCCACGCCCGAAATGTTGGTTTTTGGCTATGATTTCGATGCCTATGCCGAGTTTCTGACAGCTTTCGCCGATGCGCTCGGCATGTCGCGCTATGCTCTCTGGCTGCACGATTATGGCTCGCAGATCGGACTGCGCCACGCCATCGCACATCCCGAGCGCATCGCGGCACTCATCATCCAGAACGGCGATATATACCAGGATGTTCTCGGGCCGAAATACGCTGGGATAAAAGCCTATTGGAAGGAAAAGACGCCCGAAAAGCACCGGCCGTTGGAAGAGGCGGTGAGCGAGGAGGGGTTCCGGCACGAGTTTGTCGGAGAGGTGGATTACGCTGTAGCCGAGCGCGTGCCTCCCGATCTTTGGAAACTCCACTGGCCTTTGATGGACACGCCGATCCGCCGGCGGCTCGCGGTCGGCCTGATGGAGAAGCTGGAGGCGAACCTCGGCTGGTTCCCGCGCTATCAGAGCTATCTGCGCGAGCACCAACCGCAGACGCTCATTGTCTGGGGCCCCGAGGATGGTTACATGCCGGCACAATCGGCGCATGCCTACCACCGCGATTTGCCGGAAGCAGAACTTCATCTCATCGGCGGCGCCGGCCACTGGCTGCTCGAAACCCATTTCGATGAGGCGCTTCCCCTGGTGCGCGATTTTCTGGCGCGCGTCCACAGTCAGGAAGCGAAAGGGACGGGCCGGGCGGCCGGCCGGGCGTAGACCCCTCCGTTGCGGCCACCCGATCAATCTGCAACCATGGCGTCATGATGGAGAAGTCTGCCGCGCCCTGGCCTCTGCTGCAAATCGCGATCGAGCCGAAGTCGCGGGCCGATCAGGAGAAGCTGCTTGTCGCTTCGTCCAAGCTCGCGCCTGACGACCGCGACCCGTCCGCTGCCATGGCCATGGCCAGATGACGTCGCCAAGATTCTCCTCGCGGGCAGGGTTCCTTGTCGGCCTCGGCATCACGCGCGTCGCCTTTTTCCTGACGCTCTATTCGGCCGGAGCCGGGCATGGCGACTATGGGCTGGCGCGACTTCTCTATCCGGTCCCCATGCTGGCAACGCTGTTGACCAACACAACGATCACCGGCCTTTCCATCGGATTGGCTGCGCTGCAGTTTCCTGCCTATGGGGCATTTGTTGCGGGCGCCGGCGGCTCCAGATGGCTGGCCCTTGGCGTCTTCCATCTTGTTGCAATCGCAGCAGCCTTCAGCGGCCTCCTGGAAAGCTTTTCGGGATGACGCTCCTGTTCGTTATCCTGGTGCCAGCCCGTCGAGCAGGAAGTCGAGGCCTTTGCGAAAGGCGCCATCCCTTGAGAAATGAAGACCACGCCAACTCATTTCGCCACTGCTTCGTCAACGTTCCTCCCGCCAAGCGATCAGAGCCGCCGGCCTGCATCTCAGTCAGCAGGGCGTATATTGGCACGCCCCTAATGGAAGCAGCAGCCACATATGAAAGTCGCATAAGATAGATTATGGAACTTGTGCATTAGACTGAAGCTGGAAATTGCTGCGATTTTCACGGGTTTGGCATGATCGACGCGTGTTGCCTTGAGCCGATGGCCAACGCTACGCTGTGTCGATGACGACAGCAAAGCGTGACATCGAAGCGGCGATCGAAGTGTTCGTGCACGGCTTCAGTACCGATAAGAGCCGTTCCTTTCCCTACGAGGCCAGCCGCGTCGGACCCTTGTGGCTGATGCGCGATGCCGAGCGCAAGAATGCACGCGACTACCGTGGCGAAGAATGGATCGTCCATGACGTCGCCGCCGAGGAAGCCGATGCCATCGTGCGGCAGCATGCGCGGCCAAGCTTTGCCGTTTCGGTCGTGATCGCGAATGACGGCCCGGACGAACCGACGCGAACTGCCTACAAGGCGCTCGGCTACCGGCTGCTGCGGACGGAAGGCTTTTTCGTCCAGTCGCTGCGCCAAATTCCAGACCCGCCAGCAATCGTCTCTATCGAACGCGTGAGGACGGCTGAACGCGCTGCACAACTGGGAAAGGTCATACGCAGGCGGCCACTTCCAGACGATCAACTCGGCGACGATGCGCCGTTTCGCCAGTATGTGGCGCTCGATGGCGACGCCATCGTCGGGCGTGTGCGCAGCATAAACGCCGTCGGCGCCACATGGTGCTCGGCAATGTTTGTCGAGCCTTCGCAGCGGCGTCGAGGCATCGGCCAGGCGCTGATGGCCAAAATGCTGCATGACGACAAAGCGCATGGGTCGCGGTGCTCGATGCTGTTGGCGACGCGTGCCGGAGCGCTGCTTTATCCCCGCATGGGCTATGAGCGGATTGGAACGCTGCTGATCTTCGCGCCGAAGAACCGAACGTCCTTATAAAGATCTGCTCGTATCATGCTTGCTCATAAAGGAATTTCGATCACCATGCCGTCATAGGCCGGAGTGACGTTGGCCGGCACCTCGGCCTTCACCGTGGCATAGTCGAGCGGCACATGCATATGCGTCAGCACGGCCTGTTTCGGCGCCAGTTTTTCAATCCAGCCAAGCGCCTGACCGAGCGACAGATGACTGGGATGGGTATGGTACTGCAAGGCATCGATGACCAGCATTTCCAGGCCGCGCAGCCGCTCGGCGGTGGTATCCGGGAAGTCGCTTATATCGGGGCAGTAGGCCAGCCCGCCGATGCGGAAGCCGAGCGAAATGATGTCGCCATGGATCTGCGGCAGCGGCTCGAGGGTGAGGGCACCGCCCTCGCCTTCGATCGTCACCGCGCTTGCGTGATCGATGATGTGCGGCCTGACGATCGGCGGATAGGAACTGCCAAGCGGCGTCTCGAAGCAATAGCCGAACGCTTCGCGCAGCCTGAGCATGGTCGGCTGGTCGGCATGGACATCGATCAAATGGCGCTGCTCCAGCACGTAGCCGCGCAGATCGTCGATGCCGTGGATGTGGTCGGCGTGCGGATGCGTATAGACGACGGCGTCGATGCGCCGGACCGCCGCCATCAGCATCTGCTCACGGAAATCAGGCCCGGTGTCGATGACGACCGTGGTTCTGGCGCCGTTGGCTGCTATCCGCTCGACGAGCGCGGCTGAGCGTGTACGCCGGTTTTTCGGATTGGCCGGGTCGCAATTGCCCCAATCGCCGGTGATACGCGGCGTGCCAGGTGACGAGCCGCAGCCGAGGATGGTGAGGCGCAGCCGGTCGCTCATGCGTCAGAGCCCGGCGGGCCGCGGCATCTTGCCGAACACCCGGAAGAAGTTCTCCGTCGTCAGCGTCGCGATCTCGGCTTCGCCAACGCCGACCGTCTCCGCCAGCACCTTGGCTGTATGCGCGATATAGGCCGGCTCGTTGCGTTTGCCGCGGAACGGCACCGGCGCCAGATACGGTGCGTCGGTCTCGACCAGCAGCCGGTCATGCGGCACATCGGCTGCGATGGCGCGTAAATCGGCGGAGTTCTTGAAGGTCAGTATGCCCGAGAAGGACACATAGCCACCAAGCGCCACGCCGACCTCTGCCAGCCGTCGCCCCGACGAAAAACAATGCAGGATGAAGGGGAAGGCGCCCTTCCCTGTTTCGTCTTCGAGGATGGCAGCCATGTCGTCATCGGCATCGCGCGAATGGATCACCAGCGGCAAGCCGGTCTCGCGCGCGGCCGCTATGTGAGTGCGAAAGCCCTGCGCCTGCGCATCGCGTGGCGCCTTGTCGTAAAAATAGTCGAGCCCGGCCTCGCCGATCGCCACCACCTTCGGGTGCGCGGACAGGCGCACAAGGTCCTCAGCCGTCACATCCAGTTCTTCGCCGGCATTGTGAGGATGGGTGCCGACCGAGCAATAGATTTCGTCGAAACTCTCGGCAATCTCAAGCACTTGCGCAAACCGCTTCACGCGTGTCGAGATGGTCACCATGTGACCTATACCGGCAGCCTTTGCGCGGGCGACGATGGCCGCCCGCTCCTCGGTGAAATCCGGAAAGTCGAGATGGCAATGGCTGTCGACGAGCATCAGGCGCTCGCCTCAGGGTTTTCGACATAACGCGGAAACACGCCCTCCGGCGCGGGCAGCGCCGTGCCGGGCACCAGCGCATAGTCGGCATGGACATGCGCGAAGTCACGCTTGTCCGCCGGCACCGCCAGCAGGTCCAGCAGCTTGCCGGCCGACCCCGGAATGTAGGGCTGGCACAGCAATGCCACGCGCCGCACCAGTTCGGCGGTCGTCCACAGCACTGTTTCCATGCGCGCCGGATCGGTCTTCTTCAGCGCCCAGGGCGCCTGCGAGGCGAAGTAGCGATCCGCTTCCGCCACAACGCCGAAGATCGCCGCCAACGCGAGATGGATGCCCTGTTCCGCCATCGCCTGGCGCGCGGTACCCAGCGCTTCCACCGCCTGGTCGAGGATCGCGCTGTCGGCTTCGGTCAGCTCGCCGCGATGCGGCACCACGCCGCCGCAGTTCTTGGCGATCATCGACAGCGAGCGCTGCGCCAGATTGCCGAGACCGTTGGCGAGATCGGCATTTGTGCGGTTGACGATCGCGTCATGGCTGTAGCTGCCGTCCTGGCCGAATGGCACCTCACGCAAGAAGAAATAGCGCACCTGGTCGAGGCCGTAATGCTCGACCATGGTGAAGGGGTCTACGACATTGCCGACCGACTTCGACATTTTCTCGCCGCGGTTGAACAGGAAGCCATGCGCGAAGACGCGCTTCGGCAGTTCGATGCCGGCCGACATCAGGAAAGCCGGCCAGTAGACGGCATGGAAGCGGACGATGTCCTTGCCGATAATGTGCGTGGCCGGCCAGTAGCGCCATTGCTCGGCCTTGGTGTCGGGATAGCCGGCAGCGGTGATGTAGTTGGTCAAGGCATCGACCCAGACATACATCACATGCTTGTCGTCGCCGGGCACCGGCACGCCCCAATTGAAGGTCGTGCGCGAGACCGAGATGTCCTTGAGGCCGGACCTGACGAAGCTCATCACCTCATTTCGGCGCTCGGCCGGACCGACGAAATCGGGCTGGCTTTCGTACAGCGCAAGCAATTTGTCCTGATAGGCGGAAAGCCTGAAGAAGTAGCTTTCCTCCTCATTCCATTCGACCGGCGAGCCAAGCGGCTCGCGGCGCACGCCGTCGTCGCCGAGCGTGGTTTCGCTCTCTTCGAAATAGGCTTCCTGGCGGACCGAATACCAGCCACTGTAGCGGTCGAGATAGATGTCGCCATTGGCCGCCATCGCCTTCCAGATCGCCTGGCACGACTCGTAGTGGCGTGGTTCCGTCGTGCGGATGTAATCATCATTCGAGCCGCCCAGGACCTCTGTCATCGAACGGAAGATCGCCGAGTTGCGGTCGGCAAGCGCGAGTGGCGTTATGCCTTCCTTCTCGGCCGTCTGCTGCATCTTGAGGCCGTGTTCGTCAGTGCCGGTGAGGAAGAGCACGTCCTTGCCGTCCAGGCGCTGGAAGCGGGCCAGCGCGTCGGTCGCAATGACCGTATAGGCGTGGCCGATATGCGGCTTGCCGTTCGGATAGAAAATCGGTGTCGTGATGTAGAATGTGTCGCGTGACATGAATGAACCGTCATGAATGTCCGAATTGAGTGTGAGCGGTGGATATCGCATCGAGACGGCGATTGCCATCCCGACCCAATGCCGAAACCGGTCACATTCGCATTGCGGAATTCAGGCGGTCGATCATGGTCAAGGCGTGCTGCTTCTTGTCAAGATTGTAGGTATCGGTCTCAGATATGGCGTTCAGCGCCTCGTGCCAAGTGTCGGACAGCGTTTTCGCCCGCGCGAGATCCCCGGCCAGCGCGGCTTCACTGGCGCCAGTGGAGAGCAGATCGAGCGCGCGGCGGTTGAAGATGTCGAACTGGATCGCCTGGTCGCGGCCGGCGACGGCATCGGCAAGCCGATAGGCTCCGGCGATGTCGCTCTTGCCCGACGTGACCAGGGCGTCGAGCGTGCCGGCAATCTCCAGCCCGCCATATTGGGTCAGAAGGATCGCATTGCGGGCGCTGCCCCCTGCCCGTTCCGCCAGTGCCGCGCGCGCGGCAGGATCGGAAGGTGGCGGCGGCTCGACGGTCTCCAGAACACTCATCAGGCTGCCGGCATCGAGCGGCGTCAGCCGCACCATCTGGCAGCGCGAACGGATGGTCGGCAAAAGGCTG
This sequence comes from Mesorhizobium sp. M0659, assembly GCF_040320605.1. NCBI lineage: Bacteria > Pseudomonadati > Pseudomonadota > Alphaproteobacteria > Hyphomicrobiales > Phyllobacteriaceae > Mesorhizobium > Mesorhizobium sp. M0659. Next base: position 200,774 of record NZ_JAMYPY010000007.1, read on the forward strand.
CCCGGCGCATGCACGATGAGGATGAACAGCGTGCGGCTCGGCGGCTCCTCGAGGTTCTTCAGCAAGGCATTGGCGGCGTTGGTGTTCATGTCGTCGGCCGGATCGACGATCACCACCCGGTAGCTGCCGTCATGCGAGGTCAGCGACAGGAAGCGGTTGACCTTGCGGATCTCGTCGACGGTGACGACGGTCTTGAAACTCTTGGTCTTGTCGTTCAGCGGCCGGGTCAGGTGCAGCACGCCGGGATGCGCCCCGGTGGCGATCTGGCGAAACAGCGGTGAGGCCGGATCGGGAACGGCAAACACATCCGGCGCCTGGTCGAAGGCCGGATGCTTCAACAGATGGTGCGCCAGGTGAAAGGCAAGCGTCGCCTTGCCGATGCCGACCGGCCCGGCAAAGATCAACGCATGCGGCAGTTTTCCCGAGCGATAGGCGGCAGCGAGCATCGCGGCCGCCTGCTCATGGCCGACCAGGCGCAGCGTCTCGGACGGCTCCGGTACACCGTCCAGTGTGTCGTGCTGCTCGGGAGCGATGCGTTCGAAGATCATGCGGGCGCCGCCTGTCGGTTGCGCGCGGGCGCCCTCGCCTCAAGTGCGGCGAACACCACCGCGGTGATGACATCCTCCACCGCAGCGGGAGGCGCCGACGCGTCGATCACGATGCAGCGGTCCGGCTCGGCGGCTGCGATCGCCAGGAAGGCGTCACGGCGGCGCTGGTGGATGTCCAGCGTCTCCTTTTCGAAGCGGTCCGGACCGTCCTCGGCGCCACGCCGCGCGGCGGCGCGCCGCAAGCCCTCGGCGGGGTCAATGTCAAGGATCAGCGTCATGTCCGGCATCATGCCGTTGACCGCGACCTCCTCCAGAGCTTCCATGAAAGCCGGATCGAGGCCGCCGGTGACGCCCTGATAGACGCGCGACGAATCCAGGAAACGGTCGCAAAGCACGATGGAGCCGCGCTCCACCGCCGGCCGGATGACCTGCTCGACATGGTCGGAGCGTGCGGCGGCAAACAGCAGCGCCTCCATCTTCGGCCCGAAAGGCTCGGCGGCGCCGGACAGGAGCACGTGCCTGACCGCCTCGGCGCCGGGTGACCCCCCGGGTTCGCGGGTGAGGAGGACATCGTATTTCTTGGCGCGCATCTTCTGGGCCAGCCGCTCGATCTGCGTCGACTTGCCGGCGCCCTCGCCGCCTTCGAAGGTGATGAAAAATCCGCTTGCCAATCGAAAGGCCTTTGTCCTGCTTTGCGCTGGTGTCTTAGTCCGCGCCCGAGAAAAGGTCCACGCCGCAGGAACTCAACGCAGCCAGCCTACGGCCAGTTCCCTGGCGGCATCAAACGCGCGTTGCGGCAGTGTGCCGACGCCGACAGATTCGGCGGCGAAAAGCGGCGTTTCCTGGCTCAGCGTATCGCCGATCCAGACGCGCAGCGCGCCGACGGGTTGCCCCTCCTCCACCGGCGCCGATACCGGCCCCTGATAGACGATCCTGGCGGTCAGCTTGTCGCGGTTGGCGATCGGCAGCAGGACGTCGATCGGCGCCTTTGCCTTCAGCGCTACGCTGGATTTGGCGCCGCCGAACACCTGGGCCTCGCCGACGACTTCGTTGCCAGCGAAAATCTCGGTCTTCTCGAAGGAGCGGACGCCCCATTCGAGCAGCTTGCGAGCTTCCTCGGCGCGCTCGCGATCATTGGCCAATCCGCTCATCGCCGCGAACACCCTGGTTCGGTCATGGCTGACCGAGCCGACAATGCCGAAACCGCCCGCCTCGCTCGACCCGACCGCCAGCCCATCGGCGCCGATGCCCATGGCCAGCAACGGGTTGCGGTTCTTTTGCGAGATCTTGTTCCAGGTGAAATCGGCCCGGCCGTAATAGAGATAGAGATCCGGATATTCGCGCCATATATGCAGGCCAAGCTGCGCCAGTTCGCGCACTGTCGTCTGCTGGCCGTCGGCCGGCAGGCCGGTGGAATTGACAAATGTCGATTTCGGCAGCCCGATCTGGCGCGCGCGATCGTTCATCTGAGCGGCGAAATTCTCTTCCGAGCCGGCCATGCCTTCGGCCAGCACCATGCAGCCGTCATTGGCGGCCTGTATGGTGACCCCCTGGATCAGGTCCTCGACCCGGACCGCCGATTTGAGCTTGGCGAACATGGTCGACGTTCCCGAAGGCGCACCGCCCTTGCGCCAGGCATTTTCCGAAACCACGAAGGTGTCGTCGAGGCTCATGCGCTTCGACTTGATGGCGTTGAAGACCATCTCCATCGTCATCAGCTTGGCCATCGAGGCCGGCGGGATCGGTTGGTCGGCATCCTTGGAAAACAGCACCGTGCCGGTTTCGGCATCGATCATGAAAGCCTGCGTCGCCTTGGTCTCGAAAAGCTGCGCGTTGGCCGGAACCAGCGCGGCAAGCAAGAAGCCAAGGCCAAAAAGCCCGGCAAAAGGGTGGAAAAGGCGAAATCGCATGAAGAGGCTCGACTGTTAGCCGGCAGAAACTTGCCGCAACGCTATCAGGCTTCTTCCCGGCGGATCAACCGCGCAATGACAAAACCGGCGTGCCTTTGTTGGTCAGTTGCGCACAGCCAGCGCGTCCGGCGCGCCATGCGACCATGCCGCGCGCAAGAGGTCGTCGACATTGCCATGGCCATCCGGATAGAGATTGACCGCGTACCAGTCATTGCCGTCGAGTTCGGTGCTCTGGATTTCGGTCCTGCCGAACGGTTCGAGAGCCGCAGCCACCCGCTTTGCCTCGGCAGCATCGTCGAAGGATCCGGCGGCGACATAGTCGGAAACGGCAGGCGATGCCTGCGGGTTGGATTTCTTCCACGATTGCAGGATGTCGGCTGGCGACATGCCCTGGTCGTCAAGCGCTGCAAAGACGTCGGCGCGCTGTACGCGCTCATCCGCATAGGAGAGCGAAGCCACGGCAAAGGGCGATTCCGGGCGCTGAGGCACGATCGGCCCGAATTCAGGCAGCGTCACATCGCTTGAGGCCGGTGCCTGCATCGACATCACTGGCTGTGTGTCGGAATTCGTCAACTGACCAGGAAACGGCACTACGGCAGGGGGTGCGCCAACAGATAGGCTCGGCGAAGGTCCGTTCATCGCCACCATGACGCCGGTCGGCAAGCCATCGGACGGGTCCGGGCGGTTGCCCGGGCGGTAGGAGGCGACCAGATATTGGTCGTCGTCGCCGTCGAGCGGTGCGCGGCCAATATATTCCACCTTGACCCTGGCCGTGCCGACCTTGGCATAGTCGAGCATTTGCGCGGCGCGTTCCGAGACATCGATGATGCGTCCCTCATGATAGGGGCCGCGGTCGTTGACGCGCACGATGACCGAGCTTCCGGTCTCGGTGTTGGTGACACGGGCATAGCTCGGCAGCGGCATGGTCGGATGCGCCGCGGTCAGATGGGTCATGTCGTAGACTTCGCCATTGGCTGTGAGACGACCGTGGAAGGCATCGCCATACCAGGAGGCGAGACCGACCTTGGCGTAGCGCTTGTCTTCCTTGGGGTAATACCACTTGCCGCGCACCTGATAAGGCTTGCCCAATTGGTCGCGGCCGCCGCCGCGCCGCATGTACTGAACGCGCGGGCTGGCCTTCACACCGTATTCGGTCTCGGCAAAATATTCCTTCGAGCGAGGCTTCTTGTAGACCATGGCTTTCGGCTCGGACTGCGGCGACGCGCACGCGGCCAGCAACGCAGCCGAAAGAGCGCACAACACCAAAGCAGGAGCGCGACGAAGACGCCGATGCGTCGTGGTCTGCATGTTTTCCGATGTCCCCTACCGTCTCGACACAGGCGCTGCTTCTAGAATTTCGGCGGAGCCAGATGAGCAATGTCTGCGACGCGCCAATCCCCATCCCTTGTGCGCAGGAATTGTTTATCAGCGTATTAATCGATTGTGTCCGGAACCGGGCAGGAATGTGGCGGAGTTCTTGGGTCGGTCGGGCCTGTGGAGAGGCATCCGAGACCTAGCCCAGGCCCTTGGAGCCTGAATGTGAATCTACGGCATGAAGCGCGGCTGGCTGGAACCGACCGACCCGAGATACGTTCTGCGCCTCATGGATGAATTCATTGAACGTTTCGGGCAACAGACGTGGCTGCCCTTTTCCGTAATATCAGCCAGGCTTTTGCTCGCGGCCGTCCTTGGCTCCATCGTTGGCATCGAACGCGAATGGCGCAACCGGCCGGCCGGATTGAGGACACACATCCTCGTCTCTGTTGCGACGGCTCTAATTGCCATCCTCACGATCGAGATTACTCACCTTCACGTCTTCGATGGTCAGGAAATCGCCATTGATCCTATCCGCTTGATCGAAGCCACGACTGCCGGCGTGGCATTTCTGGCCGCCGGCCTGATCTTCTTCTCCAAGGGCGAGGTTCAAGGGCTTACCACCGGGGCGGGCATGTGGCTGGCAGGCGCCATAGGCATGGCGGTTGGGCTCGGGTTCTGGCAGATCGCGGCTTTGGCAACTGTCCTCGCACTTGTTGTGCTGGGTCTTCTGCAACTTGTGCAGGTCGGCAGCAAGGATCGCAATTAGAGCCCTCGCGTTCGAAAAAATGGGTTCGCAGCCCCGTTCGGGCAACGAAGGCCACCCCCTATTGTCCAGGGCAGCGCCGGTGGTTGACTTGGCGCTGCGCAACGCTCTAGAGAAATGAACCGCAAGCTGGTCCGGAAGGCATAGGTGTCATTTGATACCAACTGTCGTTCAGTGGGTCGGTTGATGTTCCTAAATGATTGAAAGATCACGACGGAGGGATGGCCGAGCGGTTTAAGGCACCGGTCTTGAAAACCGGCGTGGGTGCAAGCCCACCGTGGGTTCGAATCCCACTCCCTCCGCCAGATATTTGGCTATCTGCTGAATTGCCTCTGTATTTTCAAAGAGGGCCAAATCTTTCCTAATTTCCGAAAACGAAGAAGCCCGCCACCGTGAGGCAGCGGGCCAGCGTGGGCGCAAACGTTGCGCCAGCCTAAGGATCAACATTCGTCCTGGCTATAGAGCCGTTTGGTCGCGCGGTCGCTTTCCATGCGTTCTGCAGGACCACGGTGGCGTCGGGTCATAAGAACGTATGCAATCAGTAGGGCCAGCAACAGTGGCCCACCAGCAACGACGATCAACCACATCACACTTTCAAACATGAGGCATCTCCTTCACGTCACAACCGTCAAGGAGAAGAACCGTTCCGTTCAAAGTTACAGCAACACCAGCACCTCCTGCGACTGAGGGCCGTTTTCCCATGTGACCGTTTCGGAAATCCGGGCTCCGCTGCAACAAAAGGCTGCGGCTGCACGTTGCGGTTGATCATTCAACCAGGAGCAAAGCAAATGGCCGACGACAAAACGAAGACGGACTTCCGCGATCGGGACCGCGTCTCTGCCGATGAGGATTATGAAGTCGAGTATTTCGCCACCAAGGCCGGCATCACCCCGCAGCAGGTCAAGGAATTGATCGCGAAGCACGGCAACCGACGCGAGACGCTGGAGCGGGAAGCGAAGGCTCTGGGGAGCGGTAGGTAGGCCGGCATGCCAGAGTACCAGGTGGAAGAGTGGCATGGAGAGGAGTGTGTCTCAACTCAGGCCACGAACGCCGATGATCCGTTATCTGCGGTAGAGAAGGTCACGGGCCAAAGGGTGTCGCCTAGAGCGCTTCAGGAGCATTGGTTTCGTGTCGTCGATGAAGATGCGCGAAGCACGCATGAATTCAGCCTTGAGGACGGCGGCGCGGCTGCAGATTTCGCAAAATAGCCATCACCAGAATCTCGGACCTGCATTAGGACCAACGCTGCATAGGCGAGAAAGGTACAGCCGCCGGGCGAACCCGACGGCTTTATCGTCGACTGGATCGCTGCCGCCACATGGGGCCTTAGGGCGTGGCCGGAGCCAGCTTGGCGGCTACTTGGTCGATCTTGTCGGCAAGTACGCTATTGGCCCAATCTGTGACCTCAGGGTCGACGGGCTTGTTGGCCATTTGGGCAAGGGCTGCATCGAGCGATGGGACGTTGGCAGCGGCGTCAGCGGCGGCGGCCTTAGCATCGGCGGCGGCCTGGGTGGCGTCATCGAATGCTGTCTGTGCTGCATCGAGGTCGGCCTGCGTCGGGACATCTTCGGGCAGGGTATTCGGGTCAGCCGCTTTCGCATTCAGCGCGTCGAGCGCCGCTTTGGCGTCGGTAACCGCCTTATTAGCAGCATCGAGCGCCGATTGAGCGTTCTTGGCTATTGCCGACTGTGTCACAAAAGCCTGCACGCCAGCGAAGTTCTTGCTCTTGGAGTGCATAAAGGCGTTGGCGTTGCGCTGCAGCGAGTTCAACCGGCCGAGCTTGGCATGGATATTCTTTTCCTTGGACACAGAAGGGGTAGCGGCCTTGGCGACCTGGCCCTTAGGGGCCTGGCCCTTGGCGGATGCCGACTTGCCGACCGAACCGCCGCCTCCGCCATTGCCGCCAGCATTACCGTTTCCTCCGCTATTGCCATTGCCGTTACCGCTACCATTGCCATGGCCGTTACCATGGCCGTTGCCACCAGCAGCAGCCAGGGCCGGCGACACCAGAAGCGAGAACACCGCAAATGCAGCAAAAAGGGTCTTTCGGGATGTCATAACTACCTCCGAGATTGCCACCGCCACTAACCGCTATAGCGGGCAACATGAGGAAGCGCTAACACAAAGGGTAAACTTAGATATAGCTGTGCTTTCATTGCGACAACGAAACGGCCGGCCAGCGAAACGCCAACCACCCTAACTCTTTGAAATTGCTGAAGTGAGATCACCCTCGTTGGGACCGGCCGGCCTTCCGAACTCAAAGGTCCTAGACCGCTCGGACCAAGGTCTTAAGCCGTGGTTTCGGCCGCGACTCAGAAGTCGTGACGGCGCGGCGACCTTCGGTAGTCGGCACCGTGTCGGCCTGAGGCCGAGCTCGACATCGATCCGCTGCTGTGTCCCAAAACACCGCCTAAGTGGTTGTATTCTGCCTTTTGATAAAAGCGCTAGTCTGAGGTAAATTTCGACCGGCATCTGGCGGGCTTACGTTATGCAGCATCGAACGTTCTTTGGCGGCAAGGTCACCGAGATCCCCACTTCGTTACATTGCGATCCCAGGGGAATGCTGACCGCTATCGAGTTCAGCGGTTACAATTTCCAAGCCGTGCGGGCGTTCGTCGTCACCGCGCCGCGCGGCACGTCGCGGGGCGGACATGCACACGGGTCGGGCCGGCAATTGATGATACAGCTGTCGGGCGAGATCGGCATCGAATTTCGCTACCAGGAACAGGTCGAACGGCTGACGCTCACCGCATCGAACCGCGCGGTGCTGGTCGATGCCCCGGTGTGGGCGCTGCAGACCTATGAAGGCGAGAACCCGTCTTTGCTGGTTTTCTGCGATACCGAATACGACCCTGAAAACTACGTATCGAACCCCTGATGACACTCATCGGGAAAGGAGAGGCCGCGATGCGCGCCAGGACATGACAGCGCCTCGCGGCAGAATGGCTATTCTCGGCGCCGGCATCATGGGCGCCAGCCTCGCTCTCATGATGGCCCGCAGAGGCTACGCGGTGTCCCTCTTCGACAAAGAGAGCGAGCCGATGGCCTGCGCCAGCCGTTGGAACGAGGGCAAGATTCATCTCGGCTATCTCTACGGGAACGATCCCTCGCTGCTGACCGCCCGGCATCTGCTTTCGGGAGGACTGTGTTTCGGCAGGCTTGTTTCCGAGCTGATCGGAAGCAATCTGGAAGCGCACACGACCCTTTCGGAAGACCTTTATCTGGTCCATCGCAACTCGATCGTCGCTGCCGAGGCGCTGGGGGCGATCTTTGAACGTGTGGATGTATTGGTGCGCAGCCACGCTGACGCCACGAGCTACCTTGCCGACGTATCGGCGGCGCGGTCGAAACGGCTTTCCAGAACTGAATTGGCCGATGTCACCAACTCGGACCAGATCGTCGGCGGCTTCCAGGTGCCGGAGCGATCCATCAACACGCGATGGGTTGCCGACCGGCTTTGCCCCGTGCTTCGGGGTGAACCCAACATCAGCTTGCGAATGGCGGCCAAAGTCCTGTCGGCAAAGCCGGTGGACGGAATTGACGGGAAATGGCGCGTGGCGGTCGCAGGCGAGAAAAGCGAGGCGTTCGACATTGTCGTCAATTGCCTATGGGAGGGGCGGCTGGCTGTCGACCGCACGGCCGGCATCGAGCCGGTTCCCGGATGGTCGCACCGCTACCGGCTTTGCCTGTTCGGCCGCACCAGGCAGCCTGTCGATGTGCCGTGCGCGGTCGTCGCCCTTGGCCCATTCGGCGACATAAAAAACTATGACGGGCGCAACTTCTATCTCTCCTGGTATCCGAGCGGGTTGCTTGCGGAGAGTGGCGTATTGTCGATCGAAACGCCACAAGCGCTCGATGCCGACGCACGACAGCGGTTCATCGGCGACGTTCGCGCCACGCTCACCCGGTTGGTGCCCAGTGTTTCCAGCATGTTCGACGATGCCGAGGAGCTTGAGGCGCGCGGCGGCTTCGTGTTTGCGCAAGGGCGTGGTTCGCTCAGCGACCCGAAAGCCACGATCCATCGCCGCGACCAATTCGGGATCAACCGCTTCGGCAACTACATCTCGGTCGACACAGGTAAATATTCGACGGCGCCGTGGCTTGCCGACAGGCTGGCGCGGCAAATCTGCGGGATCGAATGATGGGTGAGACAGAACAGGGCGGCGCGAAGCAGGTAGCGCAGAAACAAATCCAGCTTCGATCCGGCTGGCGGCCGAAGGTCACCGCGCTGGTGCCATGCTACAATTCGGCGGCATTCATTTCGCGTACGCTGGACAGCCTCGCCGCGCAGACCTGGGACAATATCGAGATCCTGGTCGGCGAGGACAATTCGACCGACGCGACATTCGAGATCGTTTCGGCCTTCGCCGGCGGCCGCGACGATGTCCGTATCCTGCGCCGGGACAAAAACCTGGGATGGCTGAAGAATTCCAACGATCTGATGGCCAATGCCAGCGGCGAATTGATGTTCTTTGCCTTCCATGACGACGTCATCGATCCAACCTATATCGAGGCGTTGGTGCGGGCGCTCGATGCCAATCCCGAGGCCGTACTGTCGTTCAGCGATGTCGAAGTGATCGAAGTAAGCGGCGAAAGTGCCACGTGGAAGTTCGACCTGCTGGAGAGCTTGCAGGACGGTTTCGCGCGTGGCCGGGCGATGGCGCGCCAGCCGCATGGATGGTGGGTTCCCAATCGTGGGATATTCAGGGCCTGGGCGTTCCACCGTAGCGGCGGGATCAAGCCCAACAGCCAAGGCGAATTCAGCGCCGACTGGACCTGGCTTCTGCATCTGTCGCTGCTCGGCGGCTTTGTCCGCGTGCCGCAAGTGCTCTGCCACAAATACTACCGGGCGGGCAGCATCAGCCGGCGCTGGGACCGCAACAGCACCCAACGAAGGGCCTTGCGGGCGGCGGGGATAAGGGAGGTCTGGCACAGCGAGGCCGGCCTTGCACAGAGAACCTTCCTCGCTGCCTATATCGCCTTGCGGCCGTGGCGGTGGGTGCCGCGATCGCGAGAAGCGGAAAGACGGCGAAACAGGCAATCGGTGCATGGCAGCCCGGACAAATAAGAATGGCGCCGGCGACGTGTCAAAGCGGCTGCGCCTGCCCGGGTAACGGCGATTTCCGGGCATATCCGGCTGCCCCAAAATGGCACTCCGGTTGATTCCTGAGCCGAAATATGCTCGTTCTCCCGCCCATGAAAAAACTATTCCTTGCGGCGCTGGCCTCGGTGACGCTGGCCTGGCCCGCCCACGCGATGGACGCCGCCCTGCGCGCCGGCCTGCTGAAACTCGACCCGGAGACCCGGCTGGAGCAGAGATGCGACGCCGAAGTGCTCGACCGCATCAGCCATGACGACCACAAGTACAAGGCAGACCGCGTCGTCGCCTACGCCTTCGCGACACCGGAAATGAAAGCCGATGTCATCCGCAGCCCGGGTGCTGCCTTCCGCAGCAAGGGACAGTGGTACCGGCTGAAGTTCAAATGCGAGACGGCGCCGGACCATATGGAGGTCCTGCAGTTCCGTTACCGCATCGGCGACGAGATTCCGGAAGCCGACTGGGCGAAGTACAATCTCTACGACTGAATTCGCTGCGACCAGAATTCTCTCTGGCAGAACGACCTTCCCTATTCCCGTGGCTTTCAGCGTCGGCCGTTAGAGCGGTTCAGCTTTTTATGGAGCAGCTGACTCACCTAAAGCGCGTCGCGTTTGAACGGACTCAGGCGACGCGCTTTAGCAGGCTGCTGCAAAAGTCGCATTTGGCTTTGTTTTATGATTCACTTTCGTCTGACAACGGGAGTGATTTGCGATGCGGGGTCGTAGTGAAGGACCGGGAAGCCTTTTCAGCTATGTTCCGTTAGAGAAGCGCATTCCGTTGGATCATCCTCTGCGGGCGATCCGGCAGTTGTGCGATGAAGTGCTTGGTCGTCTGGATGGTCGCTTCGAGGCGCTCTATTCGGGCATGGGCCGGCCGTCGATCCCACCGGAGATGTTGCTGCGGGCGACACTGCTGCAAGCGTTCTTCTCGGTTCGTTCGGAACGGCAACTGATGGAGCAGATTGATTACAATCTGCTGTTCCGCTGGTTCGTTGGCCTGCCGCTTGACGCGCCGGCGTGGCATGCGACGGTTTTCACCCACAATCGCGACCGGCTGCTTGAAGCCGATGTGGCGCGAGAGTTTTTGGGTGAACTGATGGGCCTCAAGCGGGTGAGCAAGCTTCTGTCGAGCGAGCATTTTTCGGTGGACGGCACGCTGATCGATGCCTGGGCTTCGATGAAGAGCTTCCGCCCGAAGGATGGTTCGGGCGATCCGCCAGGGCCAAGGCGCAATGGCGAGCGCAACTTCCGCAAGGAGAAGCGCTCGAATCAGACACATGCCTCCACGACCGATCCCGACGCCCGGCTCTACCGCAAGGCGGACGGCCATCCGAGCCGCCTGTGCTTCATGGGCCATGTGCTGATGGAGAACCGCAACGGGCTGGCGGTCGATGCAACGTTGACGCACGCCACCGGCAAGGCCGAGCGGGAAGCCACGCTTGTCATGCTCGACCGGCGGCAAGGCAAACATCGCATCACGCTGGGCGCCGACAAGGCCTATGACGTCATGGATTTCGTTGGCGACCTGCGCCAGCGCCAAGTCACTCCGCACATCGCCATACAAGGCACGGTCTCAAGCGCGGGCACGGTGCGCAAGACCGCTATCGACGGGCGCACCACGCGCCATGCCGGCTATGTGATCAGCCAGCGCATCCGCAAACGCATCGAGGAGATATTCGGCTGGGTGAAGAAGCCGGGCGGATTGGCCAAAACCAAATTGCGAGGGCAGCCAAGAGTGGAGGCCGTCTTCACCTTTGCGGTCATCGCCTACAATCTGGTTCGCATCCCAAAGCTCCTGAAAGGGCAGATCGCATAACCGCCAGCAGAAAGGACCGCAACTCGCGCAGCAAGCTCAGCTGCAACCCGCCGCGAAAATCGCGCAGACAACAGAAAACTTCCGTCAAAAATATCGAGATCAGCAACGATCAGACTTTTGCAGCAGCCTGTTAGGTCTTTGTTTTTATGCATGTCGTTGTCTCAAAACCGGGGCCACTTTTGAGCGACATGCACTAACTCTTTGTTTTTGCATAATTTCGGACGGAAAACCGCTACGCACTTTCCTGGAATTGCGCCGGCAGTCTCTTGACGCGCGGGAACCATACACGTTAGGGCGTCGGCATATCCGACGACGAACACGCCGATACAGCAAGGGGCTCCGGTCGATGGACATTTTCAGCGCTGCAAGCATGACGGCCCTCCTCCAGGTCATCGCTATCGATCTGGTGCTTGCCGGCGACAATGCCATCGTCATCGGCCTTGCCGCCGCCGGCCTGCCGGTCGAGCAGCGCAAGAAAGCCATCCTGATCGGCGTGTTGGCGGCGACTGTGCTGCGCATCCTGTTTGCCGCCGTCACCGTCAAGCTTCTTGCCATTGTCGGCCTGCTGCTGGCCGGCGGCATCCTTTTGTTGTGGGTGTGCTGGAAGATGTGGCGCGAGCTGCGGACGTCGCATGCCGACGAGTTCGAGGCGACCGAGGCGCTGTCCGATTCCGACCTCAACAGCGACAGAACGGTGGGTGGCAAGGCGCCGCGCAAGACGCTCGGCCAGGCGGCCCTGCAGATCGTCGTCGCCGATGTTTCGATGTCGCTGGACAATGTGCTGGCGGTCGCCGGTGCGGCGCGCGATCATTTTCCCGTGCTTGTCATAGGCCTGGTGCTGTCGATCGCCTTGATGGGCTTGGCCGCGAGCTTCATTGCCAAGCTGCTGCATCGCCACCGCTGGATCGCCTATGTCGGCCTGCTGATCATTCTCTACGTCGCGATCGATATGGTCTATCGCGGCCTTGTCGAGGTCTGGCCGCATGTCAGTCCTGTGGTGAGCTGACGCTGCCGGTCCTACAGCTTCTGTATAGTACGGGTATCTGCCGGAGGCAGTGGTCGCGTTCGCCGCAGCCGCTGCCCATACCAATGCCGCAATAAGTGTGGTACTGGCCGCCGATCCCGAAAAACCCGGAATGTTTTCTCATGTCTGCGCCTCGCGTCAGTTTCGTCAGCCTTGGATGCCCGAAGGCGCTTGTGGATTCCGAGCGCATCATCACGCGCCTGCGCGCCGAAGGCTATGAGATCGCGCGCAAGCATGACGGCGCGGACCTGGTCGTCGTCAACACCTGCGGCTTTCTCGATTCGGCCCGCGACGAATCGCTCAACGCCATTGGTTCGGCGCTTTCGGAAAACGGCCGGGTGATCGTCACCGGCTGCCTCGGCGCCGAGCCGGACGTCATACGAGAGAAGCACCCCAACGTCCTCGCCATCACCGGCCCGCAGGCCTATGAGAGCGTGATGGCCGCGGTGCATGAGGCGGCGCCGCCCAGCCACGATCCGTATATCGACCTTCTGCCGCCGCAAGGCGTCAAGCTGACGCCGCGCCACTACGCCTATCTCAAGATTTCCGAAGGCTGCAACAACCGCTGCACCTTCTGCATCATTCCGGCGCTGCGCGGCGACCTCGTCTCGCGCCCGGCGGCCGATGTGCTGCGCGAGGCCGAGAAGCTGGCCAAGGCCGGGGTCAAGGAATTGCTGGTCATCTCGCAGGACACCAGCGCCTACGGCATCGACATCAAGTACCAGACGTCGATGTTCGGCGACCGCGAAGTGCGGGCGAAATTCCTCGACCTGTCGGAGGAGCTGGGCAAGCTCGGCATCTGGGTACGCATGCACTATGTCTACCCCTACCCGCATGTCGCCGATGTCATCCCGCTGATGGCGGATGGAAAAATCCTTCCCTATCTGGACATCCCCTTCCAGCACGCCTCGCCGCAGGTGCTGAAGAACATGCGCCGTCCAGCCCATGGCGAAAAGACGCTGGAGCGCATTCGCGGCTGGCGCGAGGTGTGCCCGGATCTGGCGATACGCTCGACCTTCATCGTCGGTTTCCCCGGCGAGACCGACGAGGATTTCGAGATGCTGCTCGACTGGCTGGACGAGGCCAGGATCGATCGCGCCGGCTGCTTTAAATACGAGCCGGTCCGCGGCGCCCGCTCCAACGATCTCGGCCTCGAACAGGTGCCGCAGGAGATCAAGGAAGCGCGCTGGCATCGCTTCATGCAGCGCCAGCAGAAGATCTCGGCGACGCAGCTGGCCAAGAAGGTCGGCAAGCGCCTGCCGGTGCTGATCGACGAGGCGCATGGCACGTCTGCCAAGGGCCGGACAAAATACGACGCGCCCGAGATCGACGGTTCGGTGCATATCCAGTCGCGCCGCCCGCTGCGCCAAGGCGACATCGTCACGGTCAAGATCGACCGCGCCGACGCCTACGACCTTTACGGCTCGGCGGTTTAGAAAATTACCAAAAAGGGCGCCTCCCGGCGCCCTCGGATTTTTGGCACAGCCCTCGGCGCGGTTTCGCAGTCGAAGCGTGCAGCCCGCGAAATGAAAAAGGGCGCCGCGCGGCGCCCCTTCTCCTTTGCGTTTCCGATATTTACTGCGGCAACTTGTCGTCGACGCCCTTCACATAGAAGTTCATGCCGAGCAGCGTGCCGTCGTCGGCGACTTCGCCGTCCTTGAGCCACGGCGTGCCGTCCTGCTTGGCGACCGGTCCGGTGAAGGGGTTCCAGCCATCTGCGATTTTCTTGGCGGTTGCCTCGGCCATCGCCTTCACATCGTCCGGCATGTTGGTGAAGGGCGCCAGCTTGACGGCGCCGTCCTTGATGCCGAGCCAGACATTGTCCGGCTTCCAGGTGCCGTCGAGCGCTGCCTGAACGCGGCTGATGTAGTACGGCCCCCATTCGTCCGTCAGCGAGGTCAGCTGCGCGTTCGGCGCGAACTTGATCATGTCGGAGGACTGGCCGAAGCCGTGCAGCTTGCGCTCTTCCGCCACCTGCAAGGCAGCGGTGGAATCGGTGTGCTGAACGATGATGTCGGCGCCCTGATCGAACAGTGCCTTGGCCGCGTCAGCTTCCTTGCCCGGATCGAACCAGGAGTTCACCCAGACGATCTTGGCCTTGAAGTTCGGGTTGACCGACTGCGCGCCGAGCATGAAGGAGTTGATACCCATCACCACTTCGGGGATCGGGAAGGAAACGATATAGCCGGCGACCCCTGCCTTCGATTCCTTGGCGGCGATCTGGCCGAGCACGTAGCGGCCTTCATAGAAGCGCGCATTGTAGATGCCGAGATTGTCAGCGGTCTTGTAGCCCGTGGCGTGCTCGAACATCACTTTGGGGAACTTCTTGGCGACCTTCACTTCCGGGTCCATGAAGCCGAAAGAGGTGCCGAAGATGATCTTGCAGCCTTCGCGCGCCAGACGCTCGAAAGCGCGGTCGGCATCGGGACCTTCCGAGACGTTCTCGAGATAGGCGGTTTCGACCTTGTCGCCGAGTGCCTTCTCCACCTCGAGGCGGCCTTGGTCGTGCTGGTAGGAATAGCCGAAATCGCCGATCGGGCCGGTGTAGACCCAGCATGCCTTCAACTTGTCGGCGGCCTGGGCCGACGCCGCCAGTGACATGGCGGCGGTCGTGGTCATCAACGCAATAAGCAGTTTTTTCATTGTGTTACCTCTCTGAGTTTAGCCTTGGAGCTTCCCGTTTGTTTTTGTTGTCAACGATCCGGAACGAATGGCTGCCCCAAGGAAGCCGGCGTGTTCATCATCGTCAGACGCTTGTTGCGCGAGATTAGAACGAGAACCACGACGGTTGCCAGATAGGGCAGAGAAGAAAGCAGTTGCGAAGGCACCGGAATGCCAAATGCCTGTGCATGAAGTTGGCCGATCCACACCGCGCCGAAGATGTAGGCGCCGGCCAGCACGCGCCACGGCCGCCAGGAGGCGAAGACGACCAGCGCCAGCGCGATCCAGCCGCGGCCCGCGCTCATGTTCTCTACCCATTGCGGCGTGTAGACCAGCGACAGGTGGCCGCCGGCAAGGCCGGCGCAGGCGCCGCCGAAGATGACCGCGAGATAGCGGTAGCGGATGACCTTGATGCCGAGCGCATGCGCCGATGTGTGGCTGTCGCCGATCGAGCGCAGGGTGAGGCCGGTGCGGGTCTTGAACAGGAACCACATGACGGCCGCCGTCAGCGCGATCGAGATGTAGAAGATCGGGTCCTGGCCGAACAACAGCCTGCCGACCACTGGAATGTCGGTGAGCACCGGAACGTAGAGGTTTGGCAGCCGCTCGCCGGGCTGGCCGACGAAGCTGGTCCCCATCATGCCGGACAGGCCGAGGCCAAGCAGCGTCAATGACAGGCCGGTCGCCACCTGGTTGGTGGCGAGCGACAGCGTCATCACCGCAAACAGCAGCGAGAACACCGCGCCCATGGCAATTGCCGCCAACAGGCCGATCCAGGGCGATCCCGTGAGATAGCCGGCTCCGAAGCCGCCGACGGCGCCCATGATCATCATGCCTTCGACGCCGAGGTTGAGCACGCCGGAGCGCTCGACCACGAGTTCGCCGATGGCCGCTATTAAAAGCGGCGTCGCCGCCGTGGCGATGGTCAAAAGGATGTTGACGGCGATGTCCATCAGCGGGCTTCCTTCAACTTCGGCGCGGCTTCAAGCTTCGCCGCGCTTTTCGTCAGCGCCATGCCGACCAGACGGATTCGGTAGTGGATGAGCGTGTCGCAACCGAGCACGAAGAACAAAAGCATGCCCTGGAACACACGCGCCACCTTGTCGGAGATGCCGAGCGCGCTTTGCACCGCCTCGCCGCCGAGATAGGTCAGCGCCAGCACCAGGCCGGCGGCGACGATGCCGAGCGGATTGAGCCGGCCGAGGAACGCGACAATGATCGCTGTGAAGCCGTAGCCGGGCGAGATCACCGGTTGGAGCTGGCCGATGGCGCCGGAGACTTCCGAAATGCCGGCAAGCCCGGCCAGCGCGCCTGACAGCAGGAAGGCGAAGCAGACCATGCGGTTGAGGCCGAAGCCGGCGAACCGCCCTGCCCTCGGGCTGGAGCCGAGCACGCGGACCTCAAAACCCTTGAGCAGGCGGCTCATCAGCACCCAGATCAGCACGGCTGCGATGAGAGCGAAGACAAAACCCCAATTTGCGCGGCCGGCATCCGGCATCAGTTCCGGCAGCACCGCCGAGTCGTTGAACTGGATCGTCTGCGGGAAGCCGTGGCCCTGCGGATCGCGCCAGGGACCGCGCACCAGCCAGTCGAGGAAAAGCTGGGCGACATAGACCAGCATCAGGCTGGTCAGGATTTCGTTGGTGCCGAAGCGCGTCTTCAAGAGAGCCGGGATTGCAGCGTAGGCGGCGCCGCCAACCATGCCGAACAACAGCATCAGCGGCAGCACCAGCGGGCCTTCGAACCCGGGAAACAGCACCGGAATGGCCGAGCCGAAAATGCCGCCGAGGATGAACTGTCCCTCAGCGCCGATGTTCCAGATGTTGGCCTTGTAACAGACCGACAGGCCGACCGCGATCAGGATCAACGGCGCGGCCTTGATCGCCAGCTCATGCAGCTGCCAGACCTGGCTGATCGGCTCGATGAAATAGATCTCGAATGCGCTCAGCGGGTTGACGCCGAGCAGCGCGAACAGAACCGCGCCGGCGATGATCGTCAGGGCGAAGGCGATGAAGGGCGACAGCGCCGAAAAGAGCATAGAGCGCTGCGGGCGTTTGACGAGTTCGAGGCGCATCATGCCGTCTCCAGACCATGTTCGGCGTGGCCAGGCTCGGCGCCGCCCATCAACAGACCGACCTTTTCGAAAGTTGCCTCGGCGATCGGCAGCGGTTTGGACAATTCGCCATTGTGCATGACCGCGATCGCGTCCGAAATCTCGAACAGCTCATCGAGGTCCTGGCTGATGACCAGAACTGCCGAGCCGCTGCGCGCCAGTTCGATCAGCGCCTGGCGGATGTGGGCGGCGGCACCGGCGTCGACGCCCCAGGTCGGCTGGTTGACGACCATGACGGCAGGGCTGCGGTCGAGTTCGCGACCGACGATGAATTTCTGCAAATTGCCGCCCGAAAGGGCCGCGGCTTCCGGATCGGGCGCACTCTTGCGCACATCCATGGCCACGATGATGCGCTGGGCGGCGGCATAGACCGCACCGCTTTTGACCACGCCGCCGGCGCCGACAAAAACCTTGCCGTCGGTGGCGTGCCGCGACAGAAGCAGGTTTTCCGAAAGCTTCATGCGTGGCGCCGCGCCATGGCCGAGGCGTTCTTCCGGCACGAAGGCAGCGCCCATCAGCCGCCGGCCTGTGATCGAGAGCGAGCCGGCATCCTTGCCGCGGATGCGCACGGATGCGGCGTCCTGCTGCAGCACCTCGCCGGAGACGGATTCGAAGAACTCGCCCTGGCCGTTGCCGGCGACACCGGCAATGCCGATCACCTCGCCGGCGCGCACAGTGAGGTTGATATTCTTCAGCGGAATCGAAAACGGCGTTGCCGGCTTGCGGCTGAGGGCGCGGATTTCGAGCAGCGGCTGCGCGGTCTCGATGCCTTCGGCCGGCGCACGCACCACGGCCTTCACCTCGTTACCGACCATCATGCGGGCCAGCGACGAAGCCGTTTCCTCGCGCGGATTGCAATGGCCGACGACCTTGCCGTGACGCAGCACGGTGGCGCGGTCGCAAATGCGTTTGACCTCTTCCAGCCGGTGCGAAATGTAGAGGATGGATTTCCCCTCCGAGCGCAGGCGCTCCAGCGTCTCGAACAGCTTGTCGGCTTCCTGCGGCGTCAGCACCGAGGTCGGCTCGTCGAGGATGATGAGCTGCGGCGTCTGCAACAGGCAGCGGATGATCTCGATGCGCTGGCGTTCGCCGACCGAGAGATCGCCGACCAGCGAGTCCGGATCGAGCGGCAGGCCATAGCTGAAGGAAAGCGCCCTCGCCTTGGCCGCGATCGAGCTGATCGGTGAGCCGTCATCCAGAGACAGAGCGATATTCTCGGCCGCGGTCAGCGCCTCGAACAGCGAAAAGTGCTGAAACACCATGCCGATGCCGAGCTTCTTCGCCATGCCCGGACTGGTGATCCGCACCGCTTCCCCGTTCCAGAATATCTCGCCGGAATTGGGCTCCAGCGAGCCGAACAGCATCTTGACCAGCGTCGACTTGCCGGCGCCGTTTTCGCCAAGCAGCGCGTGGATCTCGCCCTTGGCGATGTTGAGGTCGATATGATCGCACGCCGTCAACGTGCCGAATATCTTGGTCAGGCCACGAACCTCAAGCAGGTTCGCTCCATCATGATCTGCACTCACAGTGCCTCCCATCCGGTTCCCGGACATGTTCTGTGTTCCCGCCAGCATGGTATGCGCTGGCCGCTCTCGTGCGAAAGCAGCACCCACCTTGAAAGAGCTTCAAGAATTTCAGCGGAAACTCAAGGGGTAAAGACCGACCTGCTTCGTACAACAGACCGATCGCCCGGTTTTTCGGGTAAACAGTGCCTAGCGTCGCGGCAAAACACTGAACAGCAAGGCAGATCAGGGGATCAGTATGGTCGTGCCCGTGGTCTTGCGCCCTTCGAGATCGGCTTGCGCCTTGCCCGCGTCCTTCAGCGCATAACGCTGGTTGATCTTGATCTCGACCGCACCGCTCAACACCACGTCGAACAATGCCGCGGCGGAGACTTCGAGGTCTTCACGCTTGGCGTTGTAGACGAACAAAGTCGGCCTGGTAGCGAACAGCGAGCCCTTTTGCGCCAGCAGCGACATCGAAAATGGCGGGATCGGTCCAGAGGACTGACCGAAAGAGACGAACATGCCGAGCGGCTTCAGACAGTCGAGCGAGGCCGGGAATGTGTCGTTGCCGACCGAATCGTAGACGACGTCACATTTCTTGCCGCCGGTGATGGCGGCGACCCCGGCGACGAAATCCTGCTCCTTGTAGTTGATGACATGGTTGAAGCCATGCGCCTTGGCGAGCTCGATCTTGTCGGTTGAGCTTGCCGTGCCGATGACGGTGGCGCCGAGATGTTTTGCCCATTGTCCCAGGATCAGCCCGACGCCGCCGGCGGCGGCATGAAACAGGATGGTGTCGCCTGCCTTCACCTTGAAGGTCCGGCGCAACAGATACTCCGCCGTCATGCCTTTAAGCATCATGCCGGCGGCCTGTTCGTCGCTGATGCCGTCCGGCACCTTGACGACGCGGTCGGCGGCGACGACGCGCTGTTCGGCATAGGCGCCGACATTGACGGCATAGGCGATGCGGTCGCCCGGCTTCAGCCAGTCGATGCCTGCACCGACCTCGAGAACCACACCTGCCGCCTCGCCGCCCGGGATCAGCGGGAAGCCGCCGGGCGGCGGATAGAGGCCGATGCGGTGATAGACATCGATGAAATTGAGGCCGATCGCGGTGTGCCTGACCAGGATCTGCCCGGCGCCGGGTTGTCCCGGATCGGCGTCTTCATAGGTCAGGACTTCCGGACCGCCATGGGCGTGGATACGGACTGCTTTGGACATTGTGGGCTTTCCTGCGGTCAGGCTTTCTTAGTGTCCGGCTTGGCGCCGAGTTTGGGGAAGAACTGCATGATACCGCCGATGCAGGCGAGGTAAAGTCCGGTGATGGTGATGCCGACCTTGGTAAAGACGCTGACCTGTTCGCCCAAAACGCCGATCTGGTCGTAGAAGGCGGCAAGGGCCGCCTGCGCCAGCGCCAGCGCACCGAAAGCACACCAGAGCAGCGTCATGCCAAGATTGATTGGCCGCAGCCGCACCACCCGCACGGGGTGAATGAAGTTGATCGGCACGAAGGTGAGGATGCCGGCCGCCACGACGACGCCGAAGGACACCCACTGTCCCGGCTCGATGACGAACAGCGTGAACACGACCATGTTCCAGACCACCGGAAAGCCTTTGAAGAAGTTCTCCTTCGTCTTCATTCCGGTGTCGGCATAATAGATGGCGCTGGACACCACGATGATGGCCGCCGACAGGAAGGACAGCCCTTCGCCCATGAAGCCGCGCTGGTAGAGTGCGAAGGCCGGGATCAGCACGTAGGTGACATAGTCGATGATATTGTCGAGGAGTTCGCCCGACCAGGTCGGCAAAATCTCCTTGACCTCGAGCTTGCGCGCGATCGGCCCGTCTATGCCGTCGACGAACAGCGCCAGCCCCAGCCACCAGAACATCGCCGTCCAGCGTTGCTCGCTTGCCGCCACAAGAGACAGGAAGGCCAGGAACGAGCCAGACGCGGTCAACAGATGCACCGAGAATGCCCGCGCCTGCGGCCAGGTGACCTTTTTCTTCGGCCTCGGTATCCGGTCGGTGATCTTTTTGGCGGCGTTTCTGGCCGTTGTGTTCTTGCTCACGGGCCCCGCCAATCCAGTTTGCAGATTTCGGCCGAGCGGCCGGCAAAGTTCCAGTTGCGGCCGAAAGCCCGCATCTTGCTCTTGTCGGACCTGGCCACGATGATCTCCGGCGCGATCCAGTATTCCGAGTTGCCGGTCACGGTATCCTTCTCGCGATCCTTGCCGGGAATCGGTGTGACCGCCCCGTCGATGATCTTCGGTATCTGGAAAATACGGGTCTTGTCACGCGTCTCGTAGGTGATCGGCACCTGCTCGACGCCGAGGAACTTGCCGACAAGGATCGACAACAGCGCGGTGGTTCCGCCGGCCTTCCCGGTGAAGATCCTGGTCAGCGCTTTCACCGCATAGACGGAGGCTTGCTTGTCGATGAACAGGCCTGCGGTCCAGTTGCCGCGGCTCATATAGCCTGGGATTTCCATGACCAGACCGAGATTGAGGCCGGACAGGTCGACCTCGCCGAAATGGCCTGCGTCGATGCGGAAGCCCGCCCAGGTCTGGCAATAACCCTCCGTCGGCGGATGGCTGCCAAGCGACAGTACGCAAGGACAAAAAACCGTGCAATTGCAGGAGAGTACGAGCTCTCCTTTCATTGCCCAGCCTTGCTCTGCCATGGAATTATCCCCCGTCATGCCGAGACTACTAGCAGGGCGACTGCCCAGACAAGCAGTATCGCACCGGCCACTCGGGTTGGAAGGCTGCCGGTGGTCTGTTTTTCGATCAAGGTGAACAGGCCGATCAGCGCCATCCAGAACACGTTCATCGCGCCGACGGCAAACATCACCAGCATCAGCGCCCAGCAGCAGCCGAGGCACCACAGGCCCTGCTTCAGCCCTAGCCGGAAGATGCCACCCGGCTCCGCGCTCCAGTTGGAAAACAGTGTCGAGAACGGGTTCCGGCATTTTGTCAGGCAGGCCTGCTTGAGGCTGCTGAACTGGTAGAGGCCGGCAACCAGCAGCGCGGCCGCCGCGGCAAGGCCGCTCACCGGATCGAGCAATCGAGCGGAGGACGTAAATGCGTGGACGAGCAACGTCAGCACCGCGAAGCCGATAGAGGCGACAAGCCATGTCGAGAGGTAGCCGGCAGCCAGGACCAGCGGATGGGCCACCGGCTCGCCCTTGATGCGGGCGGTGTCGGCGATTTCACAATAGGTACGGATCATCGGCGCCGCCGACGGCAGCATCTTCGCCACGGCCATCAAAAACCACATTACGCGCCAGAACCGGTGCGCCGCCGGCATCAAGTGGTGCGGGCGTCAGGCACATGCCGAAGAAGCGGTCGAGGACATCCGGCAGCGGCAGTTGCGGCAGATATCGCAGGACCACATCGCCTGGTACGCCGGGGAGCCGGCCTTCGGCGCCGCGGATCGCCATGGCGCCGAGAATGAACCAGGCGAGCAGAATGCCGCCGGCGATGGCGATGTTGACCGTCAGGCGGGGGCTGCGGGCCAGGCTTGCCGTGGCGCGGCCGGCGCGGTCGAGATGGCTGAAATCGTCCTGCTGGCCGGTCATGACAACCGAATGAGCCTAATCGCCGCGTTGATCAAGCCGCATGGTCTGACCTATATCCATAGGTAGATACCTGCATCGCAAACTGGAAGTCCAATTTGGATCATCTCGAGACAGCACGGATACTGGTAGCCGGCAGCGGCCCTGCCGGACTGATCGCGGCGCTCGGTTTCGCAGAGGCGGGCTTTCCGGTAACCCTGGTCGGACCCGAAGCAGGCGGGCCCGATGGCCGGACCACGGCGCTGATGAACCCTGCTCTCAAGGTTCTCGATCGGCTGGGCGTGCTGGCCGAACTTGCGCCGAAGGCCGCGCCGCTGAAGGTCATGCGCATCGTTGATGCGACCAGCCGGCTGATCCGCAGCCCGGTGGTGACTTTTCGCGCCATAGAGATCGGCGAGAAGCAGTTCGGGCTCAACCTGCCCAACAGTGCGCTGAACCCGACGCTGGCCAAGTCCGTCGCGGCGCATCCCGGCATCGAATGGCTGACGTCGATGGTCGAGAGCTGGCGTCTGGACGCCGATCAGGCGCATGCCGTCTTGACTGATGGTCGCGAAGTCTCGGCCGCGCTTGCGGTCGCTGCCGATGGGCGCCTGTCGCCGGCGCGCGAGGCGGCAGGCATAGTGGCCTCGGTGCGATCCTACCGCCAAGCGGCGCTGGTGCTGAATTTTGGCCATCGCATCGAACACGGCTTCACCTCGACCGAGTTCCACACAGAGACCGGGCCGTTCACCCAGGTGCCGCTGCCCGGCAAACGCTCCAGCCTCGTCTGGGTGGTGAAACCGGAGACGGCGAAGGACCTCGCCGCACTCGATGACGCGACGCTTTCCGAGCGTGTCGAGCAGCAGATGCAGTCGATGCTGGGCCGGGTGTCGGTCGAGCCCGGCCGACAAATTTACCCGCTTTCAGCGGCATCACCGGGGCGCTTCGCGCAAAACCGTGTGGCGCTGGTCGGCGAGGCTGCACATGTGTTCCCGCCGATCGGGGCCCAAGGTCTCAACCTCGGCATCAGGGACGTCGAGGATCTGATTGGAATCGCCGGTAAAAATCGCAGCGACCCCGGCGCCGCGAAGGCCCTGGCCGCCTATGATTCCAGGCGCCGTCCTGACATTCTGGCGCGTTCCGGCGCGGTCAATCTGCTCAACATGTCGCTGCTTTCGGACATGCTGCCTGCGCAGATGGCACGCAGCGCCGGCCTCAATGTGCTCGGCAGTTTCGCGCCGCTGCGCGCCTTTTTCATGCGCGAAGGCTTAAGGCCGGGCAGCGGCTTTGCGGCGCTTACCGGCGGTTCACGGAAACAGGTCCGGCGGTAAGATGCCGTGGCGGATCATGTAGAGTAGCCCGGTCACCGTCAGCACCGAGAGGCAGGTAGTAATCAGCACGCTGGCCGAGGCGCGTTGCACCCAGACGCCATATTGCTGGGCGATGACGAAGACGTTGGTTGCGGTCGGTAATGCCGCCAAAAGCACGGCTGAAAAAACCCAGATTTCGGAAAAGTTCCCGATCCAGCTCAGCACGACGTAGCAGAGCAATGGATGCAGGATCAGCTTCAGCGCCGCGATCGAGGCCAGCTCATGCGGCACGCGGTTGAGCGGCCGGAGCGCAAGCGTCACGCCCATGGCAAACAGGGCGCAAGGGGCGGCTGCCCGCGAAAGATATTCAAGCAGGCGATCGACCGGCTGCGGTGGGTGAAAGCCGAGATAGGCGGCGCCGACGCCAAGCGCGGTCGCGATGATGAACGGGTGCAGGACGATTTTCCTGACTACGCCGAGGATGAGCCGCCACGGCGATGTCTTGTCGTCGCCCGACAGCGCCATCATCATCGGCGCGATGGCGAAATGCATGATATTTTCGAAGCAGAAGATCAGCGCGACGGGAACCGCCGCTTGTTCGCCGAAGGCGAGCAGCGCCAGCCCCGGCCCCATATAGCCGATATTGCCGTAGGCCGCGGCCAGCGCCTTGATCGTCGACTGGGCGATCTCGCCGCGCGACGCCGTCACCGACCATACGAACATGATCGAGAAGATCGTGTAGGTGGAAAATACCGAGCCGAAGATGAAGCGCCATTCGGTCAACTGTTCGAACGGCGTGCGGGCCAGCAATTGGAAGAACAGGGCAGGAAGCGCGACATAGACGATGAAGGTGTTCATCCAGCCAAGCGCTTCCAGCGGCTGCCTGGTCATGCGCGCGACCAGAAAGCCGATGAAAATCAGCCCGAAGAACGGAAGAACAAGACCGACAATGTCAGACATTTTTGCCCTGGCCCGAAACCCCGGGACCGGGCTAGCCCGTAGCTTCATCGGGCGTCAAGCGCTTCGGCATTGAACTGACCCGCTATCTGCGCCAAATAAAGCCTGATCCCAGACCTAAGTCGGGCTCGATTTTTGGCCACGGTGTGTGTAAATTCAAAGTGTTAGAGCGCTCTTCGCACATTCGAGGGGACGCCGGGCGCTCTAGAGGCTTAGTGGTGAGTACGATGAAAACAGCCAAATTCTCGATCGGACAAGTGGTTCGACACCGGCTGTTTCCATTCCGCGGCATCATTTTCGATGTCGATCCGCAATTCGCCAACACCGATGAATGGTACGAGGCGATCCCGGCCGACGTGCGGCCGCGCAAGGACCAGCCGTTCTACCATCTGCTCGCTGAAAACTCGGAAACCGAATACATTGCCTATGTCTCCGAGCAGAACCTGCTCGAGGACCAGTCAGGTGAGCCGGTCCGGCATCCACAGATCGGCGAGATGTTCGACAAGCGGCCGGACGGACGCTATGAGCCAAAACGCCAGTCGAGACACTGACATCACCTTGCATCGACGTGACGACAACAAAAAAGCGGGGCATGACCCCGCTTTTTGTCGCTCCGGTATCTGTCCCGGCGATTAGTTGGCGGCTTTGGCCTTGGCCTGCTCGTCCTTGAGCTTCTTGGCGAAGTCCTGGTTGTTCTTGACGACGAAATCCTGAAGTTTTTTCTGCCGATCCTCGATGTCCGACTGCTGCAGCGGCGCGCCGTCAAAGGCGCCGCTGAAGCCGGTCAAGGCAACCTTGATGGGATTTGGCTGACTTTGGAAGTTGATCGAGGTCAGCGTGATCGCCTGTCCCTTCTTGAAGGACGCGACGAGCGCGTCGGTCAGCGGCACTTCGGCAACGCAACGGTCGGCGAAGCAAATGACATAATCCAGCTTCGTCGCCTTGCCGGCGTCTATCTGCAGGGCGATGCCGGGGGGCACCAAGCGACCTGGGGGAACCGTGACCTGGAAGACCTTGCGGTTTACCTTGCCCTTCAACTCGATCAGGCTGACCCCGGTGACGAACTGGCCGTTGCCGGCAGTGATGATGTTCTGGACATTGCAGATGTCGACATCTTCCTGCTTGGTGCAGGCCTTGAACCAACCCTGCGGAATCTGTTGCTGTGCCGAAGCGGTGGGAAGTCCGGCGCCCAGAAAGCCGACCACGCCCGCGGCCAGGACCGAAAGGCGGTATGCGTTGCTGTTCAGGCTCGTCATGTCGTGCATTTCCTCTCAAATGATCCCGGGACCGGCTTCTTCGCGCCGTGTGGTCCTGCTACCTGTTGCCGAATTGAGGCAACAGAATGACTTCGGAGCGCGTGTTACACTGCATGAGCAGCCGAATCCAGCCCGCCGCCTGCAATTCTTGGCCTCGCAATTTGGGTCGTGCGATTTGGGTTGATGTATCTGGCCGGAGCGCCGCGGCGCCATGTTAGGGTGCACTCCGAATCATCAAGCCGCCCAGTAAGGAGACGGTCATGGGCCGCATTCTTGTTTGGCTGATCGCCGCAATTTCGTTCATCGCCTTTGCACCCGGCGTGGCGATGTCGGAACCGAAACATGCCATCGCCATGCAGGGCGAGCCGGCGCTGCCAGCCGACTACCAGCATTTCGACTACGTCAATCCCGATGCGCCGAAGGGCGGCAACATCACTTACTGCGTCGTCGGCAGCTTCGACAATCTGAACCCGTTCATCCTGAAGAGCCTGCGCACCACGGCGCGCGGCATGCAGGACCTCATTTTCGGCAATCTCGTCTTCGAGCCGTTGATGATGCGCAACTACGACGAGGCCTTCAGCCTCTATGGCCTGCTCGCAGACACAGCCGATATGGATCCCGAGCGCAAGTGGATCGAGTTCCATCTGAACCCAAATGCAAAGTGGTCCGATGGCGACCCGGTGACGCCGGATGACGTGCTGTTCACCTACGATGTCTTTACCGACAAGGGCCGCCCGCCCTACAGGGATCGCATGAGCCTGATCGCCAAGCTCGAAAAGACCGGCGATCACAGCGTGCGCTTCACCTTCAACGACAAGGCCAATCGCGAGACCCCCTTGATCATCGCGCTGACGCCGATCATCCCAAAGCACGCCTTCAACAAGGATACCTTCGACAAGACGACGTTGAAGCCGGTGATCGGCAGCGGTCCCTACATCATCGACAAGGTGCAGCCGGGACAGCGCATCGTGTTCAAGCGCAACCCGAATTACTGGGGCAAGGACATCCCTTCCAAGCGCGGCTTCGACAATTACGACCAGATCACCATCGAGTACTTCCTCAACGCCAATGCCAAGACGGAAGCGTTCAAGAAAGGCATCTGCGCCATTTACGATGAGGGCGATCCGGTCAAGCGCGAGCGCGATATCGATTTTCCCGCCTTTCATCGCGGCGAGGTGATCGCCGAGACCTTCGACACCGGCATACCGCCCGTGGTGACCGGCTTCCTGTTCAACACGCGACTGGAGAAGTTTTCCAATCCGGAGGTGCGGCGCGCGCTCGGCATGCTCTACGACTTCGAATGGGCCAACAAGAACCTGTTCGGCGGTAAGTACACGCGCACGATGAGCTACTGGCAGAATTCCGAACTTTCCGCGCTCGGCCATCCCGCCAGCGACAGGGAAAAGGCGCTGCTGGCGCCCTACCCCGGCCGCGTGCCGGCCGATGTCATGGACGGCAGCTGGCGCCCGCCGGTGAATGACGGCACCGGCCAGGACCGTAAGGTGCTGAAGGTGGCGTTCGACCTGCTGAAGAGCCAGGGCTACACCGTCAAGGACGGGGTCCTGCTGGACCCAAAGGGAAACCCGTTCGGTTTCGAGATCCTGACGGCCTCGCAGGACGAGGAACGCTTTGCCGCCATCTATCAGCGCTCGCTGGAAAAGATCGGCATCGCGGTGACCATCCGCAGCCTCGAGGCCGACCAGATCCAGTCGCGCAAGCAGCGTCTCGACTTTGAGGTTCTTGTCGGGTCGAGCGGGTTCAGCAACTCGCTGTCTCCCGGTATGGAGCAGAACCTTCGCTGGGGTT
Source organism: Mesorhizobium sp. M0659 (assembly GCF_040320605.1). Taxonomy (NCBI): domain Bacteria; kingdom Pseudomonadati; phylum Pseudomonadota; class Alphaproteobacteria; order Hyphomicrobiales; family Phyllobacteriaceae; genus Mesorhizobium; species Mesorhizobium sp. M0659. The sequence goes on from NZ_JAMYPY010000007.1 coordinate 228,410, forward strand.
CTTCAGAGGCCAAAAGAGAAGGTTCATTCAATCTGGCCGGCGTCGCCGATCCGGCGGTCGACGCGGCGATCGACGCGATGCTGAGAGCACGGACCAAGGAAGACTATGTCGCCGCCGTGCGCGTGCTCGACCGATTGCTGATCTCCGGCAATTACATGGTGCCGATGCAGTACAACGCGCAGCAATGGCTCGCTTACTGGAATTACCTGGACCATCCCAAAAAGACGCCCATATTCGGTTATCAATGGCCGACCTGGTGGCGCAAGCCGAACTGAGCGTGGCCCAGATCGGTCTCGCTGAAACGTTCGGCTGCAGGAGATCAAGATGAGCGATGACAATTCCATTACCGTCGACGTGGTTTCCGACGTCGTCTGCCCCTGGTGCTTCATCGGCCAGAAGCGGCTGGATAAAGCGATTGCCGCTGCCGGCGACGTTGAGGTTCATGTGCGCTGGCGGCCGTTCCAGCTCGACCCGACCATCCCGCCCGAGGGCAAGGACCGGCGCGAATACATGCTGGCCAAATTCGGCAGCGACGAGCGCATCCGTCAGATGCATGCCCGCGTAGAGCCGCTCGGCGAAGCCGAAGGCATCAATTTCGCTTTCGACGCCATCAAGGTCGCCGCCAACACGCTGGACGCGCATCGTGTCATCCGCTGGGCCGGTGCCGCCGGTGAAGCCGTGCAGAACCGGCTCGTGCGCCGGCTGTTCCAACTGTATTTCGAGAAAGGCGGCAATATTGGCAACCACGCCGTGCTGATCGATGCCGCCCGCGAGGCCGGCATGGACGCTGCCGTGGTCGAAACGCTCCTGCCGACCGATGCCGACGTCGAGGAGGTGCGCACAGAAATCGCCACGGCATCGCGGATGGGGATCACTGGCGTGCCGTGCTTCCTGCTCGAAGGCAAATACGCCGTCATGGGCGCGCAGGACGCCGACACGCTGACTGATGCCATCCGCCAAGTCGCGGCCGCAAAGGCCAAGGGCGAGCTGGAAAAGGCCGGCTGACCGAAGTTATTTCACCGTCACCTTGGCTTTGCTGAGGAAGAAGCCATGCCCGTTGCTGCCCGTGCAGGTCAGTCCCTTGGTTGACGACTGGCAGGTAAACGGCCCTTTGCTCCAGCTGTTGCCATAGGCCAGCTTCGCGACATCGCTGCAGCAGCCCTGCTCTCCCGGATTCTTGATCAAGGTCGCCGGGCCGTTCGGCCCAAGGATCACGGTGACGTAGCTGGGCTCGACGCGCGAACAGCTCAGTTCCGGACCGCCATCCTGTGGTTCGTAGGTGCTGGTGCCGCCCTTCGGCGTGTAGATGCAGCCGATGTTGCCGGACGGAGCATTGAACTCGATTTGCCCTTCGGCGCTTGCCGGAATGGTCTGGCTGACGGCATGCGCAAGAGGCAGCCAGGCAAAGAGCGTCACCATTGCGGGAACGGCTGCGCGTGCAAGCATTGGGGAGCTTCCTTGTTGGGGACCGGACATGCATCGGTGCCGACAGTGCCCGGCAAGGTTCATTCCAGTGCGCTTGATTGTCAAACGGTGTTGAGCTGCAGCTAAAAAGCGTGGGCCAACTCATGAGCAGTCGCCGTGCAGGAGCGACGATCTTGCGTGCCCAACCATGATGGCCGGTGAAATGATTCGGGCGGCCTGGGGCGATCACGGACGGCAATTTTTCGGGCGATCCGGTTAGCGCGCGGTGGGAAAACCGGCCGACGGGCAGGCCTTTTGGTCACAAAGCCGTGTATGAGCCTTCCCTCAGGGAATATATTCGCACATCTGAGCGTTCTCGCAACACATTGAAACAAAGGACAAATTTGACCCAAAGACGGCGCTCTCGCAGCACCAACTGTTGCCTCATGGCAACGGCGGGTGGGCTGCTTCACATTCCCCGGGATAAAATTCATAGAAAATGATCAATTGGTGTTACTATCCGTAACAAAACTAAAAAAGGTTTGGGCGGGATTGTGATTCGGGTCGACAGACCGCGACGTTCAATATCGGCACTTTGGAACCGCGACGCCCCCGCCGGGCCGTCGCCCCTGACGCCAGTATCGTCGATGCGGACCTTCTGGGGATTGATGCGGGCCTACTGGTTCTCGGACCGGTGGAGAGAGGCCTGGGCTCTCACCGTCGTCCTCGCACTCATCATAGCCCTGTCGAGCAAGGCCGACGTCTGGTTTACCGTGTTGGCGGGCGAACTGGCAGCCTCAATCGCTTTTTTCCACGACGCCGCGAATACCACGCCCCTTGAATCAGTGCTTACCAATGCCGGCCTGCTTGTGCTGCTGGTCGTGTTCAAGGACATGGGAATCATAGGCGCCTGCAAATTTGTATCGGCGACATTGCATCGCAAATGGCGCGCCTGGTTGAACGCGCGTTTCAATGCGGCGCTGCTTGATACCAACCATACTCACTACCACGCTCAGAATGGCTCGCCAGATGCGCCAGCGCCCGACAACATCGATCAGCGCGTGCAGGAATCCATCAAAGACATGGCGGGCGGCGCCATCGGGCTTGCCCAAGGTGTCTTCGGCGTCTTCACCTCACTTTATTTTGTCGGCGGCGCTTTGCTGGCGAATTCCGTGGAGGTAAAAGGCCTGGATGCCCTCGGCAGCTATGGCAGCGCCGTCCTCGCTCTGCTGGCGGTTGCCATCTACGTGCCCGTCAATACCTGGATCGCGATCAAACTCGGCGGAATGCTGGAGTGGCTCAACGTCAGGATGCAGAAGGCCGAAGGCACCTATCGCAGCGAGCTGATCACTTTGTTGCGCCGCAGTTTCCATGTGTCGGCGTCGCAAGGCGAAGACGTGCAAAAGACGATACATGGACGGCTCTATCTCGATATCGATACCACCTGGTCGAAGCTCAACATCGTCAACACCCTCTATGCGGGATTCGAATCGGTCTATAATTTCGTCGGGGCCAAAGTTGTCGCCTACGGACCTGGTCTGGTGCCGTTCATCCACAACGGCGTCGACCTCAAGGGCTACATAACCGGTTCCGAGCAGGTCAACGCGCTGATCAGCAAATGTTCCTGGTTCATCCATGTCATGCCGAGTCTCGCCACCTTGCGGGCCAACAGCCAGCGCGTCATCGAGTTGGCGCACGCCATTGAGAACGTCCAACAGCCGCAGGAATTCTACAGCCAGACCGGCCGTTCCGACTTCCACTATGCCAGCCAGAACCCGGTCTTCGGCCTGACCATCCAGAAGCTTGAACTGGCGCATCAGGGTGAAGACGCCACGCCGTTCCTGAGCGCAGCCAATCTGCGCTTTCGGCGCGGCGAGTGGGCATTCCTCAAGGGCGAATCCGGCTGCGGCAAGACTTCGCTGATCAAGGCGATCAACGGCTTGTGGCCTTATGGCCGCGGCACCATCGTCTTCCCTGACGGTGTGAGGAGCTTCTATGCCGCCCAGGAGGTCAAGCTGCAGCAGGTGTCGCTGAAGCAGCTGGTGTGCCTGCCCGGCTCCGAGGACGACTATGGCGATGCGCAGGTCGCGGCAGCCCTGCACAAGGCCGGCCTTGGCGATTTCATCGAACACATGGCCGATGAAAGCCGCGAGGGAAAGATCTGGGACCAGCTGCTGTCCGGCGGCCAGAAGCAGAAGCTGGTTGTGGCCCGCATCGTGCTGCAGCAACCGGGACTGTTGTTCCTCGACGAAGCGACCGGCGCGCTCGATCCGGATGGCAAGATCGCCTTCCACCAGGCCATCAAGGACAACTGTCCCGATGTCACGGTGATCAGCATCATGCATGAGGCGGTGCCGCCACGTTCGGCCTCGGGCGAGGAATTCTACCATAGCGTGGTCGCGATCGCCGACGGCGTCGCCACCAAGAGGCCGCTTGTTCCGAACCTTCCGCGCGAGCTCACCACCATCCTTACGCAGCCGCGGCCGGTCGAGGACAAATGGATGCGTTTTTCACGCCGGCTGAAGCAGAAATAGCAGCCACGCCGAAGCGCGTTCCGCCACTGGCGGCGGGGCACTCGCTCCCTCCCCCTTCAATAATCATCACAGTCTCGCGATTGGGCCGGCTCCCGGCTGTTTTCCGCCACCCCCGCGATTGACTCGCCAAGATGCGCTCCTATGTTGCGCCCGCTCGCTGAATTCCAACTCGAACCTGCGAGCAGAAAGGTCACCGCGCCATGCATGGCGACAGTAGTCGAACGCAACCGCCGTCCGCCTCGATGTGACCTCTAACGGCTCACGTCCCGCCGGACGGCAAGGAGTGAGCCATGAACGAATTTACCCCCGTCGTAGCGGGCGACGATGCCGTCGCTATCGCGCGTATCCTTGCCAATGATCACGTCGCCGATGTCGTCGAGGCCCTGAACCGGGAAGCTCGCGATACCGCGATAGAACTGCTTTGCGAAATGCCGTTCGAGCGGCTGGTCGAGATCTTCGACCAGCCTGAACTCGACGGCGCCTCCGATCTGGCCGAGGCGCTGCCGCGCGCCAAGGCGTGCAAGCTGCTGACCGCCATGTCGGTCGACCGCGCCGCCGATATCCTGCGAGAGCTGGATGAGCCGACGCGCTCCGAGCTGCTCGGCGGGTTGGTCCCGCCGCTGCGGGCAACGCTGCTTTCCATTCTCGGCTATCCCGAAGGCAGCGCCGCCTCGATCATGACGACCGAATTCGTCAGCGTGCCGTCGGACTGGTCCGTCGGGCGCACGCTCGACTACATCCGCAAGGTGGAGCGGACGCGGGAGACCGTCTACGCCATCTACATCGTCGATCCAGACACGCATGTGCTGGTGCGCTCGACCGGCCTGCGCCGGCTGATCACCGGCGAGCCGGACGATCCGATCCTGTCGGTGGCGCCGGATCGCGCCCCGGTGACGGTGACGCCGCTGACCGATCGCGAGACACTGGCGCAGACGATCTCCAAATATGACCTGCTCGCGGTTCCCGTCGTCGACCATGGCAAGATCCTCGGCATCGTCACCATCGACGACATCATCGACACCATGATCGAGGAGACGACCGAGGACGCGCATCGCTTCGGCGGCATGGAGGCGCTCGACGAGCCCTACATGAAGATGAGCTTTCTCGCCATGATCAAGAAGCGCGGCGGCTGGCTGTGCGCGCTGTTCATCTCGGAGATGCTGACCGCCAATGCCATGCAAAGCTATGAAGGCGAACTGCAAAAAGCGATCGTGCTCACTCTGTTCATCCCGCTGATCATGAGCTCGGGCGGCAATTCCGGTTCGCAGGCGACCTCGCTCGTCATTCGCGCGCTGGCGCTGCGCGAGATCGGCCTTCGCGACTGGTGGCGGGTGGCGTTGCGCGAATTGCCCACCGGCTTCGTGCTCGGCGCCATGCTTGGCGTGGTCGGCATCTGCCGCATCGCGCTCTGGCAATATATGGGCTTCTACGATTATGGGCCGCATTGGCCGCTGATCGCGGCGACCGTGGGGGCAGCACTCGTCGGCATCGTCACCTTCGGCTCGCTGTCGGGGTCGATGCTGCCGTTCGCGCTGAAACGGATCGGCTTCGATCCGGCGAGCGCCTCGGCGCCGTTCGTCGCCACGCTGGTCGATGTCACCGGCCTGGTGATCTATTTCTCGGTGGCGCTGGTCATCCTGCGCGGCACTTTGTTGTAATAAGCTTCAGGCTCCCATCTCGGTGGCAACAGCGGCTGCCATGGGGGGTTCTTCAAGATCGAGCGCGCGGGCGTCAATCGACCCGCACGCCGTTCTTCACGCGGTAGGTAGGCTTGTACATGGTGACCAGTTCCTCCGCTGCCGTCGGGTGGACGGCCATGGTGCGGTCGAAATCATCCTTGGTGACGCCGGCCTTCAGCGGAATGCCGAGCAACTGCGCCATCTCGCCGGCGTCCGGCCCGAGGATGTGCGCGCCGAGCACTTTTCGCGTGGCGCCATCGACCACCAGCTTCGTCAGCATCTTTTCGTCGCGGCCCGACAGCGTGTGCCGCATCGGCCGGAATGTGGCGCGGTAGATTTCGATATCGGAGTAGCGCTTGACGGCATCGTCCTCGGACAGCCCGACGGTGCCGATCTCCGGCTGTGAGAAGACGGCGGTCGGAATGGTGTCGTGGTCGGGCGCGGTCGGATTGCCCTTGAATGCGGTCTCGATGAAGCACATGGCTTCGTGGATCGCCACAGGCGTCAACTGCACGCGGTTGGTGACGTCGCCGATCGCCCAGATGTTGTCGATGTTGGTGCGGGAATACTGGTCGACAACGATGGCGCCGGTTATGCCGAGCTCGATACCGACGCCTTCCAGGCCCATATTCTCGGTGTTTGGGAGGCGGCCGATGGCGAGCATGACCTGGTCGATCGTCAGTACCTTGCCGCCGGTGACCAACGCATCCAGCCTGCCGTCCGGCCGTTTGCGGACCCATTCCGACACGGCGTGGCAGAGGATCTTGATCCCCTTCTTTTCCATGGTTTCGTGCAGCATGTGCCGCAGGTCCATGTCGAAGCGTGACAGTATCTCCTTGCCGCGATAGACCAGCGTGGTGTCGACGCCCAAGCCATGGAAGATATTGGCGAATTCGACGGCGATGTAGCCTCCGCCCTCGATCATGATCGCCTTCGGCAGTTGCTTGAGGTCGAAAACCTCATTGGAAAAGATGCAATGCTCGTGACCGGGCAGCGCCGGGTGCGGCGCCGGCCGGCCGCCGGTGGCGATCAGGATCTGGTCGGCGGTGACGGTGCGGTCATCGCCCAGGAGATGCACGACATGCGGGTCGACCAGCATGGCGCGCGAGTGGAACGTCTCGCCGCCGGCGCCTTTCACGTTCTTTTCGTAGATCGCTTCCAGACGGGCAATCTCGCGGTCCTTGTTGGCGACCAGCGTCGGCCAGTCGAAGCTCGCCTCCGGCACCGTCCAGCCATAGCCGGCGGCGTCGGCAAAATGCTCGGGAAATTGCGAGGCATAGACATAGAGTTTTTTCGGCACGCAGCCACGGATGACGCAGGTGCCGCCATAGCGGTATTCCTCCGCGATGCCGACACGCTTGCCGAGCGCTGCCGCCACGCGCGCCGCTCTCACCCCGCCGGAGCCGCCGCCGATGACGAAGAGATCGTAGTCGTAACCGGCCATGCTGCTGTTCCTTGCCTCAGGAAATGTTTGCGACAGGTAGGCCGCATGAAGCCAAAAGAAAAGCCCGGTTTCCACCGAGCTTTCTGGTCCAGCGGCAAGGATGCCGGTGGCGAAATCAGACGTCTTAGTTCTTCGGCGCTTCCGGCTGGTCACCGTCTGCGGGCGCATCGCCGTCGGCAGGTGCAGCGCCATCGGCGGGGGCAGTTGCGTTATCCGGCGCAGGCGCGGCCGGAGCAGCGGCCTTCGCGGCTGCTGCCAGCGTTTCGCCGACCTGCTGGGCGAGATCGCGCGCCAGGCCGTTCTGCCAGATGTCGGCGGCCTTGACCAGTTCGCGCGTCACGTTGGGGCCGTTGTCGAGCAGCTTCTTGCCGGCATCGGAATTGTAGAAGGCGGCGATGTCGGTGAGATCCTTCTCGGAGAACACCTTGGCATAGGCGAGCGCTGCTTCCTTCTCCAGATCGGCACGGCGCGAGGCCAGCGCCAGTGCCTTCTCGCTGACGGTCTTGCCGATCAGCTCCTGCATATCAGGGTTCTTCTGGATGAGCTGCTGCTCGAGCGAGGCCGCTGCTTGCGGCAGGATGTTGTCGAACGAGTCGGTCGCGTGGATTGCCGTGACCGCCGCCCGTGCCGCCTTCAGATGCGATTCCGTGATCTCCTGCGAGAACGCCGGGGAAGAGAAGGCGAAAACGGCCGAAGCCGCCAGAACGGCGCAAAGATTGCGAACCCGGTTATGCAACATCATGATCGGTAGAACTCCCTGGTTTTCGGGCGGCATGGACTGTTTGGATGCCGTCGCCGCCGGCGATGATGGCCGCTGACGCCAGCCCGATGAAAAGACCATGCTCGACCACACCAGGAATGGCATGGAGAGCATTAGAAAGCGCTCTTGTATCCGGAATGCGGCCAAAAGATGCATCGAGGATAAAATGGCCGCCGTCTGTAACAAAAGGCTGGCCCCCCGTCATCCTCAATGTAACCGGGCCGGAAAGGCCGAGACTTTTGGCCGCTGCCGCGACCGCGATTTCGGTCGCGCACAGGCCGAATTGGTTGACTTCGATCGGCAAGGGAAACCGGCCAAGGGTGTCGACCATCTTCGAGCGATCGGCAATGACGATCATGCGCTGAGATGCCGCCGCGACGATCTTCTCGCGCAGCAGCGCGCCGCCGCCGCCCTTGATCAGTGTCAGCGCCGCGTCGATCTCGTCGGCGCCGTCGACGGTAAGGTCGAGCTCGGGCGTTTCCTCAAGCGTCGACAGCGGCACGCCAAGTTCGCGGCAAAGGGCTGCAGTGCGCTCCGACGTCGGCACGCCGATGACGGTCAAGCCCGCGGCGATCTTTTCGGCCAGCAGCCGCACGAATTCGTCGGCCGTCGTCCCGGTGCCGATGCCGATGCGCATGCCGTCGCTGACATGGGCAAGGGCTGCCCGCGCGGCCTCGACTTTCAACTGCCTCGCATCCATGCTCGCCCCAGGGGTTTGGCTTGGTTCTGATTTTTCTGGATGCGCGCTCCTAGCACTTTTGCCCGCAGGGTCAAAGACTTTGGCTCGCACCGGCTTGCCTGAAAGAAGCGCAGCCGCTATCGCCTGCCTGCAATGCATCAGCCACAGGACAGGCCATGACCCAACCGATCATCGTGTTCGACCTCGACGGGACGCTGATCGACACGGCGCCGGATCTGCTCGACAGCCTCAACCACAGCCTTGCCGCCAGCGAGCTTGCCGCTGTCGACGAGGCCGGCTTCCGGCGTTTTGTCGGCCAGGGCGGACGGGTGATGATCGAGCGCGCGCATACCGCGCAGCAGAAATCGCTGGCGGTGGAGGAGCACGACAGGCTGCTGAAGGTGTTCCTCGACCACTACACACTCAACATCCCCGGCAAGTCGCGCCCCTACCCCGGTGTCGTCGAAGCCATCGCCCGCTTCGAGAAGGCCGGCTATCTGCTCGCCATCTGCACCAACAAATATGAGGCGAATTCGAAAGCGCTGATCGAGGCGCTCGGCCTGACAAAGCATTTCGCCGCGATCGCCGGCCAGGACACGTTCGCCTTCCGCAAGCCCGACCCGCGCCATCTGACCGAGACCATCCGGCTCGCCGGCGGCGATCCGCATCATGCGCTGATGGTCGGCGATTCGCAGACCGACATCGACACCGCCAAGGCAGCCGGCATTCCGGTGGTCGCCGTCGATTTCGGCTACACCGACCGCCATGTCAGAGAATTCGAGCCGTCGGCGGTGATTTCGCATTTCGACGCGCTGACGCTCGACCTGGCGGAACGGCTGATTGCAGCTGCGGCCGGCTGAGCGAAACGGGCGATTGCGCGGCAGCGCCTGCCCTCGCCTATTTCAGGCACAGAAGGCCGGCGCATCGCCTTGACTTCACAACCCTGCCTCCCTTATATCGCGGCTCGCTTGGCCTTCGGGCAACGAGCGGGCGATTAGCTCAGCGGGAGAGCACACCCTTCACACGGGTGGGGTCGCAGGTTCAATCCCTGCATCGCCCACCATTTTCTTTCCCTGAACAGCGCACTCCAAGCCAGCACTCCTAGCAGCTGCAACTCGCCCCTTCCCCACCAAAATTCTTCTGCGCGAAGTTCAAGGCGCTTGAGTAGCTCGTGTAGCTCTGGAACTGGCAGACATCGGAGCCGTTGCGCACCTTCATCTGCTCGAGATCCCAGAACGAAACCTCGATGTGATCGTTGGCGCAATAGACCGTGTATTTTTCAGGCTCCAGCGCGTTGGCTTTCTGCAGCGGCATGGAGACGGCTGGAATGCAAAGCGCGGAAAGTGCAAGCATGACGGCGTGACGCGTGCGCATGTAAAAACCTCTGGAGTGAGAACAGCCCGTATTTGTCGCGACGATAGTGAGCGGCGCATCGCGGCTTTTTTACGCGCCCTTGTCTTCGCCCCGCTCGGGCCTTCAGTGTTTCTATATGCTGGTCCATATCTCCAATGTGTTGGCCTTGATGATCGGCACCGCACGGGCTGTCATCAGTCGGCCAGCGGCAACCGTGAGGTCGGCGGCCAGCAGTTCGGCGGCGCCACGGTCGGCGTCGTTGTAGGGGTTGTAGCGAACTTCGTTCTTGCCGGCGGCAGCGGCGACACGTTCTTCGCCAGGGTTTGGAATGCCCCAGCCCAAGGCCCGCATTTTTGCGGAAAGCGCCCCGGCGTCCTCGCGCGCCATGCCGGCGAACTGGACGTAAACCGTCTGTGGGCTCTGCTGGATACGCAGCCGGTCCTTCAGCGTGTTGAGTGCGTTGCGATCCTGCTCACCGATAACAGTCTGGCCGTCGGCTGCCGAAAGGGCGAGATCGGCAACCGCCCGGCGCGCGCCGGCAAACACAGCCAGCCAGTCCGGGCGTTCCCACAATTCAGGCGGTACCCCAAGCAGGGTCTCAAGCACGTTGCGGCGCCCCGCCGGTGTCAGCCCGCTTATGCTTTGCAGGCCGGCCATCTCGACGAGAGCAGCGACGATCTTCTGCCGTTCGACCACCGGAAGGTCTGCGTCTTCGAGGACGGCAATCAGGTCACCGCGCAGTGCATCATTTGCGCCGTCGAGCAGCTTGACGCGAGCCGCCAGTTCGTCGGCCGCGGTTCCATTGGGGCCGCGGTTCTTCAGTGAATCCGTCCATTCGATGAGAGGGTCGAAATTGAGGCTCGTGAGCCTTTCAAGCTCGGCAACCGGGAGCCGATACTGCTCGACGTTGAACGCCCCCGTAGCGTCGGCTGGAATGAAGAACGCATCGACCTCAAATTCCGGCTCCCTCACCTCTCCCTTCACGGCCGCCGACACCGAGGACACCGCGAGCTTCCAATAGGCATAAGGGACCGGCACGCCGTCGACCGGCTGGTCCGCGGGCCGGAAGACAGGACCACTGAAGATGGTCACCCGATTGGCGAGCGGATTGTGCTGCGAGCGAACCCAGTTTTCGAGCGGCACCCATCGGCTGCCGTAGAAAGTACGCGGCTGCGGCATCGTGTTTGGCAGGAAAGAGGCATACTGCGCCAGCTTGAGCGCCGCCGTTGCCGGATCGCCGGCGAACTCCGGACCCCAGGCGATGTCGCTGGCACTTGCAAATCGCGCCGCCAGCCAGGGCCGGTCCGCGCGAAAGTACCAGTTGGGACGAGGCTGGTAGTCGACCGACAATCGGCTGTCGGGTTTCAGTCTGCTGGCGGTGAATTGCAGCGGCAACCTCTGCGACCGATCCAGGTTGACGGCCGAATAGATGGCCATGCGATGAGTTCGGCCCATGACCAGCGAGTAGTTGATGTAATCAAGCGGCGGCGCCACGGCGTCGTTGGCCAGGTCGTCGGTTATCCTGGGCAAGCCGATCGTGGCCCCTATGAAATCGACCTTGTATCCCGAAAGAACGTTAGGCTGTTTGTCTATGTCTTTGCCAAGCAGCGGTTCAAGCGCGGCGCGCAGCGGCGCCGGCAATTGGTCGAGCGCGACCTCGCCGCTTTTGACCTGCCCGGCCAGCTCGACCAGCACCCCCTGTCGCAAATCGGGCGCCAACTTGTCCAGGGACACGCTGCCGAGTTTGAGCTGTTCGACCACAAGCAAGATCGCGGATCGCAAAGTGGCCTGCGTGGCTTGCTGCTCGGCCAGCGTCTTGGCGGCGTCTTCCGCCTTCTTCTCGGCAACGGCAAGTGCAGCCTCGGCTCGCTGGCGTGCGTCTTCCGTCTTTTCAAGGGCGGTGGAAAGCTTTCCATTGAGCTTTGCGACCTCACTGGCCGTCGTCTCGGCATCCTTGCGCGCGTCAACAGCGTCATTTCTCTGGACGTAGGCGAAATAGGTGGTTGCCCCAAGGATCGCGGCCAGGATGGCAAACAGCGCGATCAATATATTCTTGCTGCGATCGCGCTGCTTCTGGCTGTCGGTCTCCGCCTTGGCGCTCGCCTCGACGAACTCGGCGATGTCCGGCCCCTGCGGCAGCTCCGCCGCCTCCTTCAGCGCTTCGCCGCGCAGGAGATAGCCGGGATAGCCGGTGTTCTTCCATTGCCGCGCCTGGGCGGCCACGCGAATGCGAAAGCGCTCGGTCAGCTCGTCCGAACTCAGTTCGTCGTCCGATGCGAAGCCGTCGCCGGATTCGGCACCGTCTTTGGTCGCGACGGCCATTGATTCAGGAACGGCGATGGCGACCGTTCCTGAATCGTTGATTTCACGCGATGCCGATTCGGAGTCAACCGCGACGGCAATTGGCTCTGTTGTTTCGAGCCCACCGCCACCTGCGAAAGACGCGAGCCGCGCCGGGCTGACGTCGGCTGAGGTGATGCCCGGCCGCGTGACCAGTTCGGCGGACCAATAATCGAGTATGCGCTGCGCCGCGCGCCGGTCGGATTCCCGCGCGATGGTGCTGCCGGCGCGCCGTGCCTTGGCCAGGAAGTCGCGGATGGCCTGCGCATCGGGGGCCGTGTTGTCGATGCTGGCTTCCGTCGTCTCGGCGCCGGCCTTGTCGCTGCGGCTCATCGATGGGTCGACGGCTTCATTGCTGCTGGCGATGCGCATCAGCTCGAGATGTGCGATCCGGATGTCGCTCAGCGAAATAAAGTCGGCCGGAGTTTCGGTCTCCGTGCCTGTCGCAAGTTCATCGCTCATGGCCCCAGGTCCTCAATGATCTTATGCAAAGGCGTGCTGACGCGGACGATCGAGGCGCATTCCGTTTTCAGCGCCAGATCGACCTGGACGAAGCGTTGCTGGGCCTCGTCCCGATAGGCTTCGAAGGCAAGAATGAAGGCGGTATCGACGGTCTCGCGCGATAGCTGGTCGTTGACGTCGGTGGAGTAGTCGACGAGCGTCGTTCGCCAGGCGCCATTGGGATCGAGATCGGCAAGAACCTTGACCTTCACTTCCAGGTTTCGCCACAGCGGCGAAAACTGGAACGGCAGCGACTTGTCCGCCGCGGCGCCCTCTTCTATCGGCTCGATCATGTCGGTGAGGCTGGCCAGCTTGTTGTCGACGTCCTGCCAGAGCTTATGCTCGACGACGCGCGCATAGATGGTCGACGACAGCACCATGATCGCATCATGCGCAGCCTTTATCAAAGGAACATCCGGGGCACCTGCTGGAAGCTTGCCGGCTATCGTGTCGAGACCGGTGGCAAGAAGCCCGAACGGCAGATTCTTCGCGGTAACGAAAATCTGCTGGTTGAGCCGCGAAGGCACGACGCGCAGCACGGTGCGCACGTCAAACAGCGCGTCGTAGGCGTCCGGAGACTTGTTATCGATGGCAGCCTGCAACTTGATCGCAGCCGCCTTGAGGTCGTCGAGCCAGGCCTGCTCGATATCGTGAAGCGCCGGCCCCGCCGGCAGCTCCATGACCGACTCTCCGATCGAGACACAGAAGAGCTTCAATATTTTGAGGAAATTGCGCAGGACGCGGACCTGTTCCAGGTCGGCCCCCATGTCGCGGGCGGCGACCAGCAAGGTCTGGAAGCTGCCGATGCCATATTGGAAGCTCTGCAGGTGGTCATGCAGGTCCTTGTAGGTCTTGAGGACATCGATCTGGCTGGCGACGGTGGTGAGGCCATCGCCAGCGGCGAGTTGCGCCTGAATGTCCTTGGGCTGCTGGTTGACGGCGTTGAAGCCTGCGAGCGCGGTGTTGACCCGATCGTCGGTGGTCAGGCCAGGCAGTTCGGGCGTCGGTTTCTCGCCCGCGGCAAGTTCATCCAGATAGGCTTTGCATATTGCGGCGCATTGCGGATTTTGCCGAACGACAGTGTTCATCAGCGGCTGCGACAGCTTCTTGGTCAAGGCATAGTCGAGGATGTTGAACCAGACTGTGAGCGCCGCGCCCTGGAGGTTGATGGCGCCAGCGACGATCCCAGCGTCCTTGGTTACCTGCAACCAATCGGGAGGCAATGGGTAGAGATCAGCCAGTTGAAGCCTGAGGTCGAAATAGGCGCTGATCTCTGAACTCCCTGGTGTTTGGTGTGTGGCGTTATAAACCGTCACATCCGAAAAAATTTACATGCCGTAGTCCCAAATCGCCGCGCATCGAGCTGCGCCATCGGTCTGCATAGCTCACCATCTACACAGGCTTGGCCGCGAGGTCTTGGATGATGGTGTCGATCGCAATGCCTTCGTTGCGATAATATGTGCTTTTGGTAGGCGCGTTGGGCTCGGTGAGCCAGCCTCCGCTGTGATGCAGCGCAATCAGGTTCCAGTCGGTGTCGAAGACCGGCGAGCCCGACGAACCCGGCAGTGTGTCGGTGAGATACTGGACGCGGCCGCCGCCGACGAAGGCCACGACATTGGCGACGAACGAAATCTGTTTCTGCGCACCGCCGGGATGCTGGATGATGTTGACATGGTCGCCGGCCTTGACGGTCATGGGTTTCAATTCCAACTCGCCCCATTTGGAGGCATCGCGCTTGATGCGGACGGCGGACCAATCATTGTCCTTGGAGGTACGAAGAGGCACGGCGGTGTCGATGTCGAACTGATCGAGCGGCGCGTCGAGCCCGGCAACGGTGCGCTGATAGTTGAACTGGACCACCGTGCCGGCCAATGAGGCATCGTCAGGCAACACATGGTTGTTGGTGATCAGGATCCCGCCGGTGGTCATGAAGCCGGTGCCGGAGCTGCCATCCGCACGCTTGATGCGCACCACCGATCTTGCCCTGACAAGGCCGAGTTCGAGATAGCTGATCGGCACCAGCGTGCTCTTGTCGCCAAGGATTTTTTCGAGCTGGGCCGGCGCCGTCGCGCCGCTCCAATTGGCGGTCGCGGGGCCTTCGACCGGCGGCGGCGGGGCGTGCTGCTTTGCCTGCAGCAGTGCCTGGTCGCCGGGATTCTCTTCGAGTGCAAAGGCGACGAGGTCGTCGGCCCTGGTCTCCTGCTTTGCGCGCTGGACAATCGCAAACCAGTTGTTGATCGCCTTGTTGTCAAAGGCGATCTGGGCCGTCGAAAGACCGACACCTTTGGCAACACGCACGCCGTCGCCGATCATCGGGTAGAGGTTGGCGAGGATGCGGTTGAGACTGTTCAGTTCGGATTGCGTCCATTCGGTCATGGGATTCCCTCCGACCCTAAGCCTTCTTCTTCCGCTTGCGTGATCCCGCCCGCATCGCAATTTCGGTGCCGCGAACCGTTTCGTACTGGTCGGCGTCGATCAGCGACTGGTCGAAGCTGACGCCGGTCATTTCGGAGATTTCGGTCAGCGGGTACATGGCGCCGATGAATTCTTCGGAGACGGCAAACTCAAGCTGCGTGTCCGACAGATCCTGTTCGAGCACGAAGCCATAACTGGCGATGCCGTCACTGACGCGGGCGACCACCACCTTCCAGAAGCGGCGCGGCACTAGCGCGCGAAGACTGGTGCCTTTGGGACCCTTGCCGGCAAAGGTCCGGTCGTCTTCGGCGAGGACCGGCCCGGCGAAGACGCAAAGCCGCTCGCTCGCCGCCTCCGACAGGACGTGGTTCTCAAGATCGCCCCAGTTCTTCTCGCCGCTGTCGGAGCGGTTGTAGCCTTCGACCTGGGGCGAGCAGTTGGTGACATGGAAGGAGCAGACATTGCCCCTGAGCAGCAGCTCGAAGGTGCTGCCCCAGGCCACGTCATCGCGCCTGACGATATGGCCCTTGTCGAAGGCGCCCTGATCCTGGGTGTAGAAGACGTCGGGGATCTGGTACTTGTCGTCGAGCCGCAGATCCGGGAACCAGCGCTCGCTGAACAGGCCGCCGCGCGAATAGTTGCGGCCCTTTTCCGGCTCGCGCAGGTTGCTCTCCTCGGTGACGTTGGAGGCGGTGAACAGCGCCAGCCGCCGCTTGGCGTGCATCTTGAGCGAAAAATTCTGGTAGTCCAGCCGCGTGCCCCCGTCCCTAAGTGGCGCCAGCACGGAGAGGTCGGTGGCCTCAGGCATGGGCACAATGACCGGTGCGAGTTTAGTGCCGCCAGAGAGAAATTTCTCGTCGTAGCCCTTATAGCCGGCATAGTCCGCGACCGTTTTGGGAACGAATGCGCCGCCTGGAGGGGTCGGCTTGGCCGCTTCGAGTTCGACCGATTCCGTGACCGCTTCATGGGCAGGCGTTGCGCCGAGCGAGACGGTGATGCGCAACGGCACTTCGAAGGTGACGCTGCCGCCCGGCGAAACGACGACGCCTCCGGATGAAGGCGTCTGGGTGGCGACGCCCGGGATCTGCTTGACGCCGCCGACTTCAACCAGGTTTACGCCCTCGGCCGGCGACCCACTGTCCGCCTTGTTCCACCATGCGCCCCAATCGTTGGGGCCGCCGCTGGCGGCGCCGGCGAAATTGAGGCCGAGGTCGACGACACGCTGGTCCTTGGCGAGCGCGCCGGTGGGCACGGCGTAGTTGCGCTCGAGATAGCGGCCGGCGAAATGCAGCGCCACGACCTCGCCGGTGGCGAGGTTGATCATGGCGGTGCCGGAGTTGCCGCCAGTGGTCGAGCAATCATGTGTCGCCGCGCTGACGATCTTGCCGAAACTCTCCGTATCGAAGCCGCCCTGCAGCATGCCCGGTTGCAGGCGCTTGACCTGGAAACGATTGCGCATGAGCTCGTTCTGGACATCGACCGCGTTGCGATTGTCGAACGCGGGATAGCCGATGGCGACGACTTCCTGGCGCAGCATATCGCGCGCGTCGGCGACCGCGAGCGACAGCGGCGTGATGTTGTCGGGCAGGCCTTCGACTTCGAGGATCGCCATGTCCCAATAGGGATGGATCATCCGGACATTGCGGATCTTGAAGACGTTTCCCGCCGCCGAATCGCGCTTGAAGTCGATGCCGGCGGCGCGGCCGTTGATGAATTGCAGATTGCGGTCGCCAAGGCCGTCCGCAAATATCTGCGCCACATGACGATTGGTCATCAACAGGTTGCGGCCGACGACGAAGCCCGTGCCGCCGTAAGGGATATTGGTGTTCCACAACAGTTCGATACGCCCGATCGCCGGCAGGGCGGCTTCGATGCGCTGCTTCGATGCGGCCTCGCTGGTAAGCTTCGTCCACAGCGAATGGCCAGGTGTCGGAGCGCCGTCGAAAGTCAGCGTCGTAAAGGTGCCATCCTTGATGTCATAGACCGGTCGCAACTCCGGGATGATTATGGCTTCCAGATCGGAAAGCTGCTCGGGCGCGACTTCGGCGCCCCGCGCGAGGCTCTCCATGCCAGCGCGCGCCGATTCAAACGCCGCCTCCGCCTTGCCGGCTTCCGCAGGCGCAAGGGATTCCAGAGC
Source organism: Mesorhizobium sp. M0659 (assembly GCF_040320605.1). Lineage (NCBI taxonomy): Bacteria > Pseudomonadati > Pseudomonadota > Alphaproteobacteria > Hyphomicrobiales > Phyllobacteriaceae > Mesorhizobium > Mesorhizobium sp. M0659. Next base: position 245,656 of record NZ_JAMYPY010000007.1, read on the forward strand.
GCCGCCTGCCATCGTCTCCACGTTGCCGAGGACCGATTCAGTCCCCTCGCCCCCGGTGACGAGATCGAGATATTGACGGATTCGCTGCTCTCTGCTGACCGGCATAGTCGCCCCCAAAGGTTCTGTCCAAGTAAAGAACTGTATTGCCCCATTTTAGACTGGTGCAATTCTGACCGGCAGGCAAGGAAACAAATCAACTCGCGTCGAAGATGACCGGAGCGCAACGTCGGCATGTCTGTTTGCCCGCAGTCGCTCGCGCGATGTATGACGCTCGCATTATTTCAGCGATGCCGTATGTGATCTCCGTCACAGACGCTCACGCTGTTTGCGCCCAGCTATCGCAACAGGCGGAAAGGCCATTGCGGCCGCTCGGTTTTACAGAAATTTTATCACCTAACCATTTTAATCAGTTGGCGCCTGCACGCGCGGCTCCTCCCGCCGCGCGTGCAGACGGCTTTCCGCCCGGCACGAGCCAGGCACTGGGCGCGACCACTGCCTTTAGACTAGAAGGCGTAATCGCAAGGGATGAACGCCGGCCTTTGACGCGGTGCACTCTTGCCTTAGACTTCGGCCCTTAAACTTCGCCGATTGCGGCAATTGGGAATTTGGAACATGGCTTTTGGCGGCCCCAACGACAGAAACGATCTGCCGCGGCTGGCACGCATCGATCCAAAGCTGTTCGATATCCTGTTCAGCGGCTGCAAGGCCGAGCGCTACGCCGCCGGCCAGCATCTGTTCGTTCAGGAAGATGCCGCCGACCGGATCTACGGGGTCATGAGCGGCACGGTGGAAATCTCGATCTATTCGCCCGGCGGGCAGAAGCTGGTGGCCAATATCGAGCTGTCGCGCAGCCTCGTCGGCGAGATCGGCGCGCTTGACGGGCGGCCACGCACCGCCACCGCCATCTGCCTGACCGCTTGCGAGCTGGTTTCGCTCAGCAGGACACAACTATTTGATCGCATTGAGAAAAATCCACCGCTGGCACGCGCGATGATCGAACTTCTGTGCGCCCGGCTGCGCTGGGTCAGCGGCGAACTCGGCGACCAGGCCTTCTTCGGCATCGAGGCGAGGCTCGCCAAACGCCTGGTCTTCCTGGCCAAGGTGATGGCCGACAGCGCCGGCTGGATTCCGATCTCGCAATCGGAACTCGGAGAGTTCCTCGGCGCCACGCGCGAGTCCGTCAACAAGACGCTCAACGACTGGCGCAACCGCTCGTTCATTGCCATCAAACGCGGCGGCCTGCGCATTACCGACACCGGGGCGCTGCGCCATATCGCCGAATCGCAGGACGACGACTGACGCCGAATCAGAGCCGCGAAATCAGATATCGCAACGCCGAGCGGCTGGGCATGAAGAAATACCCACCCCCCTTGGTGGTGACGAATTGCGGCATGTCACGGAGCGTCGTGACCTTTTCCCATGACGGAATGGTGAACCTGCCATCGCCGCCGCGCGAACCAATCGTCGGGTCCTTTTCAGCGACGAGGCCCTGGAACGTGGCCGACGAAACCCAGGTCTGCTGAATGAATTCGTACTGGCGCTCTATGTCGGCGTTGAGGCACATGAACAGCAGCCCCTTTTCGACCTTGCCATTCTTGCCGTCCTGCTTCTCATAGGTGCGGCCGACCCGCAGGATACGATGGCGCTTGCCGATATTGATCTGCGTATCGCGGTCCTCACCCAGCGAGTCGCGTGGGTTGGAACGGCGAATGTGGGCACCAAGCGGGCAGCGATGGCCTTGCGGATCCTCGGCGCCAGCGGCGAAGTTGTTGTCGATGACGCGTCCCGGATGATCCGGGTTGCGCACCAGCGAGCTTCCGTTCTGCCAGCGGCCGAGCATCTTGGCGGCAATCCAGTCTTGCGTGATGGCTTGGTTGCCGAGTTGGCTCGCGACCAAGGCTGCAGCCTTTTTGCAGTAGTTGTTGAAGACGTCGACGTGCTGCTCGAACTGGCGAATAACGAGGAATGAACCGTTGCGCCCGAAATCGCGCGGCGGTGGCGGCAGGCCCGGAATCAGCCGGCTACGGCGCACCTGCGAAAGGATTCCGGTCCGATCGCGTGATGCGCTTACCGAGGGCGAGGCTGGATAGAACCCATGCTCATCACGATAGCCGAACAGGAACTCGCCGGGCGCGACCAGATGCATGGGCGCGGCGCCCCTGCTGGCGCGGGTCGTGCCCCGGACAATCGGCTGCGAAATCCCGTCCGCGAAACCGAAATGCTCGTAGGCTGGCCCACGTTCCGATCGATCGTCACGCTTTGCCCCGTCGGACGATTTCGTATTCGTGTCGGTCGGACCCCGGTTTACGGCGAGCGGCAGTTCGGCGACGACCTTCATGCCTGCACCGGTCGTCTTTCGTCTCACTGTGGCAATCTCGGTCTTCAACCGTCCCGGGTCTTCGGCATAGCAGACGATGACCAGGTCCACAGGGTTCTCCAACGACCCCCACTCCCATTCGTCCGGGCCGTCGCGGCCTCGGTCGTCCAGTATGCGCCCACGCTCGGGATTGCCCATGCCATGGCGAAAGGCGATCGGAAATGTTTCCAGTGGATCGCCCTCCACACCCTCGTCGAGCCCAAACTGCCGCAGGCCACCGGGACCAAAGGCGACTATCATAGCGCGCCCGGCGGGCCTGCCTTCGCCGAAACTCGTCTGCTCGACAACGAAATCGAGCCAGGCTCTGCGCTTGGGCGCCGGCAACTTGTCCGGCACCCGGATCGCAAGCATATGCGAATAAGCGAGCGGGCCGAGCGGGCCGAAGAAGATGGACTGGATCTCGCCGGTTTCCAGCTGCTGTTCGAGAGGCGCCGGAAAGGCAGAGCTGATATTGGCCAGCAGCGAAGTGGTCTTTTGAACGGTGGTTGTTTCGCTCGCCGGGCGCCGTAGCGAACCGAACAAGCTCAGCCAGTCGCGCGCCTCGTTGCCGACGGCGGAAGCAATGCCGCGCCTGACCCGGGAATTGATCCGGATGCGCTCTGTGTTGATTTGGGGATAGGCGGAGTACCAGAACAGGGTCGGCACCTGCTGGCGCCGCGCCCAGCGCTTGAAACGATCGCCGTCGCGCGCGCCGTCCAGGAACAGCCATCGTGTGCGTGGATAGCCCACGGTGTTGCTCCACACGCCGGTCAGGCCAGCGGACGCCTTGGCGATGAAGTCCTCAAGATAGCTTTCCCAGCTGCCGCCGTAGTTGGAGAAGAACATCAATCGGTTGGAGCCGGGCAGCAGTATCCAGCGGGCGAAATGGATGGTGTTGATTGTGTTGAGGAAGCCTGGCTTGAATACCTTCTGGGCAGCTATCGAGATCAGGTAGAAGGAAAACCTGAGCGCCAGCCGCCGCAGAATGCCGGCCTTCATCGTCGAAATCGCAGTCAGATGGTTTTGTGCCGCGTGGCCCTCCTTGACGAGTATCGCGTTCAATTCAGATATGCCGATCGATGTGCTTTCCGGCCGATCCCTGTCCTCGCGGCGTCGCAGCGCCAGCAAGCACGAAAACGCCAGCAGCGCCGCTGCCACCAACACTCCAAGTCCCGACAACAGAAGTGAGGTGATTGCTACGGCTATGGCGGTGAAGGAGATTTCCTGGGAACTGATGTCGATAGATCTGCCGAACACCACACCGTAGGTCATGTACCAGCAAGCAGCCCAGATGATCGCCACCGTGACGAAGACCGGCGGTACCAGCAACGTCGTCATCAGGGCACGGCCCCAATGACCCGGCGGCTTTTCCAGCAGGCTCTCGGCCGGCTCGAACGCCCAGGCAAACGTCCCTAATGACTGGACATGCTGGCGAACTTCAGCGAGCACGGCAGGAGCGTTGCCGGCGCCTTTGCGTGGCCGCTCGACGATGTCGCGCACGGCTTCGAAAAGCTGCTGCTCGGCCTTGATACGCTGGACCGAGTGCCCCGGCGTGCCCGAAAACACCAGTCCGGCATTGCTGCCGAAGGACGGCGATATGTCGACATTGTGCTTGCGCAGGAAATCGTTCAATGCGCCGCCATCGCGCAGATCGCAGACATCCTTGAAGATCGGCCGCAGCCGGTGCCCGATGGCGTGCGTGACCGCATCGATGACATCGTCGATGCTGCCGTCACCGGAAATCTCGAGAACCAGAGCTCCTTTTTCCTGACCGGAATCAGCGCCGATCTCGCCGGTGCCGACCACGGTCAGGCTGGTGAAGTGGACGGTGCCGGCAATGTCGAGCGCGGTGCGGATCTCTTCGACGGCCGGGTTGCCGAGGCTGGCAACCTTGTCGCGGACAGCATCCAGCGACGCGGACCGGGTGACCGGGCAGACCACCGTCACCATAGACTGCGTTACGGTGCGGCAGAGTTCTGCCCGTTCGAAATCGACCTTGAGGGTTTCGGGATAGGCGCCGATGCGGGTCATGCGCCCGGCCTTGCCGGGCATGCGGCGCACGCCCTGCTTCTGGAACAGGGCGCGCAGGCTTTCGCCGATCTGGATCCTGGCGATCTCGGCGCCGATGCACTGATGAATGCCGTGGCCGAACACCATGTAGTCGCGATGCGGGCGCGATGTGTCGAACTGGTCCGGGTTCTGCACGGCGTCGGCATCGAACATCGCCGACAGCGTCGCCGGCATCACCACCGTGCCGGCCTTCACCAGGCGCTCGCGGCGCGTACCCTTGCCGATGATCGCGTCGCGGGCCGTGTAGCGCCAGGGGCCGACCCAGATCGGCTTGAAGCGCATGGCTTCAAGGACGGCCCTGTCGAGCTTGGCGGTATCGTTTTCGGCCAATGCGGCATCGATAGCCTGCCGTGCGTCGGGCCGCGACAGGATCACGTCGAGGCAATTGCCGGCGGCCAACACATTGGTCGGGACGAAGCCGGCGATCATGCCCAGCATGATCGAATTGAGGTCGTCCCGCGACAGGCGGCCCTGATCCATCTGGACAACCAGCCTCGCCAGCGGTTGCTCGGCCTTCAAGCCCCGGTCCCTGGCCGACTGGATGGAGCGATCGATGACTTTGAGAAGACGGTCGCCCGCCACCACTGCGAGTTCGCGCATGACGGGGCTCGCCGTCGGGTCCGAAAAGAACAGCGCACTCAGCGCGATCGCCCAGTCGGCGAATTCGGATTCATCGTCGATCTCGACGCCGAAATAATCTCGACAGATGTGCACCGGGACGATCTTCATCAACCTGGAGATCGCATCGAAGCCGGGGCTAGCGCGCGTCATGATCTCTTGCGAATGACGCGCCGCGATCGGCCTGACGGCGGCTTCGACCTCGGCCGGCGGGAATGCACTCAGCACCGACGATTTCATGCGCCGGTAGTCGGCGCCGTCCTGCATGCCGAGGATGAAGTTGGATCCCCGGGCAAGCTCGGTCATTTCCGGGCCGTATGGGGTCTGGAATTCGTCGCCGCGCTCCAATATGTCGCGGACATCGGCGTTCTTGGTGACCACGAGAACACCGAAGAGCTTGCCGGTCGGCCGGAAACGCCGCAACAAGGAAAGCGCCCAGCGGGGGTCTTCGGCCAGAGACCCGACGATGCGCGCAATCAGCCCTGTCTTCCGGATCCGGCCGAGATCGAAGGGCGGCATTTCCGACAGCGGGCGCTGGTTTTTCTGGGCCGCGCGAATAGCGTCGAAATACTTCAGTTCGGTCATGCGCGTTCAAGCCCCCCGGCTATCCACGTTATTGCGATGCCGGCCGTTCAACGCCTAGGTTTGCATCGGTTGCACGTATGTGAATCTTTTCACAGTTGGTCCATGTTCCAGCCAGCATTGACGCCATGTTCATTTGGCCAGTCGGAAATTGGCGACGAGGATCTCGTTCGCGGCCTTGTCGGTGAACGGTATCCAGCGCACACGCTGTTCTGAAAAATCGGGATGCCGGGTGGTGAAAATGGTCATCTCGCGCCGCGCCTGTTCCGGCCGGCCGCTTCGCATCAGCGCGCCGATCTTCAGGAACCTGGAATAGAAATAGCCGGGAGACAGGTTGAGCGAGCGGTCAGCGGCAGCGATCGCCGCCGGCCAGTTCTCGACCAAACAATAGGCCGCCGTCAGTTCCCCCAGATTGTGGAAGCGGTAGAGGTCGAACGGGCTCAATCGCTCGGTATCGAGAAAGAACGGTATCGCGGTCGCGGCATTGCCGAGCAGCAGCTGGGCGCTGCCCATGGCCGAGCGCGCGAAGGCAAAGCTCGGATTGATGTGGATCGCTTCCTCGAGATGGTCGACGGCCGACCGCGGTTCGCCGCGCATGATGTCGACGGCGCCGAGATGGGCGTGCGGGCGCGCATCCAGGCTGTCCACCAGCAACGCCTTGCGGGCAAACTGCTCGACCTTGTTCAAATCGTCGCTGTCGCCAAAACGCAGCCATGCCCGCCAGAAATACCACCACGCCAGTTCGTTGAGCACGGCGCTCGAGTTGGCGTCCTCGCGGTAGGCCTTCTGGAAGAACTCGAGTGCGGTTTCGGTGTCGCCGCGGGTGCGCCGGTTCATGTGCCAGCGGCCCCGTCGCACCAGTTGCCAGGTCTCCAGGCTTTCCCAGGGAACCTGGAAGGTGCGTGCCTGTTCCGCCCGGTCGACCTCCTTGTCGAGGATCGAAACGATCTCAGCGCCGATCTGGTCGCGCAGGTTGAAGATGTCGACCAGATCGCGATCGAAGCGCTGCGACCACACCAGCCGCCCGTTGGACGCGTCGGCCAGCGAGGTGTTGAGGCGGATCTGGCCACCATTGCGCATCAGCGTGCCGCTGACGATGTAGCGCGCGCCGAGCGCGTTGCCGATCACCCGCGTGCCCAGCGTGTCGTCGCGGAACTGGAAGCTGGAGCCCTTGGCGATGACCGAGAGCCATCTGGTGTTGGATAGACCATAGATGATGTCCTCGGCGATGCCGTCGGCCATGTAGCCGATGTCATGCTCGCCGCCATCGGCGTGGAAGGGCAGGACGGCGATCGCCGGCGGCCCCTTGGACGACAGCTTCTGCTGCGCATTGGCCTGGGGAATGGCCGCGAACGACGCCGCCGGCGAGGATCCGTTGCCGCTGCGGCCGGCGATCAGAACGCGCACCGGCAAGGCGATGTTCTTCAGCATGAATTCGCCGAGATCGGTGAAATCGGCCGCCGTCTTGTCCTTCACATGGTGCCAGGTCGTCTCCGAAACGGCGAGACCGTTGCCCGGCGCGAATTCCTGGATTCTCGCCGCGATGTTGACGTCGTCGCCGTAGAGGCGGCCACCACGCACGATGACGTCGCCGGTATTGATGCCGGCGCGAAACGGCATGCGCATATCGTCGGCAACCTCGGCGTTGAGGGCGACGATGCGGCCCTGGAAATCAAAGGCTGCGCGCAACGCCTCGATCGGATTGCCGAACTCGGCCATGATGCTGTCGCCGGCGTCGCCGAACGTGCGGCCGCCAAATGTGCCACAGCTGTCGGCGATGATGTCGCGCCGTTCCTCGAATGCCGCGACAGCAGACTCGTCGTCGATGCCCATCAGCCTCGAGAACCCGACGGCATCGATAGAAATGATTGTCGCCAGCTGACGGGTGTAGTTCCGTACAGCCATGTTCGAGCCCCCGCTCCCTTTCTGGTTCTGGTCCAGCACAGGCGACGACCCGTTCCTGAAACACTTCGCCGCGCGCTGAGAGATGAAGATTCCGGCGGGGTTGGCGCGCCATGCCACCCCGCCAGGACCAGAAGTCTAGCAGGGTCTTTGGCAAAGCTCTACCACCATCGGGTTGTCCAGCGCGGGCCGTGGCAGCACTCATGGTTGGCCGGCCGTTGGCGCAAATATGGGCGTGCCGTCGCTCTGATCGCCGCGATCCAGGGCTTCACGGAACCGCCGCGACGTCAGCTATCGGAACAAACTGTGCTGCCTGCGAGTTTCCGGTGCGGTTCAGCCAACGTGAAATGAGGGTAATCATGCGAAATCTTGTTCTGGCGACCGGTGTCGTCGTTGTTCTGGCCGGCTCGACGGCCTTTGCCGCGGATGACAGCCCGCTGCCGCCGACGAATGCCCAGAAACTGTCGGCAATCATCGCCAAGGTCGAGCAGCGCGACGGCTTTCGCTATGTGAAGGAGGTCGACTGGGACAAGGACGGCTACACCGTGACCTATTACACCGCCGACAAGGCGAAAGTCGAAATCACCTTCGATCCCGTGACCGCCGAACCGAAATAGCGCCGATACCGCACCGCTTCGGCAATTCCGTCCGCCGCGTTTTTTGCCTACGATGGTGGCAGTTGTCGGACAACGGGGCGACCATGCTTTCTTCCAATCGAATTGCCAACTCGCTTGCGCTTGTCGTTGCACTGGCTGGCGCGGCGGTCTGCCTTGGTCCAGCGCGTGCCGACGGGCCATCCTTCGACTGCCGCAAAGCCAGCCTGCCGGTGGAAAAGGCGATCTGTGCCGACCCGCAACTGTCGGCAATTGATGCCTGGTGGCCGAGGCCTTTACGGGTTTCGAGCCAGCCTTTGGCGGCGACAAGCGCAAGATCGCCCGTGCGCTCATCGACGACAGGAACGCCTGTGGGCAGGATGCCGCCTGCATCGTCAGCGCCCAGAACAATGCGCTGCAGACCTACGGCAATGCGCCGTCCTGGGTGCAGGATTACAACATCGCCCTGATCGGCAAGAAGGCGCTCGACACCGCGGCCCGCCATCCGGGCAGCCCCGACCAGCCCCTGCCCTCGTCGATCGGCCAATGCGCCTTGACCCACATCACCGCGCTGACGACGCGGCTCGGCGACGACCCGCTGGAAACCGCCGGCCCTGAAGCCGGCAGCCTGGCGCGGTTCAGCAATGGCGGCGCCGGGGTTTCCTACGAGCGGGAGCCTGGCCTTGCCAGTTCGAAAGCCGGCGATCCTGTCGTCATGTGCCTGATTTCGATCCCGAGGGATTGTCCGCAGGGCGACGAGCGCGGGCGGGTCTATTACGGCGTCGACCTCACGATAAAAGGCACATGGGTTTTGCCGGATTCACAACATCTATGCGGCGGCGCCTGAAGATTTGCCGCAAAGCACTGCTGGATGCACTCTTGCGCCGGTCCGCCTTTGATGGCTGAGTGCGCGTAACAGTTGCAGGGCACGGGGGTGCATGGCCATGGTTAAGCATGTTTTGAAGCGCATCCTGATGATGCTTGCCGGCTATTTCGTTTCGGTGCTGATCGGATTGTTCGCGGTCGTGGCGATATATTGCGCACTCGCCGTATTGCCCAACGCGCCGGACTATTTCGGCGCCATGCAATTTTCGCCCATTGTCGTGCTGCTGTGGCCGCCGCTCGGCATGGTCGTCTATTTCCTGACGATCGTGCTGACCGGCCTGCAGACGCTGATCTTCGCGCTGCTCGCCGAATTCTTTGCCCTGCGCAATTTCCTGGTGCACATGCTGTTTGGCGCCGCTGCCGCTGCAGCCGGCTTTTTCCTGGTCTGGCCGGCCGCGGAAGAGGATGCCGGACGCTGGGCCGATATCGGCATCATCGCCGCCGCCGGCCTCGTAGCCGGTCTGGTCTATTGGCTGATCGCGGGCCGCGACGCCGGCTTCCGGCGTCCGCTCATCCAGCGCTGATCGCAGGAAACGGGCGACCGTCCATCGGCCAAAAATCTAATTAAACCAGAGAGATAAAGTGAGTTCCTCGTTCGTTGAACGAGGAACTCCGCTGGTTCAGCTCGTCGGCGAGCGCACCGCTTCAGTCGCGTCCAGCGCCTGCATCAGCCGCGTGTCGCGGTCGTAGACGTCGTTGAAATATTCGACTTTGCCGGACAGGTCCGGCCAGGCAGTGAAGTAGGAGACATAGACGGGAATCGTGCGTGTCACGTCTTCGCTGGCATGGCCGTGCTTGAGCTTTTCGGCGATGTCGTCGACCGAGACGCCGAGCACCGCCGCTGCCATCCCACGCGGATCCTGAAGGCGAATACAGCCGTGGCTGAGCGCCCGCATATCGCGCTGGAAGAAGGATTTTTGCGGCGTGTCGTGCATGTAGATGGCGTGCTTGTTGGGGAACAGGATCTTCAGTTCGCCCAGCGCATTGGCTTCGCTCGGCTGCTGGCGCACGCTGTAGGGAATGTTGGCGCCGTAGGCGCCCCAATTGACCGAGGAAGAGGGAACCCGCCTGCCGCGCGAATCGGTCACCTCGTAGCCGGCACGGTCGAGATAGCCCGGATCGCCACGCAGCCTTGGCAGCATCTCGTTGACGATGATCGACTGCGGCACGCCCCAATAGGGATGGAAATCGACCTGCTTGATCTCCTTGAAGAAGAAGGCGGTCTGGTTGGTGGTCCGGCCGATGACGACGCGGGTCTTCAGCTTCTCCTCGCCATTGTCGATATAGCTGGCGGTGAAGGCGGGCTGGTTGATGAAGACCCGCGGGCTGCCGAGATCGGACGGCATCCAGCGCAATTCTTCCAGCGCGACCTGCACCTTCTGCAGCCTGTCGGCCTTGGACGTGCCGGCGAGCGAGGCGACGGTGCGCGGGCCGATGACCCCATCGCCCTTCATGCCGGCCTTCACCTGCACGGCCTTGATGATCGGAACCAGTTCGGGAACATAGACATCGCTGGTGCCGAGACGAGACAGGATCTCGCCATAGGCGCCGCCCATCTCGTCGTCGAGATTGCGCGCGATCAGCGTCAGCAGCTTCGGCAGTTCGGCGCTGGTCTCGCCGGGCTTCAGCAACAGCTTGGGATCGACGACGATTTCGTTTTCGGCGCTCGCCTGCAGCGATTCAAGTTCGACGCGCAGCGCCTGATATTCCGCGTTCTGCGGGTGCCGCGATTCGAGGTAGGTGCGCACTTCCTGGGTGTGGGCCAGCGTCTTGAGCGCGCCTTCCACGTCGACCGGCTTCGGCGGAAATTCATAGTAGCCGGTGATGCGATTGGGATCGACGCGCCCGCTCTGGGCGTCACGGGCATAGCGCAGTACGCGCGCCGACAGCGCCATCTCGAAGCGGACGAGTTCCTTCAGATGGGCGTCGGCATCGACTGCCGATGCGTTGGCTGCCGGCACCTCGACCGTGTAGTCGGCCGACGTGAGACCATAGCTTGCGGCTTCGCCAAGCACCCGCACCGCATCCTGGGCGCGGGCATTGGGATTGCCCTCGTTCACCCAGATGAAATCAGGATTGGCAGAGTAATAGGCAATCAGTGCCTTGGCGATATCGGGCTCGGCATAGAGTTCATAGTCGCTGAGGCCTGCAACGGCTTCGCGGAAGGCGGTGCTGGTCGCCGACGGAACAAAGGCGGCGTCTTCAGCTGTTGCCACCTGGGGAGGTGCTGCCACCAATGCGGTAAAGTCGACGCGCACCAGCCGGTCGGCCTTGTAGGTGTAGTAGGACGGGCTGCCGATCCTGGTGCCGCCACCGCCCGACACGGCGGGCTTCGGCTTGCGCTTCGGCGGCGGCGGGAATTCGCCTTGCGGCCTGTGCTTGACGCCACCGCCGAACAGCATGTCGAACAGGCCTTGCGCGCTTGCCTGCGGCACACCGAAGGCCAGTGCTGCCGCCACTGCAAGCGGCATCACGGTGGCTTTATTTCCGAGGAATCTCATTAATCACCCGCTCCGGCTGCAAGCCGGCTCCCGTTCCGCGCCGCTAGACGATCTTGCCAACCGCATGGCGGATGTAAGGCGCTACTATACCGATTCATACCGATTTCGTTAAGCTTCCATAAATTTCCGCGGGCCTGTTGCAGAACGGTTTCACAACATCGTGACGTCTGGAGCGGCGTTGCCGCCCCAGACCGGTCAAAGCGGCTGCTGCTTCAGGCGTTGGCGCCACCGTCGATGGTGAGCGCGGCGCCGGTGACGAAGCGCCCTTCCGGACCGGCGAGCCAGGCAACCATGCCGGCGATCTCGTCAGCCTTGCCGAAGCGGGGCGTCGCCATCTTCCGCCGCTGGTGTTCGGCATGTGGGGCTTGGGCCGGGTTCATGTCGGTGTCGGTCGAACCGGGATGAACGACATTGGCGGTGATTCCGCGCGGACCGAGGTCTCGCGCCAGCGCCTTGGTCAGGCCGACGAGCGCTGCCTTGCTGGTCGAATAGGCGCTGAGGCTGGTGTCGGTGACGCGCTCGGCCAGATTGCTGCCGATCGAAATGATGCGGCCTCCCTCGCCCATGTGAGCCGCGGCCGCCTTAGAGGCCACGAACGGCGCTCTCAGATTGACCTCAATGGTTTCGTCGAAGTCGGCCAGCGACATTTGTTCGATGGGCGCCGCGCGCCAGATGCCGGCGCTGTTGACCAGGATGTCGAGCCGGCCGAAGGCATTCACCGCCTCGATGACCGAATTTTCGATGGCGGCAGCGTCGCGATTGTCGGCTTGGATGGCGATCGCGCGACCACCTGCCGCTATAATCTCGGCGACGACAGCTTGGGCCGGCGCCGCGCTGTTGACGTAGGTGATGGCGACGTCGGCGCCATCGGCCGCAAGCCGTTTTGCTATCGCAGCACCTATGCCGCGGCTGCCGCCGGTGACCAGTGCTGCCTTGCCGTTCAATCCGTTCGCTGACATGTCATTCTCCGTTATGTAACGATCGATACATAAATATCTGGCAACCTTGCCTGGCGACGTCAAGTGAATTATGTATCGATCAACACAGAAAAGATCGTCATGCCGGAAAGAGGCCGTCCCCGCACCTTCGATCGAACCGCCGCCTTGCGGCAGGCGATGGAGCTGTTCTGGGCCAAAGGCTATGAGGGCACCTCGATCGCCGACCTGACCGCGGCGATGGGGATCAGCTCGCCCAGCCTCTATGCCGCCTTCGGCAGCAAGGAGGCGCTGTTTCTGGAAGCGACCGAGTATTACACCCGCAACGAAGGCACCGAGATCTGGAGCGCGCTGGACGAAGCGCCGACGGCATGCCAGGCGATCGAGAATTTCCTGCGCCAGACGGCAAAAGCGTACTCTCAGGACGACCGCCCGCAGGGCTGTCTCATCGCGCTGGGCGCACTGCACCAGGATTCAAGCAGCGGCGCGATCTGCGATGATTTGCGCCGCCGCCGCGCCGAAAACCACACCCTCTTGCTGAGACGGCTGGAACGCGGTGTGGCGGAAGGCGAATTGCCGGCGGGCTTCGACAGCAACGCGGCGGCGACCTTCTATGCGACGGTCCAGCACGGCATGTCGATCCAGGCCCGCGACGGCGCCTCGTGCGAAGCGCTGATGGCCACAGTGGCCGGAGCGATGGCGGCGTGGCAGGGGCTGGTCGGAACAGCGTGACAAAGCGCGGAGCTTGTGCTGGAAATCCAGTCGGCGGCGAATGCGCCGGGAGGGATCATCCGTGAAAAAAGGGTATCGCGAGTTGCTCGACGAGGCCAATGCCGAGATCGAGGTGGTCTCGCCCGAGGAAGCGGCCGGGCTGCTCGACGACGAGGACACCATCTTCGTCGACCTGCGCGATCCACGCGAGATCGAGCGGGACGGCCAGATCCCCGGCGCCAAACATGTCACTCGCGGCATGCTGGAATTCTGGATCGATCCCGAAAGCCCTTACCACAAGCCGTTCTTTGCCTCGGGCAAAAGCTTCGTCTTCTTTTGCGCCGGCGGCTGGCGCTCGGCGCTGGCCGCCAAGACGGCGCAGGATATGGGGCTGTCGCCGGTCAAGCACATCCTTGGCGGCTATACCGCCTGGAAGGCGGCCGGATTGCCCGTCGAGCCGGGCGGCAAGAAGAACGGTTAGCTCACCGCTCCGGCGTTGTCGGAGTCGACAATACACCCATTGGAATCAATGCAGTATCGGCTCGCGCTCGTTTTTGACAAAAGTCACAGCGCGTTCGACAACACCTTTGTCGGCGAGAATGCGACGGTGGCCGAGCCCATCGGCCCAGTGCAGCCGCACATGGCTGCCGGCGCCGGCATAACGTGTGGCATGATCGGCGGGGACTTCGCGGTCGTCCGGCGCGTGGATGACCAGCGTCGGCACCGGCGCCTCAGCCAACTGGCGGTCGCCGGTGAATTCATGCAGCGGCCGGCCCGACAGCCTTTTCACCTGATCGGCCATGGAAACCTGCGAACGCGGACCGACATTGAGCATGCGGCTGAAGTCGGCGAAGATCGCCGGCAGGGAACTTGGCGCGGCGACCAGCACCAGCCGCTCGGCCGCCACTGGGTGGATACCCTTGATCGAACCGGCAATGGCATTGGCGGCGACGGCGCCACCGAAGGAATGGCCGACGATCGCCTTGAACGGACCGAACCATTCGCCGGCGACCCTGACCGCCTCGACCGCATTGACCATATTGAGATGACGGCCCAGCGACTGGCCATGGCCCGGCAGGTCGAGCGAGGCGACCCGGTAGCCCGCATCGCGAAAGCCTTCGATCAGCGCCCGCATATATTCCGTGCGCGAACGCCAGCCATGGACCACCAGCACCGTGCCGGCGGACGCCCTGCCCGGCTCGGGCCGGAATTCGTGCACCATGACGCAGCCGGCCTTGGTCGTCAGCCGATGATGGCGCGCCTCGGCCATGAAGCCGGCGGCGCGGTCGACCGCACGCCGCTCGCCGTCGCTGAGCGCCTTCACGCTCGGCGTGCGGCAGAACAGTTCGAAGGCCGCGCGCCCGCTCAGACGCGGCGCCACAAGCTCGGCCGCGCCGAACACGCCCCGGATGACCTTCAGTCCAAATGATGCCATAGTGGCGATCCATCCATTCCGTTCAAGCATGAACATAATAGTTCAAACATGAACATTAAACAAGAGCTGCCCTGGGACAACCCGCGCTTTCGCAACTGGGTCGCGGTGGCGCGCGCCTGCCATGTGCTGGAGCGTGCGCTGGCGGTAAAGCTGGCGCCGCTGGATCTCAAGCCGGCGCAGCTCGACGTGCTGATGAACCTCTATCGCCATCCCGGCATGTCGCAGCACGATCTCGCCCGCAAGCTGCTGGTCGGCCGCTCCAACATCACCATGCTGTTGCCGCAGCTCGAGGCGCGCGGCCTGCTGCGCCGCGAAGGCGATGAGAAGGACAAGCGCGTGCTGCGGCTGACGCTTACCGAGGCCGGCACGGAGCTTTTGATGAAGGCGCTGAAGGTGCATATGGCGCTGATCGAAAAGGCGATGAGCCAGTCGACAGCGGAACAGTGCGATATGATCGGCGAACAGATGCGCAAGATCTATGACGTGCTGAAGGATACCTGAGCCGTTCGATCCACGCGCCTCCCACCTCACCACATCGTCTTCTTCGCCCGCTCCGGCCATTCCTTGTCGTAAGTACCGGCATCGATATTCTTGCGGCTGGTGACTTCCAGGATTGTTCCGGGTGTCGGCAGCGATTTCGGGTCGACGTGCTTTGCCGGGTTCCACAGCTCCGAGCGAACGATGGCGCGGGCGCACTGGAAATAGACCGAATCGACATCGACCACGGTGACCGAGCGCGCCGGCTTGCCTTCGACGGCGAAGGAGGCGCAAAGCGCGGCGTCGGTGGTGATGCGGGCGCGGCCGTTGACGCGCAGCGTCGTGCCCGAACCCGGCACAAGAAACAGCAGCGCGACGCGAGGATCGCGGATGATGTTCTTAAGCGAATCGGCGCGGTTGTTGCCGCGCCTGTCCGGCATCATCAGCGTTTTCGGGTCATGCATGCGCACAAAGCCGGCGAGATCGCCGCGCGGCGAACAGTCCAGCCCTTCCGGCCCGCTCGTCGCCAGGGCGACAAAAGGCGAGGCTTCGATGAAGGCGGCATATTCGGGAATGACGTGGTCGAGTTCCTTGACCGTCGACGCTTCGCCGGGCAGGCCGTAGAGGGCTTCGAGCTGTTCGACCGTGGTGATGTCAGACATTTTCCCGTCTCCGAACCGTTGCCAGCGTTACCCCCAGTCAATGACGTTTTGCCGACAGTGCCGAACTAGCGGTCGCGGCTCAGTCCCTTCTCCTGGAGCTCGGCGAGATAGGCATTCCAGCGCGCGTCCTTTTCGTGGCCAAGCGTGTGCAGGTAATTCCAGGTGAAGATGCCGGTGTCGTGGAAATCGTCGAAGGTGATGCGCACGGCGTAGTTGCCGACCGGCTCGATCTTCAGGATAGCAACGTTACGCTTGCCGGGAACCGTCACCCGCTGGTCCGGCGAATGGCCCTGCACCTCGGCCGAGGGTGAAGCGACGCGCAGCAGTTCGGCCGGCAGTTCGAACGGCCGATGATCGGGAAAGGTGACGGACAGCAGTTTTCTGTCCTTCGAGACCCTGAGTTCCTTCGGCGCCGTCATTGTTCTGCATCCCGCATCAATCCGCCCTTCCCTACGCTGCTTCGCGCGAGCGGAAAAGGCCATTTGGACCCGGCCGACATCGGATGTCGGCCAGGGAATGTCACCAAAGATCGAGAGCGGCTATCTTGAATGGCGGGTTGGATCGTATCACATAGCCGTATATAACGGCACCACTCGCAGCATTGGAAACGCTTGAACGCATGGACATGATCGATCCCTTCGGTCGCACGATCAGCTACTTGCGCGTGTCGGTCACCGACCGCTGCGATTTCCGCTGCACCTATTGCATGGCCGAGGACATGGCGTTCCTGCCCAAGAAGGACCTGCTGTCACTCGAGGAACTCGACCGGCTCTGCACCGTCTTCATCGAAAAGGGCGTGCGCAAACTGCGCCTCACCGGCGGCGAGCCGCTGGTGCGCAAGAACATCATGCATCTGGTGCGCCAGTTGTCGCGGCACTTGAAGAGCGGCGCGCTGGAAGAGTTGACGCTGACCACCAATGGCTCGCAGCTGTCGCGCTTTGCCGCTGAGCTTGCCGATTGCGGTGTCGAGCGCATCAATGTCTCGCTCGACACGCTCGATGCCGACAAGTTCCACGCCATCACCCGCTGGGGCCATCTCGGCAAGGTCATGCAAGGCATCGATGCCGCGCAGGCGGCGGGGCTGAAGGTGAAGCTCAACGCCGTTGCGCTGAAGGACTTCAACGACGCCGAACTGCCGGAGATGATGCGCTGGGCACATGGCCGCGGCATGGACTTGACCGTCATCGAAACCATGCCGATGGGCGAGATCGACGCCGACCGCACCGACCAGTATCTGCCGCTGTCGCTGCTGCGCGCTTCGCTCGAGCGCCAGTTCACGCTGAGCGACATCCCCTACAAGACCGGCGGTCCGGCCCGCTACGTCCATGTCGCAGAGACCGGCGGCAGGCTGGGCTTCATCACGCCGATGACGCATAATTTCTGCGAAAGCTGCAACCGCGTGCGGCTGACCTGCACCGGCACGCTCTATATGTGCCTGGGCCAGGAGGATGCCGCCGACCTGCGCGCGCCGTTGCGTACCTCGGAAGGCAACGAACTGGTCGCTGCTGCCATCGACGAAGCGATCGGCCGCAAGCCGAAGGGCCATGATTTCATCATCGACCGCCGCACGAGCCGCCCCTCGGTATCGAGGCATATGAGCGTCACCGGCGGCTGATTTTTCCGCGATTTGGTGCAAGGAGTGTCTCCATAGAGCAGTTCACCGTTTCACGGCGAACCGCTCTATGTCTTTGTTTTTTGCGCAATTCCGGACGGAAAACCGATCACACTTTTCCTGGAATTGCTCTAGTTCACTGGAGACATCGAATGAAGCGTCTTTCCATTGGATTGGCAGTTGCACTGATCGCGGCAGGCAGCGCCAATGCAGCGCCGTTCACCTACACCAATGCGCGCTTCGGCACGGTCTGCACCTTTCCGGACGACATCTTCACCGATCGCCAGCCCGAGCCGTACAATGGCGACGGACAGCAATGGCTCAGCGCCGACGGCGCCAGCCTGATCTGCTCCGGTATTTTCAACGTCAGTGACGACACCCCAAAGAGCTTCGTCGCCGAGGAGAAGGCAATCAAGGAAGCGGGCTACCAGATCAGCTACAGCAAGACCGGCAAGAACTGGGCGGTGCTGTCGGGACTGAAGGATGGCAAGATCTTTTACGAACGGCGCCTGTTCGGCAAGGACGGCGTCATCCGCACCGTGCGGATCGACTATCCGCCGGCCGTTAAAGCGAAATACGATCCGCTGGTCGGCGCCATTGCCGGCAGCCTCAAAGGACTGTGAGCTTTTCGGACACACACCAGAAAAAGTCTCATGGGCATATAGCTGGCGGATTTACCGCAAGCGCGTTCGAGCCTAGATTCCTTGATATAGCGGCTCGTCGCTCGGTTTGGGGGAATACGACATGCGCACATTCTTACTTTCTCTTGCAATGCTTGGGTTTGCCGCCGCGCCGGCAGCAGCACAGTCCATCGGCGGCAGCTACACCGTCGCGGGCACCAATTTCGACGGCTCGAAATATGGCGGCGAAGCCACCATCACGCTGACCAGCGAGACCACCTGTACCATCCATTGGGAGACGGGCGGATCATCGTCGGACGGCATCTGCATGCGCAACGACGATGCCTTCTCCGCCGGCTATGTCATGGGCAAGGAAATCGGTCTCGTCGTCTATAAGGTAGAAGATGACGGCTCGCTGCACGGCCTGTGGACCATCGCCGGCAAGAACGGCAGCGGCACCGAGGTGCTGACCCCGAAATGAGCCTGCCGGTCATCCGGCCAGCCCTCTCAGGGAATTTCTATGGGCCACGGGTGAAAATCCGTGGCCTATTTCTTTGACGTTGCTGTCTTGCCGCCGGCTGCTACAGGCTTGGGCGGTTCACCGTTTCGCCGAAACGTCGAACCGCTTTATTCTTTGTTTTCACGCAATTCCGGACGGAAAACCGTTTCACACTTTTCCTGGAATTGCTCTTGCAAAACCGGTAACGCCCTTGCCTCTTTCCCCAAACATTCGCGGCGCGCTGTGCATGATGGTGGCCATGATCGGCTTCACCCTCAACGACGCCATTACCAAGTTCTCGTCGGAATCGATGAACATGGCGCAAGTCATGCTGGTGCGCGGCGCCTTTGCGTCGCTGCTCGTCGGCCTGCTCGCCTGGCAGCAAGGCGCGCTCGCACGGCCGGGCTCGATGCTGCAGCCGCTGGTGGCGCTTCGCGTGATCGCCGAGGCCGGCGCCACCGTCGCCTTCCTTGTCGCATTGGCGCATCTGCCGATCGCCAATGTCTCCGCGGTGCTGCAGGCGCTGCCGCTGGCGGTGACGATGGGGGCGGCACTCGTATTCAGCGAAGCGGTCGGCTGGCGGCGCTGGCTGGCGATCGCGGTCGGCTTTGGGGGCGTGCTGATCATCGTGCGGCCAGGCTTCGAAGGCTTCAGCATCTATTCGCTGTACGCACTCGTCAGCGTCGCCTGTTGCGCAGTACGTGACCTCGCCACCAAGCGCATCCCGAGGGCTATCCCGACCTTGCTGGTGTCGACGGCAACGGCAATCGCCATGACCATCGTTGGCGCCGTGCTGCTGTCGCCGATGGGCGGCTGGACGCCGATGTCCGGCAAAGGCACGGCACTTTTGGCATTGGCGGCGGTGCTGGTGCTGATCGGCTACCAGTTCATCATCATGGCAATGCGGGCCGGCGACATCTCCTTCATTGCGCCATTCCGCTACACCGCCCTCTTTTGGTCGATGCTGCTTGGCCTCATCATCTTCGGCGATGTCCCCGACCTGCCGATGATCGTTGGCTCCGCCATCATCATCGGCTCCGGCCTCTACGCGCTCTATCGCGAACGGGTCGTCGGCCGGCAGAAGCCGGCGGCCGAAAGCGCTGGACCCGACATGGCGCCGGACGGCATATAGGTTGGCCATGAGCCAAGACATTGCAGGAATTATCCTGGCCGGAGGCCTGTCACGGCGCATGGGCGGCGGCGACAAGACTTTGCTAGCGCTTGGCGAGCGTCCGCTTCTCGACCATGTCGTTGCCCGCCTGGCGCCGCAGGTCGGATCGCTGGCGCTCAGCGCCAATAGTGACCCGGCGCGCTTCGCCGCGGCCGGTCTTCCGGTTCTCGCCGATGCGGTGGAAGGCTATGCCGGACCGCTGGCCGGAATTCTCACCGGCCTCGAATGGGCGGCAGCGAATACCGCTTTCAAGGCATTGGCGACGGCCGCCGGCGACACGCCGTTTCTGCCGGTGGACCTGGTCGAGAGGCTGGCTGCGGCTGTTGACGAGCGACCAGGCTCGATTGCGGTTGCCAGTTCCGGCGGCCGGCAGCATCCGACCTTCGCGCTGTGGCCGCTTGGGCTGCGTGAGGCCTTGCGTCATTTCCTGATCGACGAGGACAACAGGCGCGTCTCCGCCTTCATCGAGCGGCACGACTGTGTCGAAGTGGAATTTCCGTTGCTGACCCACGGCAGTGACGAGATCGACCCGTTCTTCAACATCAACACACCGCACGACCTTGCGGTGGCCGAGCGTCTGTTGCAGAGCATCGGCCCATGAACATCTTCGGCATCACCGGCTGGAAGAATTCCGGCAAGACCACACTGACCGAGAAGCTGGTCACAGAGCTCGTCCGGCGCGGCTGGACGGTGTCGACGGTCAAACACGCCCATCATGAGTTCGACATCGACAAGCCTGGCGCCGACAGCTTTCGTCACCGCCAGGCGGGCGCCACCGAAGTCGCGGTGGTGTCGGGCAAACGCTGGGCGCTGATGCATGAATTGCGCGGTGAGGACGAGCCGACGCTGGAGACGGTCCTGTCGCGGTTGGCCCCGTGCGACATCGTGCTGGTCGAAGGCTACAAGCGCGAGGCGCACAAAAAGATCGAGACCCGGCGGCGGGAGGCCAAGGACCGCTCGCCGCTGTCGGCGAACGACGGACATATCGTGGCGATTGCCGCCGACTTCGCGGTTACCGGCGAAAGCCTGCCTGTGTTCGATCTTGACGACACGGGAGGGATAGCCGACTTCATCGAGCGCATGACCGGCCTCAAACCTTGAGGCCCCTGCCCTCGCCCGGGTCAGCCGCCCTCTTCAGCCGTTGCATTGTCTAAGCGCGTCGCGCCTGAACGGCCTCATGCGACGCTTCAGGTTGTTTTATTTATGCATGTCGTCGTCCCAAAACCGCTGCGCACTTTTGGGCGACATGCATTAACCCGGCGTCGGCATTGGCTGGACCCGCAAATCCCGCAAGCAACGGTTTTGCAGTTGCTTTTCTCCCGAAAACAGTGGGAGTATCGCGCCAGCGGGCGGTCAAAAGCACCGCCCCACAGAGCCGTTCCGGAACGACGGCCGGGAGCCATAAAGAGAGGACTATCATGCGTATTGCACTGCGTATCGCGCTCGCCGCATCGGCTGCGCTGCTGACGCTCGGCGTCGCCCAGGCTCAGGAAACGACCCTGAGAATCGGCACCGAAGGCGCCTACCCCCCATTCAACAACCTGACCTCCGACGGCCAGCTCGTGGGCTTCGACATCGACATCGCCAAGGCGCTCTGCGACGAGATGAAGGTCAAGTGCACCTTCGTCGCCCAGGATTGGGACGGCATCATTCCGGCCCTGCAGGCCGGCAAGTTCGACGCCATCGTCGCCTCGATGTCGATCACGCCGGAGCGCGCCGAGAAGGTCGACTTCACCCACAAATACTACAACACGCCGTCGGCGATCGCGGTACCCAAGGATTCGACCCTCAAGGGCGTGACCAAGGAAGACCTGGCCGGCAAGACCATCGGCGTCGCAACCACCACGACGCATTTCAATTATGCCTCGAAAACCTATACGGACAGCACGGTCAAGGGCTATCCGAGCAGCCCCGAAGAGCAGGCCGATCTCGCCAATGGCCGTCTCGACGCGATCGAGGACGATATCGTCGTGTTGCAACAGTTCCTGGATTCGCCTGATGGCGCCTGCTGCAAGATTCTCGGCCAGCCTTCGCCGCAGCCGGTCGATATCTTTGGACCGGGCGCCGGCATCGCCGTGCGCAAGGGCGAGACGGATCTGGTCAACAAGTTGAACAGCGCCATCGACGCAATCCGCGCCAACGGAAAGTACAAGGAAATCAACGACAAGTACTTCAAGTTCGACGTCTTCGGCGCCGAGTCCTGATCGTCTGAACAAGGCGGCAGGGGAAGTTTCCTCCTGCCGCCTTGGCCTGACAGAAGTGGAGACAAGACCCGTCAATGCCAAGCCAGAACATATGGATACTTCTCACTTGGGGACCCGATGGCTGGATTGACGATATTGCCTATGGCGCACTGGTCACCATTGCGCTCGCGCTGGCGACACTGCCGATCGGCCTGACGATCGGCTTTTTCGTCGCCTGGGCGAAACAATCCGAAGAGCCATCGCTTCGCGTGGCTGCCAACATCTACACCACGGTGTTTCGCGGACTGCCGGAACTGGTGACGCTTTTCCTGTTCTTCTTCGGCATGCCGATCCTCTTGCAGTATGTCATCCGTCTGTTCAGGCCGGAAGCGACGGTCGATGTCGACAGCTTCCTCGCCGGCATGATCGTGCTGTCGCTGATCTTTTCGTCCTATTCCAGCGAAGTCTTCCTTTCGGCCTTTCGCGCCATTCCGAAGGGCCAGTATGAGGGCGGCTATGCGATCGGGCTGTCGAAATGGCAGACGATGCGCAAGGTGATCCTGCCGCAGCTGCTGCGCATCGCCTTCCCCGGCCTTGAGAATTGCTGGCTGAGCCTGCTCAAGGACACGGCCCTGGTGTCGGTCGTCAACCTGGCTGAAACCTTGCGCAACGCCGGCGTCGCGGCCCGTGTCACCAAACATTCCTTCCTGTTCTACAGCGTCGCGGCGATGGTGTTCCTTATCCTTGCCATCCTGTCGTCGATCGCCACCGGCTTCATCCTGCGTTCGCTCGGGAGGAGGGAGGCACGATGAGCGTCGTGACGCGCGCCGCCGTCGACATCGAGAAGCCACCACCACGGGCGCGAGGCTGGCCGCGGGCCCGTATCGTCGGCTACGCGCTGGTCGGCTTCTGGATCCTGTTCGGCATCGGCATCGCCGTCTATCTGGTTTACGCTTGGAATGGCGAATTCTTCGCCAGATACGCGCCGGCCTATCTGCAGGGCTTGGGAACCACGCTTGCGCTGGTGGCCATCTCGATGGTGCTCGGCGCGCTTTTTTCGCTGCCCGTCACCTATGCCCGCATGTCGAAGAACCGCTATCTGTCCGTCCTGGCCTATTGCTACGTCTACTTCTTCCGCGGCACGCCGCTGCTGGTCCAGGTCTATCTCGTCTATTACGGCCTGGGCTCGTTCCGGGTGCAGCTCGAATCCGTCGGACTGTGGTGGTTCTTCCGCGACGCCTTCAATTGCGGTGTGTTCGCCTTCGCGCTCAACACCGCCGCCTACCAGGCCGAGATCCTGCGCGGCGCCATAGAAAGTGTTCCGAGGGGCCAATGGGAGGGCGCTGCTTCGCTCGGCCTGCACAAATTGCAGACGCTGCGCAAGGTCATCCTGCCGCAGGCGTTTATCGTCGCGCTCCGGCCCTACGGCAATGAACTCGTCCTGATGATCAAGGCCTCCGCCATCGTTGCCATCATCACAGTCTATGATTTGATGGGCAACGCGAAGCTGGCCTACGCCAAGTCCTTCGACTTCCAGGCCTATGTCTGGGTCGCCATCGTCTATCTGGTGATGGTCGAGATCCTGCGCCACGGCGTCGAATGGATCGAGCGACGGATCACCATTCATCTGATCCGCTGAGCGTTCGGCTGTACCAGTCGATCGGCTCATGCGCGTCTTGACGAATGGCGCGTAGAGCCTAGAGCTGTCCAAGACAATTCCGTTCCGTCTGAAGGGCAAACCCATGGCATCTGTGGCATTTCTCGGTCTTGGCGTGATGGGCTATCCCATGGCCGGGCACCTCAGGAACAAAGGCGGCCACGACGTCACCGTCTACAACCGCACCGCGGCGAAGGCGGAACAATGGGTGGCCCAGCATGGCGGCAAGCTTGCTTTGACGCCGGCGGACGCCGCAGAGGGCCAGGATTTCGTCTTCTCCTGCGTCGGCAATGACGACGATCTGCGCTCGGTGACGACCGGGGCCGATGGCGCCTTCGCCGCGATGAAAAAAGGCTCCGTCTTCATCGACAACACCACCGCTTCGGCCGAAGTGGCGCGCGAACTGGCCGACGCCGCTGAAAAGGCCGGCTTTTCCTTTCTCGATGCCCCGGTCTCCGGCGGCCAGGCGGGCGCTGAAAACGGCGTGCTGACGGTGATGGTCGGCGGCGAGCAGGCTGCCTTCGACAAGGCCAGGCCGGTCATCGACGCCTTTGCCCGCATGGTCGGGCTGATGGGTCCGTCGGGCGCCGGCCAGCTCACGAAGATGATCAATCAGATCACCATTGCCGGGCTGGTTCAGGGACTGGCCGAAGGCATCCACTTCGGCAAGAAGGCCGGGCTCGACATCGAGAAGGTCATCGAGGTGATTTCCAAGGGCGCTGCCGGGTCCTGGCAGATGGAGAACCGACACAAGACGATGAATGCCGGCAAATACGATTTCGGCTTTGCCGTCGACTGGATGCGCAAGGATCTCGGCATCTGCCTCGATGAAGCCGACCGCAATGGCGCGCGACTGCCGGTGACCGCCCTTGTCGACCAGTTCTACAAGGATGTGCAAGCGATGGGCGGCAAGCGCTGGGATACGTCGTCCCTGCTGGCGCGACTGGAGAAGTAGGCGTTCGCAATGGCCGAGCTTTCGCC
The DNA here is from genome assembly GCF_040320605.1 of Mesorhizobium sp. M0659. NCBI lineage: Bacteria > Pseudomonadati > Pseudomonadota > Alphaproteobacteria > Hyphomicrobiales > Phyllobacteriaceae > Mesorhizobium > Mesorhizobium sp. M0659. Next base: position 270,106 of record NZ_JAMYPY010000007.1, read on the forward strand.
CCAATCGAGCGCCGATGAGATCGTCGCCCATTTGCGCTCGATCGGCTCGGAAGACAATCGCCGCGGCATGCGGCGCTACGGCATCAAGATCGAACGCGCGCTCGGCATCTCGCATGGCATGCAGCGGCAGATCGCCAAAAAGATCAAGCGCAACCACGAGCGTGCTTTCGAGCTTTGGCAGACCGGCATCATGGAGGCGCAGTTCATCGCTTCCGTCACGGCCGACCCGAAGCGCTTCTCAGCCGCGGATGCACGACAATGGGCCGCGTCCTTCGATTCCTGGGACATCGTCGACGGCGTCTCCGATCTCTTCGTCGACACGGACGCCTGGAAGGAGCTGATTGAAGAGTTCGCGGCGGACGAGCGCGAGTTCGTTCGACGCACGGCCTTCGCCATGATGGCGTGGTCCGTCGTGCACCGGAAGCAGGAGCCGGTGGCGACTTTCCTCGGCTTCCTGCCGATCATCGAAGCGCATGCCACCGACAGCCGCAATTTCGTGAAGAAGGCGGTAAACTGGGCGCTTCGTTCGATCGGCAAGCGATCGTTGGAGATGCACGGCGCTGCCCTTGCCGTGGCCGAACGACTGGCCCAGTCGGCCGACAAGACGGCGCGCTGGATTGGCAAGGACGCCGTACGGGAACTCACCAATGCCAAGATCATCGAGCGGATCGCCGCCAGAAAAGGCTGACCTAGCCAACGTCCGGTTCACCGAGGTGACGCGGCAGACGCGCGCCGATTTCGAAGGCCTCTTCGAAGCGCAAGGCGGTCCGAAGTATTGCTGGTGCATGGCCTGGCGGCCCCTGCCCGGCCGCCGCGAGGATGTTCAGCACGCCGAGTTGAAACGGGCCATGATGGCGCTTGTCGAGGCCGGCACGCCGGTCGGAATCTTGGCCCAGATTGACGGCAAGACCGTCGGCTGGTGCTCGGTCGCGCCGCGCCAGACATATCGGAAGCTGACGTCGCAACAGGACGATGACGAGACCGGCATCTGGTCGATCGTCTGCTTCTATGTGCCAAGCGCGCTGCGCGGCGGCGGGCTGGCGGCAGCGCTGCTTGACGCTGCCATAGATCACGCCTTTGCCAAGGGCGCTGGCGTGATCGAGGCCTACCCGGTCGGCGAGGCATCGCCGAGCTACCGTTTCATGGGGTTTCGCGACATGTTCATCGCTCGCGGGTTCCATGAGGTCGGCATGGCCGGCTCTCGCAGACATGTGATGCGGCTCGAGCGTTGATGCGATCGGCCGCGGCGTCTTTACTCCTGCACAAAGGAAGCGGCCGATGAGCAGTCCTCTCAAATCGACCTTGGCGCTTGCAGCCGCGTTGTTGGTGTTCACCGCTACCAACGCCTCAGGCCAAACCGCGCACATCTTCTGGAAAGATCTGCGTCCTGCGACGCAGGCGGTGGCCGAAGATGCCGGCCTGCCGATGATTGCGGCAAAACTGCCCGATCGTGGCGAGACATTGTCGCTCAACCTGCAGGACAAGACGGTACAATTAGCCGGCTATGCATTGCCGGTCGACCGTGATGGCGATCTCGTCTACCAGTTCCTGCTTGTGCCGTGGACAGGCGCTTGCAGCCACATGCCGACGCCGCCGCCCAACCAGATCGTGCTGGTGACGCCGGCCCGTCCCTACAAGATGTCGCAGGCCTATGAGTCGGTTGCCGTGACCGGCGCCTTGCGGCCCGGCTTGGAGAAGAGCCAGTTGTTCATTCTCGACGGCGTCAGCATCATCCAGTCCGGCTACACCCTACGCAAAGCCGATGTGGTGGCAGTCGACACGGTGCCGGACACGATCACGCTGCCGGTCAACTCGCCCTGGAGTTTCCTCAACAAAAAGAAAAACTAAGCGCCGCCTGCTTGTGCAGCGTCAACGCCCAGTCATGGACAACCGCGCTCAGGCCGCGTTGGCGCCGGATTCCTTGTCCAGCAGCATGTAGTCGAGCGGCATTTCGGTGGTGTACTTGATCTGCTCCATGGCGAAGGACGACGACACGTCGCGGATCTCGATCTTGGCGATCAGCCGCTTGTAGAAGGCGTCATAGGCGGCGATGTCGGGCACCACGACGCGCAGGAGATAGTCGACGTCGCCGCTCATGCGGTAGAATTCGACCACTTCGGGAAATTCCTGGATGACTTCCGAGAAACGCCGCAGCCATTCATGGCTGTGCGAATTGGTGCGGATCGACACGAAGACGGTGACGCGCACATTGACCTTTTCGTGGTCGAGGATGGCGACGCGCCGCTTGATGACGCCCTCTTCCTCCAGCTTCTGGATGCGGCGCCAGCACGGCGTCGTCGACAGGCCGACTTTCTTGGCGACATCGGCAACCGCGAGCGTCGCGTCCTCCTGCAGGAGGCGGAGAATTTTTCTGTCGAGGCGATCCATTAAGGTGCTCCTGGTGCAGGCCGCGTTCCCTCGGGCGCGACGCGCTTTGGGAATAGATTGGCTATACTCCCTCTTATTTCGACCTTTCACAAGAAAGAAATTCTGCCGGATGGCACAAAAGCGAGTGATATCTTGCTTAAAGTCTAATCTATGCGATAGCGGATTTCCGATCTCAGAAACGGCAGCAAATCCATTTCAAACCATGGATTCTGCTTCAGCCATCCTGAGTTGCGCCACGACGGGTGTGGCAGCGGCAGCACTTTCAGGCTGGCCGGCGCATCCCAGATGGTGCGCCAGTCCTTCACGGTTTCGGTCAGCGACGGCCGGCGCGTGGCGCCCATATGCCAGGATTGCGCGTAGGAGCCGATTGTCAAAACGAGGTCGATCTGCGGCATCAGCGCCATCAGCGGCGCGCGCCAGGCCAGCGCGCATTCTCGGCGCGGCGGCAGGTCGCCGCCCTTTGCGTCCTGGCCGGGGAAGCAGAACCCCATCGGCACGATGGCGAATTTATCCGTGTCGTAGAATTCCTCGCTGGTTACGCCCAGCCAGCTTCGCAGCCGGTCGCCGGACGGGTCGGTGAACGGCATGCCGGACGAATGCACCTTTGTGCCTGGCGCCTGGCCGGCGAGCAGGATGCGGGCGCTGGATGATGGCAGCAGCACCGGGCGCGGCTCGTGCGGCAGTGGCCTGCCGACCGGAGTGTCGACGCAGATGCGGCAGGCGCGGACCTTTGCCGTCAAGCGTTCGAGTTCCGCCTCCATCAGGCGGAAGCGCTCGGACGGCTGGAGACGGCGCTGTACCAGCGCAGCACGTTTGTGCACTCGTCCGGCACTTTGATGCGCGCCGGTTTCATGAAATCCATGGCGATCATGCCGGTGATATCGGCGATCGAATAGGCGTCACCGGCGGCGAATTCGCGGTTTGCCAGTTCGGGCTCGAGCAGGTTCAGGAATTCAACCGCTTTCGCCTTGTTGGCCTCGCCCCATTCGGGGATCTGCGGAATTTCCCATTCCTTCATCGCCGGATGGATGTGGCGAAAAGCCTGGGCGACGCAGCTGAGAAGATTGAACTCCATGCGCCTTTGCCACATCTCGACCTTGGCCTTGCCGAGCGCGCCTTGCCCGAACAGCGCCGGTTCGGGATGCAGTTCCTCGAAATAGCGGCAGATGGCGACGGATTCGGTGAGGATGATGCCGTCGTCGAGCTCCAGCACCGGCAGCCGCTGCAGCGGGTTGCGCGACCTGACCGGCTCCTGCTTGTGCCCCATCGCACCCATGTCGACCGGCACCAGCGGCACTGCGATGCCCTTTTCGGCGAGGAAAACCCGTACTCGCCGCGGGTTGGGGGCGCGGCCGCCGTCGAACAGTTTCATGCTTATCCTCCCGATCTGGTCCTTCAACTATAGTGCTCGTCACCAGAAGCGAAACATCTCTCGCAAGGCGTCACCGACCGAAGCCAGGGTGCCGTGCTTTCTTTCGAGCGGGCCGCCGTGGTGGCTTTCGCGCCAGTCTTGCGGCTGATCGAAAGTGCCGGCCCAGATGCCAACCTTGCCGGCGCGGGCAATGGCCTGCTCGGTGTCGAAATCGCCATAGGCAATGGCCCAGCCGGCCTCAACCTGGGCCCGGTTGAGATCCTTTCCACCGGCCTTGCAATCGCCGAGCAGGCGGCCGTAGCGGTCGCGCTGCCAGCCGCTGCAGGTCACCGGATTTCCTGATATCAGCCGCACCAGCGCCTGGCGCGCCAGCCTGCCGCAAGCGTAGTCTGCGCCATCCCTACGGCAGATCTGCTGGTATTCCGGAGCGTCGATGCCGCGCATGCGGATACGTTCGGTGCCAAGAGTGAGTGAATCGCCATCGTTGACGATCGCCACCCCTTGCGCCTTGCGCGTCTCGAAACGGTCGAGGCGTGCGGCGAGCAGGATCAGCAGGCCGAGCAGAATGACCGTCAGCGCGTAATCCAGCAGCTTGCGCCACAGGCTTCGCGGCGGCGGCGGATAGTATCGCCGGCGCGGCCTTGGCGACCACGAACGGCTCATATGGCAAACAGTCTCTTAATCATTCGAACGTAGCTTAACGAATTGAGATCGCTGCGCGCATAAATCGAAGTTTCCATGCCTCTGCTACGCTCGAACACAGCGGATAAATTCATTGTGGACCGCCGGAAACCGCACCGCAACAGCGATGTGGCGCGCGCGGTGCGCAAGACGCGCGACCGTCTTTCGCAGCAGGTTGGCAATCTCGACTTCGACCGTGAACTGCTGAAGCTGCATGCCGGGACCATGGTGCGCGGCGCAGCCGTCATCCCACTGCTGGTGTTGGCGGTCGCGGCGGCCGGGCTGCTGGCCGGTGTGGACAAACAGATCAGCGTCTGGGCGCTGTTCACCCTGATCTGCTATTCGATCGTCGCCTTCATGGCGCGCCGCGTCGAGCGCACCGAAGCCGCCGAGCTCAATCCTGTTCACACCCGCAGGGATTTCCTGATCGGACATTCGCTGTGCGGCCTCGGCTGGGCGTGGTTCGCATGGCTCGGCTGCGCCACCTGCCAGATCGACCAGTTCCAGGCCGCCAAGGCGGTGGTGCTGCTGCTGGCCATGGCGGCGACCGCTATCATGGCGTCGTCCTTGCGCGGCTCTCTGCTTGCCACCTTCGTCGTTCCGGTGGCGGTCTATGCCTATGCTGAAACGAAATTTTGGGTGCCGGTCGGGACGATCATGGTCGCCCTGCTGGTCGCGGCATTGCCGTTCTTTGCCTATATCGCGCGCCATCTCAACCGCTCGTCGCTGATACTTCTGTCCTTTCGCTCCGAAAAGGATGCGCTGCTCGCCGAGGTGGAGACCGCGAAATCGATGTCGGACGAAGCTCGTCGGCGGGCCGAAGACGCCAATCTGGCGAAGTCGCGCTTCCTTGCTTCTATGAGCCATGAGCTCAGGACGCCCCTCAACGCCATTCTCGGTTTTTCCGAGGTGATGGCCAATGAGGTGCTCGGGCCGATGAGCAACCCGACCTATCGCGACTACGCCCGCGACGTGCACGATTCCGGCCAGCATCTGCTCGACCTGATCAACGAAATCCTCGATCTGTCTCGCATCGAGGCCGGCCGCTATCAGCTCAACGAAGAGCCGGTGATGCTGCTCAACATCGCCGAAGATTGCTGCCACATGATGGAATTGAAGGCGCGCAACAAGGACATCCGCATCGTCCAGGATTTCGAAAGTGCCCTGCCCCGGCTGTTCGCCGACGAGCGCGCGGTGCGGCAGATCACGCTCAACCTCCTGTCCAACGCCATCAAATTCACCGCCACCGGCGGCGAAGTTCGCGTGCGCGTCGGCTGGACGGCGGGCGGCGGCCAGTACATTTCGGTCAAGGACAATGGGCCGGGCATACCGGAAGACGAAATCCCGATCGTGCTGTCCGCCTTCGGCCAGGGCTCGATCGCCATCAAGAGCGCCGAACAGGGCACCGGGCTCGGACTGCCGATTGTGCAGGGCCTGCTCGCCATGCATGGCGGCGAATTCGAACTTCAGTCGAAATTGCGCGAAGGCACCGAGGCAATCGCCATCTTCCCGCTCGCCCGAGTGATGGAGGAACTGCCGGCGCTGCCAACCAAGACCGTGGCGGCGGCCCGCCGACGTTGACAGCTTGTTCTAGGCTTTGACCGCCGCCGCCATGCCCGAACTGGTAAGCGCCGCCGCCTTGACCAGACCGGCGGCAAGGGCGGCCCCTGCCCCTTCGCCGTGGCTGATGCCGAGATCGAACAGCGGCCTGAGGCCGAGCCGCTCGGCGGCAAGCCTTTGGCCGGGCTCCGGCGACAGACTGGCCAGCAGGCAATGGTCAAGCGCACCTGGGTTGGCGGCATGCAGCACGGCAGCGGCGGCGGTCGCGGCGAAGCCGTCGAGCAGCACCGGGATTTTTTGCATCCGGGCGGCGAGGATGGCGCCGGCAATGGCCGCAAACTCGCGGCCGCCGACCCGGCGCAGTGCTTCCAACGGGTCCTTCAGAGCCGCACCATGGAAGGCGACGGCTGCATCGACTACATCAGCCTTGCGCGCCTGCATGGCCGCGTCGGCACCGGAGCCGGGGCCGACCCAGTCGGCGCCGCTGCCGCCGAACAGGGCCGCGCACAAGGCCGCCGCAACGGTGGAGTTGCCGACGCCGAGATCGCCGAGGCAAATCAGATCGGCGCCACCGGCGATGGCTTCCATCCCGAAGGCCATGGTGGCGGCGCAGCCGCGTTCGTCGAGGGCGGCGTCCTCGGTGATGTCGGCGGTCGCAATGTGCAGCGCCAGATCGAACACCTTGAGGCCAAGATTGTTGGCGACGCAGATCTGGTTGATTGCCGCACCGCCGGCGGCGCACAGCTCAACGGCGTTTGCGGTCGAAGCGACAGGGCGCGGCGAGATGCCGTGGCGGGTCACGCCATGGTTGCCGGCGAAGATCGCCACCAGGGGCCGGTTCACCGCCGGCGGGGCGCGCCCGCTCCAGGCAGCAAGCCAGGCGGCGATGTCCTCGATGCGGCCAAGCGAGGCTTTCGGCTTGTCGGCCTTGGAAAACAGGGTGCGCACCCTGTTTTCCGCGACTGTATCGGCAGGCGGCAGGCTCGCCAGCAGATTGCGAAAATCGTCGAAGGGCAGCGCGCTGGTCATGTCGGTCCTGATCATCCCCTGTGGTTGATCAGCGGCATAACCGCCTTGCCCGGCCGGCACAACTCCCCTCGACATTGGCGCGAAAGCGTTGCCCCGCGCCGCATTCCGAAGGGCTTGCATTGGCTTTGCCGTTGCACCATGTGGAGATGGAATGAGGATTCCGGACGGAGCCTTCAAGAGAAAGTGATGACGGCCATCGAATCCCCGTGCATCCTGGTCTGTTCGATCGACATGAAAACCGGCTTCTGCTTCGGCTGTGGCCGCACGCGCGATGAAATCGGCTCCTGGATGGGCATGACGCCGGAGGTACGCCGCAGCGTCATGGCCGAGTTGCCGGCCCGATTGGAAACGGTCGAGCGCCGGCCGCGCCGGGAGACACGCCGCAGCCGCATGGCGCGCGAGCGCGACGTCCTCTCTTGAAACGGCAGGTCCAATGAACCGACTGTTCTGGATCGTGATGGCGGCAATCGGCCTCGGGCTGGTGCTGCTGATGATCAACAACGACGCCGGCAGCACGTTCGGCATCGAGAATTACGATTTCAGCCGTCTGGTCTGGCTGGGGGCGATCGGCTTGCTGGTCAGCGCCGGCCTTGTCCGGTCCGGCAGGCCGCTCGGCGTCATGGCCCGCAATCTCGGCACGTGGGCCCTGATCGTGTTGGCGCTCGTCGCCGGCTACCAGTACCGCTACGAGTTGCAGGATTTCGCCAGCCGGGTGACGGCGGGCCTCGTTCCCGGCAGCCCGCTGGCGCTCGGCGTCGAGGACGGCCATGCCACCGTGACCCTGGACAAGGCCGACAGCGGCCATTTCGAGGCCCGCATCACGATCAACGGCGCACCGATCCGCACCGTCGTCGATACCGGCGCGACCAGTACAGTGCTCAGCGCCGAAGACGCGCAGGCGGCCGGCTTCAATCCGGCAGCGCTGAGCTTCACTGTCCCGGTCTCGACCGCCAATGGCATGGCGCGCGCCGCTTCGGTGCGCACCGACGAACTGGCGATCGGCGGCATCGTGCGCAGGAACATGCAAGTCATGGTCGCCGCGCCCGGCGCGCTCAGCCAGAGCCTGCTCGGCATGAATTTCATCGGTTCGCTGTCGGGTTTCGACGTGCGCGGCGACCGGATGATCTTACGCGACTGAACTGCTTAAGCGGCCTTTTCAACACGGTCGAAATCGACGGCAGCGAACGCTGCCTTCAGCACATCCGGTCCGGCGCCGGGTTTCGTCGCGTCGGTGGACAGTATCTGCCGGAAGCGGCGCGCGCCGGGCAGGCCGTGGAACAGCCCGACCATGTGGCGGGTGACGTGGCCGAGCCGCCCGCCCTGCTCGATATGCCGCGCCGTGTAGTCGGCAATCGTGTCGATCAGCGCGGCAAAATCGTAGGTGCCGGCCTTGCCGCCGTAGAATGCCGCGTCGACGCCGGCCAGGATGCCTGGCGTGTGGTAGGCGGCGCGGCCAAGCATGGCGCCATCGACATGATCGAGGTGGCGAGCCGCCTCTTCGAGCGATTGAACGCCGCCATTGATGCCGATGAATTTGTTCGATTTTCCCGCCTTGAGGCGATAGACCCTGTCATAGTCGAGTGGCGGGATGTCGCGATTTTCCTTCGGGCTCAGACCCTCCAGCCAAGCCTTGCGCGCATGCACCCACAGCGCGTCGGCGCCGGCCGCGAAAACGCCGTCGGCCAGCGCGTCGAGCGCGGGCTCCGGATCCTGCTCGTCGACGCCGATGCGGCATTTGACCGTCACCGGGATTGTCACCGCCGCCTTCATCGCCTCCACACAATCGGCGACGAGGTCCGGCACTTTCATCAGGCAGGCGCCGAACGTGCCGGACTGGACGCGGTCGGACGGACAGCCGACATTGAGATTGATTTCGTCGTAACCGAAGCCCTCGCCGATGCGCGCCGCCTCGGCCAGCTTTTGCGGATCGGAGCCACCGAGCTGCAGTGCCACCGGATGTTCGATCTCGTCAAAACCAAGCAGCCGCTCGCGCGCGCCATGGATCACGGCGTCCGCCACCACCATTTCGGTGTAGAGCAGCGCACGCCGCGTCAACTGGCGGTGGAAGAACCGGCAATGCCGGTCGGTCCAGTCCATCATAGGCGCAACGGAAATCCTATGGGCTTGATTTATCACGCTTTTTCTCGTATTTTCAGGGCCTTAAAACGTGCACACGTTCGCCATTTGTACGACACGATATCCGTCAGTTTTCGCATTTTGTACCCCTCCCTGTGCACACAGCGTGCACGAAAAAGAGACCACCCATGGCGTCCATCAACAAGTTGGCTTCCGGCAAGTGGCGTGTGCAGGTTCGCTGCAAGGGCCACTCCCTCAGCACCAGCTTCTCGCTCCGCAAGGACGCCGAGATGTGGGCGCGCCGAATTGAGCGAGAAATCGACCTGGGTCAGAAGCCTGCTCCCAAGCACAAGGACGGGATCAAAACGGTCTCCGACCTGATCGACCTGCATATCGCCGATATGACGGAAGTTGGCAAGTTGATCGGGCGTTCGAAGGCATTCAGCCTGGACCTGCTACGAGCCAGGCTCGGAAGGCTCAACATCGCGGATCTCAGTCGCGAACAGGTCATAAAGTTCGGCAAGGAACGAGCCGAGGAAGGCGCCGGACCTGTCACCGTTGGAATAGACATCGGATACATCCGGACATTGCTGGTGCACGGCGCGGCTGTGCATGGACTGCCTTATTCAGCGGACCCGGTGGAACTTGGTCGTGTCGCCCTCGCCCGCTTGGGTCTTGTTGGCAAGGGCAACGAACGCGATCGGCGGCCGACACTTGGCGAGATAGAGGCCCTGATCAGGTACTTCAGAGAAAACAACTTCCAGATTATCCCCGTCGACAAGATCATCCGCTTTGCGATCGCCACCGCCATGCGGCTCGGCGAAATCTGCAACGCCACGTGGGAGGACCTGAACGACCGCAACAACACCCTGCTGATACGAGATCGCAAGGACCCACGCCACAAAAAGGGCAATCACATGCGTATCCCGCTCCTCGATGTGAGTGGTTACGACGCCCGCGCGATCCTCGAAGAGCAGCGTTTCTCCACTGAGGGAAAGGGACGCATCTTCCCCTACAATGGGAAGTCGGCCGGAACCGCCTTCCGACGTGCCTGTCATGAACTTAAGGTCGAGGACCTGCACTTCCACGACCTGCGTCACGAAGGCACAAGCCGCCTGTTTGAAGCTGGCTTCACCATCGAGCAGGTCGCCATGGTCACCGGGCACAAGGATTGGAAGATGCTCCGCCGCTATACCCACTTGGGGCCGGAGCAACTTCATGTGATCGCGGCGAGGCTTCAACAGACACCGCCACATACGGAGTTGCGGCAATCGGCTAATACCACTTTGCCAGACATCCGCCGTTGCTGGGAGGACGACGACGAATCCAGCATGGATTGAGCGATGTTGTCAGGGGTCGCAAGGATTGGAAGAAGTTGCGTTGATATACGCATCTCAGCCGGAAACCCTGCACACGATCCGAACTGCGAGGGCAGCCTAGCCGACCGCCAATAAATTGGCGCTTCCTAAGGAAACCGCAGGCGGCTCCGTGGAAAACGCAGCGATAATCGCCTCGAGCGAGACATTCAATGCGCTGGAAAAGGTCCTGGCCTTCTGCCAAATTGCGACGTAGTGATAGAGCGCGGAAGGTTCCACTGGCTTTATTCCTAGGTTAAACGCCGCGTACTCACGCGCGATGATCTTCGTTTGTGATCGAAATGCCCAGGCCAGCCGAAACGTATCCGGCTTCGTGACCGTTGCAATCGAATTCCACCAGTATGTCTGGCTCAACGCCGGCGAAGCGCAAGGCATTGAAGTTCATCTGGTGAGCGGCGAACTGGGGATCGATATCGACGATCGTTTCGCCTGCCAGGTCTTGCGCCTCGATACAGGTTCGTTTTGAGAAACGGTGGTCGGGATGAAGGATGCATACGTTTCGTGCCGACCCAAGCGGAACCCATTCAAACAGACTTGCGTTCAGCGGCAGTCTCGAGATTCCAAGATCCGCCCGACCTGCCAGGATGTGCTCGCCGATCTGCTCGTAGCTTCCTGAAATCGAGCGGACATTCGAAGCGGTCTTTGAGTGGATGATCGCCACGACCTTGGGCAAGGTCACGAAACCGAAAACGGAAGGCGCGGCAATCGCGATCCGCTGCTTTTCCTGGTTCTTCATCGCGAAGATCGACGCTTCCAGCCGATCCAGGGACGTCTCTCAAGAGCACGGGACAACGCCTCTTGAGCGGGATGAGCACACCAAGCTGTTCCTTGAAGAACGAAGGGAACGCCGCCCGGAGCCGGACGCTACCCAGCCGTACGGAAATGGCTAGTTCTGCGCGTTTCACTACAGCGGCACACACTCCAAGAGTCGCGAGGATAAAGCCGCTTGGCTGAACTTTTGCGGTGCGCGACCTGTCCAACGCCGGTGAACTCCTCGACAACGCGGGCTGAGGTCAGTACAAAATAGCGGTCGGATTAAGGTCCGATTCTGAAATAGGACTCTTGCGCGCGCCCATGGCTACCGGAACTTCGAACAGCCGGCCCTTGGCGTATCGGGGCCAGATAGGGCGAAGCGCAGGTGCGAGGACGCGGACGACGGTTGGCGCATCGTCGCGGGACAAGCACACAACGAACAGGTCAACGGCCTTTGACCTGAGTTTGCCGAGAACGTCCTCCGGCCCGGCGTGCTCACGGCGATGGTCAAGCCGACCTGAGGGCGTCAAATGGCTGTTTCGTCGCAACGACGCGGCAGCAGCCCAAGCGACGAAATTCGGTGGGATGGCCTGCCTGGCGGCAGACATCGGCCGTGCGAAACTGGCGGAAAGCATGAACTGGCAGACCTCGCCCAGAGCACCCTCAATGGCCTGATGCAGATCCGGGCCAGCAGCGGAACCAAACCAGAATCCTTTGCCATCCTCGCCATATGCCAGCGCGGCGACAACCGGGATCTCAAGATCATTGGTTAGGTCAATCAAATGAAGCTTCCGATGAAGTGTCCGCAACCAGCTACGAAACAACCTCACCAACTCTTCCTGACTTTGCGGTATCGCGACTTCCGGCAATTTAAGGCGATTATACCACCATATGGACACCGCATCGCGTTCAACAAGCTCGAGAACGGCACGTAGCGTCGCCTCTTCTCTATTTAGGCCAGCGGCAAGCCCCGAACTGTCTGCCAAGCAAAATCCGAAATCGTAACAATTCGGGTATGAAAGCAGACAAGACGCTGCCGGCGCATATCCTCGATTTCCTGTTGAGACATGCTCGATCTCCAACCATGATATCGCTCGCCCAGTGTTGAAAGGCCAGGGTATCCATTGGTCTCGATCAGCGCTGGAGTTCCAAACCTCCGCATGGGCCAACTGTCGGGGCGAATACTTCAAAAGATCCCGAGGATCTATTGCCGAACCTTCCATCTCATCGAAGGTGGCCACCACGACCTGTTCGCGACCGGTATATACGGCACTGCTGCGCTCGATGCCTTCCATCACCGTCCGACTGAAGGCCTCGTCTGCGGTTCGGGCGCGCCCAGAAACCAGGCGTCGGCGGCCGGTGTGGTCCGGTGCCAATACGGCGGCGGCGACGTGAAAGGGACATTCCGTGGGCAGCAGCAGTACTGCAGGCGGGCTGGCGAACGTGATCAAAGGGAACCTCAGCGCCTTTCGCGACCTCTGTGGAGCTTCGCCTGCGATGTCCCGGGCAGGCCGACGCTGCATTCCAACTGGCTAATACGCCGATTTGTAGGTAGGATGACTTCTGCGGTGCAACATAATCAACAATTCGGGCTGACGTGCAAACGATAGTATCTGGCGAGGCCGCCTCGTCCGGTACGATCGTGGCCGAGACGCGGAAAAAACTCTTCATCCTGGCCGGTGACATGGTCGGATACAGCGAGTCCGTCTTCCGGAACCCCGAGACGGGCGTCCGTAATCTCGTCACGTCGCGCAACGCGTTTGTGAAGGCGCTGAAGGCAAATGGCGGACGGATAGTTTCGACTCCGGGTGACTTCGTCCTGGCAGCTTTCGAGTCTGCTTCGGACGCAGCGGTTGCTAGCATAGCAGCACAATCAGCGCTTCTCGAAAATAGGCTGCAAGATAGTCGCTGGCGGGTTGGAATTGCGTTCGGAGAGGTTTTTGAAATCGATGGCGACATCTATGGACATGCAGTCAACGTTGCGTCCCGCATTCAGGGAGTAGCGGCGCCCGGCCAGATACTTATGTCCGACGATGTCGTCCGGCGATTTCCTGATGGGTTTTCGGTCGTTACCGAAAGTATTGGCTCTAAGCGCCTGAAGAATATTAGCGAGAGCGTTCACGTATATTGTGTTGTAAGCTCTAAACCGGAGGAATATCGCTCCGACTTTGTAGGGGACATTCAGCAATATAGAGAGAATATTGTAAAGCCGATTGTTGAAATTCAACCGTTTGAGCCGCAAGACGACTCGCAATCGGCGCGGTTCGTCGCGTCATCTCTGCAAGATGAGATTCATCTTGTCTTGGCGCGGCTCACCAATTCGATCTCGGTTCGAGACACGACCGCCGTGGCGCGAGGCAAGCCCCATTATGTCTTGCGATCGAGCATTAGCGCGCGCGGCCAGCATCTCCGGATCATGCCTCGGCTGATTTCGGTGTCTGACGGCGCGACCATCTGGGCCGAGCGATACGACTACGATCTTCGCGACAGCTTCGACGCCCAGGACCAGATTGCCTCGGAAGTCGTATCTGCTTTGCAATTGGCGCTGACCGACGGGGAACAGGCGCAGATTTGGAAGCGTGGAACACGCAGTGGTTTGGCGTGGGAGACCTTTCAGCGAGGTCATGACGAGGAGCGCCGATACACACGGGAGGGGCATCGGCGGGCGAAGGAATTCTATTCCAGTGCACTGGCCATGGATCCCACCTACCTGTGCGCCCTGGTAGCTTTCGGGTTCTGCTATCTCGACGAGGTGCGTCTGGGCTGGGCAGAGAACGACGAGAAAGCGATCCACGAGGCCGAACTTCTATACGAGCGTGCCTCGCGCATTGACGCCGGCCATTCGGACGTGCTGGCTCTGCTGGCATTCTTGCGATTTCTTCAACGGAAGCCTCAGGAGGCGCAGCGGGCCATGGATGATGCCGTCGCGGTCGCGGGTCACAGTCCAGAAATCGTAGGATACCAGGGCGCGCTCATGGATCTGCTCGGCAACTACCCTGCCGCCATTCGGGCCTATAATCGCGCGGCTTCGCTGAGCCACCATGTCTCGCCTTGGATATCGGCCAATCTTGCACTCTCCAATCTGGCGGTGGGGAGAGCCAAAGAGGCTGAACTGATTTGCCGCGAGGTGGTCGCATCGCATCCCGGTTACGTTAGAGCGTGGCTTGCTTTAACGGTCGCGTTGATGCGTCAGGACAAGGTCAGTGAAGCGCTTCGGGCGGCGAGCCGTGCGCTGGACCTGGACCCGAAATTCACGGTGACGGAGTGGTCGCACGGCAGGCCATTTGCGGATGAAGCCCTGCTGGCCGCGTTCGCGAGAGACATGGAGAAGGCTGGCCTTCCCAGTTAGAAGCCGGCCTCACAGGGTATCCGCGCTCATCGACCGCAGCCGAAGAGGGCTGCCGCGCTCATTCCGGCAACGAAATCCTGATTGCGTGCAAGGTAGTCCCTGAGTTGGTCACGCGTTGCAATGCCTGCCGGGGGCAGCGGCACGACTATCTTCACGACGGTCGGATCATCGATTATGGCCAGTGCGGGCCTGTCAAGGATGTCATTAAAGGCCGCAGTGAGTGAGTACTCGTCCATGGCTCCGATGGACCCGGAACTTTCCGGCAGTACTCGAAACCACTCCGCGATTATGGCCTGCGCGATTTCCGTCTGCTGCCGATTACGCTTTGCCCTCGCCCGTGCCATCAAATCCCCCTATCTGTAACCGGCAGACACCATGAGCCCGTCAAACGAGCACCCCGCTGAAATGTCCCCCAAGCCGCCGCTTGAGAAATCGGGCAAGGACGGTGAGACATTATTGCCACGCCCACCTTTTCAAATTACTCTATTGCGAATTGGCGATTTGGGCAATCGGCCCGGTGGGGGTTTGGCGTGCGCTGCTTACCGACTCTGTTCGTCGCAAGCCTGATCCTTGCAAACGCGCCGCTTGCGAACGCGGGTGAGGAGTCATCTGGCGCGACCCCGTTGGAGCCTATTCCTGGCACCGTGATTTCCGAGATGCAGGCCAAGGCTGACAGCACGTCAATCATATGGCTCAAACGCGGAAAGGATTACACTGAGGCTGACGTCAACCAGATAGCGCGAACAATTCTCGGGGAAGCCTTCATCGATCAAAACGGAGGCGAAAAGTATTTCTCCGATAACGTAGGCAATCTGCATTCGCTCAGCGCGCTCACACTTCCCGTATCAGCTGCGACCGCCCGCGCTCGGGTGGCTGAAGAGAAGATCCTCGAAGTAGGCGAGATCAGCTCAAATTCGCTGATTTTCGGCATGGGCTTCGAGTGCGGGGACGAAGACGATCAAAAAGCCATCTCCACTACGGAGTCTCTCCCTAGGAACATCAAGCGGGTCAACCCCAGTCCTGTGGATGCGAGCGCGCTGACGAAAACCGTTTGGATTGTCGACAGCGGCATCGGCCCTGGGTCAGATATCGCCAACGAATTGCAGATCGTCGAGCAGCGACTTTGCACGGGGAGTTGCGTTTCCGAAACGCCCGCCGATCCAATCGGACACGGAACCATGGTGGCCGGGATAATCGGCGCAAAAAAAGGAAACAATCTAGAACTGATTGGAGTGGCTCCGGGGATCAGGATACGCGCGCTGCGAATATTTACCGCATCATATCCGGTCGACCTGTTGAGCAATGCGCTTACGGCCCTTCAGTATGTCAAGACATACGCCGCCGCAGGCGATGTTGTGAACGTGAGCTTTGGAGCCTATTACAATCCGCTGTATGTACCCGGGGCAGCGTCTGGAACGACAGAGCCCAGTCCGGAATCGAAGGTTGAAGACCTTCTGCGGGACCTTGCGCAAAACAAGCAGCTTTTTATTTCGGTTGCTGCCGGAAATACCGACGTCATTGGCGGTTCGGGATACGTGCAGACCATCTCTCCCGCTCGTGCTGGCGGATACCGGTTTCCTTCCACGGGCACTCCGACTGGAGCAGTAATCACCGTTTCTGCGGTGAGGAAGACCGACGTGTTCTGGAACTTTTCCGCTTATGGAAACGGCAACATCGACATGACTAGTGGCATCCAGATAGGACCGCCTGATTTCGCTGCGCCCGGCGTAAAGATCCGATCGCTATGGCCGGGCAACGTCGCAAACCCGAATGGCCAGACAAACGTTTGCTCGGGAACCTCATTTGCAGCTGCACACGTTTCGGGCTTGCTGGTGTACGGAATTCCAAAGCCCGACAAGAGCGCCCTTTTCGATCCGTCTGCGCTTGTTCCTGGCAAGCTTCCGGGGAGCGACAAGCCGAGTGACTACAGCGTTGCCAGGCAAGATCCAATCGCTACGAAGCCCTAAGCTGTTGGTAACGGGACGCGTGTCGCCTCGGTCGCAGTGATGTGGACATAGCTGTTGCACAACGGGCAGAGTGCGGTCCGCACATTGTTTGGCGACATCGGATCATCCAAATTTTGCAGGCTCGACCGAACGCCGATGACGAATGAGCAGTCCTCGGCCCACGACACAGGTGCCTGGAGGGCAGCTCCAACGCGCAACCGGGGTCGCGAGCTGGCGAGTGCGGAAGCAACCGCCCCGAAATTGCTAACCGATATGGCTCCGAGACCCCGAAGAAACCGTGAGAATAAGTCGCGCCGACTGAGCATTGCCGGTCTCCGTCCGATGAGCCCATGCTAGGCCCGCTCCACACGTTTGTCGAGGGTGTTCCACAGCGCGAGGTGACCCTCGAATGTCCACTTCAGGGGTGCAGGACTGATTTTCCGAGGGCCGAACTCAACGCGACGCGTGGCGCAACCGCGACCTCCAGCCTGGTCGCCGTCAACGTCCGCTTTCAGGCGTCGGCAGAGCTCACTTCAACGGCCGACATGGGGCGCAAAGCGGACTTTGCACATTGACCGCCTTAGACCCGGTATGGACGGACCCCCTCTACTGAATCTGTATGGCGGGAGGGATGTTTTGGTTGACGCGGAAAAGGTTGGCAGGGTCGAACTTCCCCTTTAGGGCCGCGAGGCGCGGATAATTGTCGCCGTAGCTCGCCTGAATACGCTCATCGCCTTCATCATCCATCATGAAATTGGGATAGGCGCCGCCTAGGTCAAACGGATGAACAGCCTGCCAGTAGTCGGTGGCCCACTTCTTGAGGGCCGGCGCCATGCCCGGATCGGGATCTATCCCGGCGATCACCATGGACCAGGTCACATCGCGGGCGTTCCAGGCGCTGTCCGCTTTGCCCCGGCGATGCACCGCGCCATCGACCGGGTAAAGATGCATGCACGAACCCGGGCTTGCCTTGCTTGCATGTAGGAGATGGGCGTCGATGGCGACATCTGGCAGCTCTCGGACAAAATCGCCCTTCCAATACCATTGCAGCCCGGCCGGATAGAGCGCGTCGAACAAGGTCTGCAACGCCATGTAGGGGATCGGGCCGGCCCAGTCGATCAGCGGCTTGGGGAGAGCCGCGCGGATGGCGTTGACGGCCACTTCGCCGCCCTCGCCGTTATGCGCGACAACGAGGACACACATCTGCTTGTTCCAGTGCTCCGGTGGGAAAGGAGCGCCGCCAGGGACCGATTGCAGTCCGAGGAAGATGTAGAAATCCTCCGGAGCTTTCGCCTGGAAATCCCGATACCAGCGCATCACCTCAGCGGCATCGCCAACATCGAAGATGATCGGTCCGCCATAGAGCATTTTCGCTGGGTGCGTGCGAAACAGGAAACTGGTCACTACACCGAAGTTTCCTCCGCCGCCGCGAAGCGCCCACAAGAGATCTGCATTCTCGGCTTCGCTGGCGGTCATGAAACTCCCGTCGGCCAACACCACATCGGCTTCGATGAGGTTGTCTACTGCCAGGCCATATTGCCGGCTGAGGTAGCCGTGGCCGCCGCTCAGTGTCAGGCCGGCGACCCCAGTGGTCGAAATGATCCCGAAGGGGACTGCCTGGCCGAAGGCGTGGGTAGCATGGTCAACTTCGCCAGTCGTGCAGCCGGGTCCGACCCGCACCGTGCGGTTCCTTGGATCGACTCGGACGCCTTTCATAGTCGAGAGGTCGATCACGAGGCCATCGTCGACGCTGCCGAACCCCGGTCCATTGTGACCACCCCCGCGGATTGCAATCGGAAGTCGCCTATCACGTCCGAAGTTCACTGCGGCCATGACGTCTCCGGCATCGGCGCACCGGGCAATAATCATCGGCCGCTTGTCGATCATACCATTGTATAGCTTGCGGGCATCGTCATAGCCGACGTCGCCGACGCCGATGACTTGGCCCCGCAGACTCTGTGCGAATTCCGCAATTTGCGTCCTATCCATTCCAGCCTCCAAGGAAGGCCACCCGAGAGCTTCGAGCTTAACCCGCGGCGCTCAATTTCCCGACTTTTATCTTGCGCCGAAAGCCACGCGTGGTCCAACCGAAATTGATATCCCGCGCCTCCTTCGCGGACCGTTCTGGCCATCGAGGAGTTTTGGCCGGCTGCTCGTCTCGATCTCCCGATCTGAAAGGTGGTGCCGCCACGAGATTCGCGCTAGTTTGGATCGCGGTGCCGCATGAGAAAGCTCGATGCAAACAATTGAGGATTGGCTGAGCCACCTCGGTCTCGGCAAGTACCTGCAGGCGTTCCTCGAAAACGACGTCGACCTTCGAGCGCTTCCCCATATCACGGACGCCGATCTCCAGGAGCTTGGTGTCTCGCTCGGGCACCGGAAGATCATTCTGGCCGCGATCGATGGACTTGGACAGCCTCACCCCAACGGAGCTCGTCTTGCCTCGGTTCCAGTCGGTAGGCCGGAAGCTCAGACCACCGAAGTGCCGCAAGAACCAGCTGCCGACCGGCGGCTCCTCAGCGTGCTGTTCTGTGATCTGGTCGGCTCGACGGCGCTATCGGCGCAGCTCGACCCGGAAGACATGCACGAGCTCACACGCCGCTATCAGGACAGCGTCGCTGGCGCAATCACCCGCTTTGGCGGCTATGTCGCCAAATATCTAGGAGACGGCGTGCTTGCCTATTTCGGGTGGCCGATGGCTTACGAGGATCATGCAGAGCGTTCCATTCGGGCTGGCCTCCAGGCCCTCGCCGCAGTCGAGGCCATCCAATCGCCCGACGGCGAGCAACTGAAGGCGCGTATTGGCATCGCATCGGGCCACGTGGTGGTCGGCGACATTGCGGGCAGCAGCGTGAACGAGCGCGCCTCAATCGCAGGGGACACACCCAATCTCGCGGCGCGCCTGCAAAGCGCTGCCGCTCCCGGTCAGATCGTCGTTGCCGACAGCACGCGTCGGCTCGCCGGGCAGTCCTTCGAGATCGAGAGCCTCGGTGAGCAGGAGTTGAAAGGCTTCAAATCGCCTATTGCCCTATTCGCGGTTCGTGGCGAGCGGGAGGTGGAAAGCCGGTTCGACGCAGCGCACGATCGCGCTTTGTCGAAGTTCGTCGGCCGAACCAGCGAAATCGGCATTCTTCTCGAGCGCTGGGAGTTGGCCGAAGCCGGCCAAGGCCAGGCGGTTTTCGTGTCGGGAGAAGCGGGCATCGGGAAGTCGCGCCTCGTGGATGCGCTCGAGGAACGGCTTTATGAGAGCCATCATGAGCTAATCCGGCTGCAGTGCTCCCCCTATCACATCACCTCAGCCTTCTACCCCATCATCCAACGCCTAAGCCGGCTTGCAGGCTTTTCATCCGCCGACAGCGAAGCCATGCGCGATGAAAAATTTCGCGCGATTGTTCAACGTTACGGGGAACATCCCTCGGAGGTCGGACCGATCTACGCCGAGTTGCTCTCGCTCGACCTCGGCGGCGCGTTCAAACCGCTCGATCTCTCCGCCCAACATCGTAAGGAACTCAGCGTCCACACATTGGCGAACCGCGTTCTGCTCGCTGCGAAGATTGCGCCGGTGCTCTTTGTCGTCGAGGATGCGCACTGGATCGATCCGTCGACTAATGAATTTCTCACAGAAGTTGTGAACCGCGTGCATGGTGCGGCCGTCCTTGTCGTTGTGACGCACCGACCGGAATGGACCGCCGGGTGGGCAACCGGACTGGCTCAGGTGACGACGCTCGCCATTGGGCGCCTGACGAAGCAACAGATGCGAGAGCTGATTGAATCGATGCTCGCGGATATTCCCGACCAGCTTGCCGACCGAATTGCCGAGCGAACAGACGGTGTACCATTGTTTGTCGAGGAGCTGACGCGCTCAATCATGGAGAGCGGAAAGGCGGCGTCGCTCAACGTCGAGATCCCAGATAGTCTGCAGGGCTCCCTTATGGCGCGACTCGATCGTTTGACAGCGACGGCCAAGGAAGTCGCACAAATTGCCTCTGTGATAGGCAGGGAATTCGATCGTGGCCTACTCTCGAAAGTTGCCGGACTCGAAGATAAGGGTCTCGACGACGCGTTGCATCAGCTCATGTCCACCCAACTCGTCGTGACTGGAGGCGTTCTGCAGGACGCGCTCGTTTTCCGCCATGCGCTCATCCAGGATACAGCTTACCAGTCGCTTCTCAGTCGGCGGCGCCGCCACTATCATGAAGCGATAGCCAGGGTCCTCATCGACGGATATCCCGATCTCGTCGTCACGCAGCCCGAGCTCATTGCCCAGCACTACGTCAGGGGACAGCAAAATGAGCTTGCCCTCCCGTACTGGATGATGGCCGGCGAACGCGCGCTGGGGCGATCAGCCAACTACGAGGCGGTCGACCATTTTCAGAACGCTCTTGCTATAGCGGAGCACTTGCCGAAAGGACGGGCGCAGCAAAAAGATGTGCTCGAGGCGACCCTAAAACTCTGCGAAGCACTGAGCGCCGCAGGCCGGTTGTCGGACTCCGTTGCAAAATACGAGCTGACCGCGCGACTGGCTCGCGAGGCTAGCGATACCAAGGCCTTCATCCGCTCTGCACTCGGTTTTGATGCCGCCCAGTTCCTTTCCTCGAAGCCGCTCGCCGAATCGCTCCAGCTACTCAGGGAAGCGATGGGCAAAATCGACCACGACGATCAGAAATCGCGCTGCCAGCTTCTCACCCGCCTTGCGCGCGCATATGCGTACCTTGGCGACGCTAAGAACAGCGCGAAATACCATAAGGAGGGCGTCAATCTGGCTCGGCAGCTTGATGACAAGCCTTCGCTCTTGGAACTCTCTGTCTTGCCTTTCCTAACCCCGACGACAGTCAAGTCTGCCGCGGAGGCAACCGATCGGACTACTCGCATAGACGAAATAAAGCGCCTCTCGGCTGAGATCAACGACGACGACATGCGGGGCCGAGCCCTAATACTCGACGTTTACGTCTCCACCGAATTGGGCAATCGTACTCGAGCCGATCTAGCGATCGATGGATTGGAAGAGCTCGGAACGCTACGCCAGCGGCTCCACCTCCTTTGGATGGCTCGGCATGCCCGGGCCATGATGGCTATTCTTGAGGGACGTTTCACGACGGCTGAGGCACTTGCAGGAGAAGCACTAAGCATGGGTAGACAGACGCATGGCGCGGAAGTCGAGGGCGTCTACGGCATGCAGATGTTCGCGATCCGACGTGAACAGAGCCGCCTGTCGGAGGTCGCACCGGTCATGAAGCGTTTGATCCAAGAGAACCCCGATGAAACCACCTGGTTGCCAGGTTTTGCGTTGGTTGCATGTGATTTGGGCTATCGGGACGCAGCGCAGCGTAGGCTGAGGGAGCTGGCTCGCACCGGTTTCGCAATGCCGCTAGATGCGAAGCGAAGCACGTCCCTCTCGTTCATGTCGGAAGTCGCGATCAGCCTCGGCGACACAGAGGCGGCGCAAACGATCTACGACCTTATGATCGCCTACAAGGATATGACCATCATGGCGGGAGTCGCAACTGTCTGCTTTGGAGCAGCGAGCCGCTATCTAGGAATGTTGTCCGCCTCGCTAGGTGACTTCGAGAAGGCCGCCGCGCACTTCGAGCATGCACTCGAGATGAACGCAGCCAGCAGTTCAAGACCGTGGCTCGCGCATGCACAGGCCGAATATGCGAGCCTGCTTATGAAAATCGGTAGCAAGAAAGCGATCGAGAGAGCAATGTCACTATCGGAGCAAGCCTCGGCAACTGCGGTCGAACTGGATATGGTCCGTTTGAAGAAGAGGTTGCAACCGACCCTGCATTAAGGGGCTCGGTCGTGCTTCGCCGGCATCAACACGGTTCAGAAGGAGCCTTCTCATGCCACGCTACGTCATCGAACGAGATTTTGCCGAACAGCTTAACCTTTCAAAGGACTCGGTCGAAAATGTCAATTTGATCAATGACGAGGAAGGCGTCCAGTGGATCATCTCCTTCCTCAGCGCCGACAGGAAAAAGACCTATTGCCTTTACGAAGCGGCTAACCCTGAAGCCATTCGGGCCGCAGCCCGACGAAACAACCTGCCCGCTGATGTGATCATTGAGATCAGTGGCGAGATTGGGCCCAATATGTTCGCTTAGCGCAATAGGCCGCAAGCAGCCAAATGGCGACGAATTTCCAAGTTGGCCCGTCCGTCGCAAACGGGCCGTCTCGCCTGTCACTCGGATGTCTGCTTTTGGGATGCTGCTATGACCGCTGAGCAGCCATTGCGCCATTCATCGGGGCAGCGCACAATGGTCGCCTGCCCCGATGCTACCCGCATCAACTGCCGAACCCGCTCATTTCGAGATGGTCTGCGCCGCTTGGTCTATCGTATCCGCAATCACTTAGGCTGAGTCATAAAGAGCGCATGGCTTGCCGACACAGTGGTCACCTTGGCGCCGATGCGATGCGCCAGGTGAAGCAGCATGGCCTGGTCGAATGCTTTGTCTTCTGTGGCGATTACAGCCCAGCTTGGCTTCGACCGCCAAGCCGCGTTGTTGAGCTTCGTGCCGAAGGCCGACATGTTTATCGGGACCTGCGAGTCCCGCATAAGGCGACGTCTTGGTCACTAACGTCATGAGCGAAACCGGACTTGAAATTCTCCGGCTTCACAAAGCCGAAGCCATTATCGGTGGTTTCGACAACAAACCCGGCGGCAGGTGCAAAACCTTCGTACTGCTGACCAGTTGTCTCCCCGGCATCTGGCGAAAGCGCAGAAACGTAGACCAGCCCGCGACCTTGGGATTGACCCCTGCTTCCGCGATGACGGTGCCGCCCCAGAAGTGCCCAACGAGAACGGTCGGGCCATCCTGACGATCAAGAACACGCTTGGTTGAAGCGACATCATCCTCCAGTGACGTCAATGGGTTCTGGACGATCGTGACGCGATAGCCGTGTTGGGTGAGTTCGTCATAGACCCCGCGCCAGCCAGAACCATCGGCAATAAGTTCTCGGCCGACCCGGACTATGTCGATGTCACCTCCCCGATAAGGGAAGGACGAGTTGCGTGCGATCACATGCAGGTCACGGAACCGCGCCAATTCTGTAATGATGTCTTCAGTAAGCCCATCACTGAAATATCGCTGTTCGAGATCGCTGCTCATGTTTGTGAACGGAAGAACTGCGAGCGAGGGGGGCGTGTGCGACGATCGAAGCGTTCGCGGTTGCTGCGCAGGTGATGACTGTAGAGGATCCGCGTCCATTAAGCGGAAGGCTCGTACGGGCGTCGAGATGTTCTTCAGTTTCTGCTCGCCCATCTCCTCGAATTGACAGGCGACCTTATTGCGCACCTCGTCGTGAATTTTGCCGGAAACGCAGATACCGCCGGGGTCGGCTAGGGCCTCTAGCCGCGCAGCTATGTTGACACCTTCGCCAAAGACGTCAGTTCCCTGGCCAATCACGTCACCAAGATTGATGCCGATCCGCAAATCGATGCGTTGTTTCTCCGACGCCAATGCATTCGCGGCCGCCATTTCTCGCTGCACGTCTACTGCCGCTGCAACGGCGTTTATGGCACTGCCGAACTCGATCAGCATTCCATCGCCCATAAGTTTCACGACACGCCCGCCATGAGCGATGACGGTCGGCGCGAGAATAGAAGCGCGCCGTTCTGTCAATGCAGCAAGCGTCCCAGATTCATCGTCTTCCATTAGCCTGCTGTAACCGACGACGTCAGCCATTAGCAGGGCGGCGAGGCGACGTTCCATGGACCCTTTCCGAGAGAGGGAGCTAATACCAAATCCTTACACGAATACTGCCTTGCGAGCGAACGCGCTTTCAGTTTGCATCTCGGTTTCGGCACTGGAGGCTCTTCATCAGTCGTGTTCGCGCAGCCGGATCGCATACAGCGTCCCCGTGCTCCAACCACTGATGGCCAGTCGCTCGCTCTCTAATCTTGGGAAGGCGCGCCAGTTGCATAGCGCACCCATGACCAAAAGCTCCCTCCAAGTCATGTCCGCTATCGGGCAACAGCGAATTGGCTCCGAATGACCAAGATGCTGAAGGGTTTCGGGTGCCGTCAGCGTTGGGGCCGGAACTTGCCCTTCCGGTTTCGGAACGAAGTTGTCGACAAGCAGCCCTTCGGCCTTTGACGGCGTTCGTCGCTGTTAATGCTACCTGCTCTGTTTGATTGTCGGCAGCGATGCGCGAAGCTAGCCGTTGCTGGCACCACATTGCCGAGCCTCATCGGCCTGGCAACTGACCGATCATGTTGCAATCGACCGTGGGGCCGGAACGCTCGGTGTACGCGGCGTAGATTACCTGATCCATGTTCATGGAGATTTCGCGAACCAGCTTTCGACGGACTGCGGTGACGAACATTGCGGCGTCGGTGACGCCGATCGCAAATGCGTCCGGTCCGCCGATGACGCAGCGCTCGAAATATGATTGAAGCCTGGAGGGGTCGTACCGCGCAAACCCGTCGGCCTCGCCAATGCGGGGTAGTGTGATAGGCAGCCCGTTGATCGTCACACCTTCCGCGAGAAGAAACTGCCGGATGGGGTCAATGAGTGCTCCGGCATTGTTCGGTCCGTCGCCGGATACATCAATAACACGGCGCGGGCTGCGCAAGCCGCTCTTCGCGAACAGCCCATTCGCGGCCTGCAACGCGCCAGAAATCGACGTTCCCCGGCCTTCAGTCAACGACAGAGCAGCGAGCCTGTCCGCCAAAGTCAGAGCATCCTCGCGGCTTTCCACAATTGTCCACGGCACGATGACGGTTTGCTGACTTGGCCCCGCCCACTCCAGATAGAGCACTGCGATTCTTCCCAGGTCTCCCGCCTTGATTGCCATCGCGACATCCGCGTGGCGGAAAGCATCAACATAGCCGTCGCGCTGCACTTTTTGCTCAATTCTGCTCATCGACGGCGAGACGTCCACGGCAAGGATCAATTGCAAATCGACTTCGGCCAGGCCGCCCGCGGGACGGTCCGTCGAGTGAGCCTGTGGCGCTGTCGCGAAGAACAGGGTGAGCAAGAAGGCGCCCGCTAGCCGCAGCGCTGGTCTTGCACCCATGTTTCCAATCCGCACTAAGCAGTCCATAGCGAACCTCTCTCATCGACAATGGAGTGTGGAATTGTCGGTCCGGGGCCTTTGCCAAGTCACGAACGGCTTACGATCATTCGCCGAAATCCGAGCTCCCCGCACGGGCTGGATGATGATCAGTCTTCGCAGCGCGAAACCGTGCTAGTATGGGACTGCGGCTTCGTGCTTGAGGGGAACCGGCTTGAATAGCTCGCCGCCTACAACGTTCGTACTCAACGGCGTGACCGCCGACGTGAGCAGGGAGACCTTGCGCGACCAGTTCGACAGGACAATCGCAGTTCGCCACCAGACCTTCGCGGTACTTCGCCACCTTCTGGAGAACGCTGATCGAGTCATCACCAAGGATGAGCTGATGAAGGCGGTCTGGAACGGGCTAGCCGTTACCGATGACAGCCTGGTCCAATGCATTCACGAGATCCGTGCGGCGCTCAACGACAGTCGCCAAGCCGTCGTGCAGACAGTGCCGAGGCGCGGTTACAGGTTGGTCCTTCCCTCAAGTGCCCGACCAAGAATGATTACAATTCTGGCGGCAGAATTGGCCGCCGGGGTCCGGCCGGCAGGCCAGGATGAGCGGAGCATTGCTGCACCTACCCCGGCCTACAGGAAGGTCCTTGATCGGCTGCTGATAGAACATGCCGGTCATGTCTTCGCGAGCGTCGATGAGACAGTCCTTGCGGAGTTTGCTGGCCCTGTCGAGGCGTTGCGGTGTGCGAACGAGATCCAGTATGAGGTCGATAGACGGAACTGCGAAGTTCCCGAGACAAAGCGGCTGCGCTTCCGCATCGGCGTTGACCTCGGTTACGTCGTCGCCGAGGGCGAGCACCTCAGGGGCGAGGCCGTCGAGGTCGCAGCTTATCTTCAAACCTTGTCACGCCCCGGCGGGATTTGCATCACGGAAGCAGTCCGCTCCCAGGCTCAGGACCACCTCTCGCTGGAATTCATCGATCTCGGCGAGCACAAACTGAAGGATGTCGCTCGTGCCTTGCGCATCTACCGCGTATGTCTTGCGTCCGAGGAACCGGTCAGGTCGCCATTTCGCGGTCTCGATGCCTTCGAATTCGAAGATGCCTATCTATTCTTCGGCCGAGCGCGGGCGATTGCCGCCTGCACTGCCAGACTGGAGCAGCAGGCAGCAAGCGGCACGGCATTCCTGCTCATCTACGGAATGAGCGGTTGTGGCAAGTCTTCCCTCCTGTCCGCTGGCCTGCTGCCGTCATTGACGCGACCTGGAGCCGTGGCAGGCATATCCTTGTGGCGCCGCTGCCTGATCCGCCTCTCCGAAGGACCGGATGCATTCGCTGTGTTGGCTGCGGCGCTGCTTCACAGCGCCGCAGTGCCGGAGCTGTCCTCAGAAGCAACAGCCGCGGAGTTTGCTCGACTCTGCAGGAGCACGCCGGATCGAGCCCTGGCGATGGTCCGACAGGCACTTCGCAGGGCCGCCGGGCCGGCCCGCTCGCAGGTCAGACTGCTTGTGGTCATCGATCAACTTGAGGAGCTGTTCACGACGGAGAAGCAGCCGGCGATGCGCGAGGCCCTTGTGCGGTTCATGGCGGTGCTGGCCGCGAGCGGACTGGTGTGGGTGATAGCGGCGATCCGTTCGGATTTCTTTCACCGCTGCGGTGAGGTCCAAGGTTTCTCGGCGCTCAAGGACGGCCTCGCCAGCTACGAACTTCTGCCACCAACCGGCCCAGAGATCGCGCAGATGATCCGCGAACCTGCGGTCGTGGCCGGGCTCCGCTTCGAGGAGAGCGCCGAGTTGGGGCGGCTCGATGACGTGCTGCAGGCGGCAGCAACTGCCGACCCCGGATCATTGCCGCTTCTCGAGTTTGTCCTCGACGCGTTGTACCAAGCCAGTGGCGACCGACGCGTTCTCACCTTTGCGCATTATCATGCGCTTGGCGGGCTCGAAGGCGCAATCGCGCGCCGCGCCGACGAAGTCCTGGACTTGCTGGCGCCCGGGATCCAGGAGGCCTTGCCCGCGGTGCTGCGCGCCCTCACCACGGCGAACCTGGGCGATGAAACGGTCACGGCACGTGCGGCCCTATATACCGAAGTTGCGGGCACTCCCGCGCGATCGGCCCTCGTCAGGGCATTAATCGATGCCCGGCTCCTCGTCAGCGACGAGGACGCCGCAGGGCATGTCTTCGTTCGTCTTGCGCATGAGGCACTGTTGAGCCGTTGGCCGCGCGCCGGTGACATTGTGAATGCAAACCGCGACTTCCTCGCGACGCGCGAACGCCTGAGGGCTGACGCCCACCGATGGCACCTGGAAAGCAGGAATCGAGAGCTTCTCCTTCCGTCCGGCAAACGTCTGGCGGAGGGAGAAGAGTTGATGCTGTCAAGGCGGCAGGAGGTCGACGATGCCGTCCTTGAATACATCGAGGAGTCCTTGCGTGCCCATCGGCAGAAGGAGGAGAAGGACCGTCGCGCGGAGCTGGCGCTGATCGAGGCCGCCCAAGAGGCAAAACGCGAGCGCCTTGAGCGTGAGGCCGAGCGCCGGAGCCTCGCGGCTGCCGCAGCAAACCGGCTTGCCCGACGGACACGGAACGGCGCTATCGTGGCAATAATGCTCGCTCTTATGGCGGGTGCAGGCGCACTGGTCGCGTTCAAAGCGCGGGAGGAAGCAAGAGGCCAACGCGATCAGGCGCTGCGCAAACAGTTCCTTTCGCTCTCGTTCCTCTCGGAGCGGTCCGCCGCGGCGGGCAACACCGAGGCTGCGATCCGGTTGGCGCTTGAGGCGCTACCCTCGAAAGAGCAACCCGAGCGGCCATATCTCTTTGAGGCGGAGGCAGCTCTCTTCAAGGCGCTGCTGGCGCACCGGCAGATCAAAATCCTCCGCCCTGGCGCCGGTGTGGCGCATGCGGCATTCAGTCCTACAGGTGATCGCATCGTCACCACATCCTATGACAAGACTGCAGCAGTCTGGGACATCTCCAGCGGTGCCGAAACTGCAATTCTAAAAGGTCATGAAGGGCCCGTGGAGAGGGCCGAATTCAGCCCCGACGGGAGCCGTATCCTGACGGCCGCGAGGGACGGCACGGCACGTCTCTGGGACGCCGTCTCGGGAGAGCAGCTCTACATCCTGCGGCCGGTAGGCAATTACCCGACGGCAATCTTCAGCCCGGATGGCACCCGGGTGCTGACGGCGGGAGAGAACAGCGATGCAACGCTCTGGGATGCTTGGACCGGAAAGAAAGTCCTAGGTGTAAGCAGCGACGCATATACGCGTGCTGCTTTCAGTTCAGACGGCCGCAGCTTCGCGACGGCAGGCAAGCATTTTATTTCGATCTGGAATACCGCAGACGGCGTGCTGACGCGGTCGATCCGAGTGACCTCCTGGCCCTACACCTTGGCGTTCAGCCCGGACGGAAGCCGGATGGTGGCCGGCCCGTGGGGTTGGCATTCACACCGCGACACTTCCAGTCTTTTCGATTTGTCGAAAGGAACGGAGATCGCAAAGTTGGCCGGCAGCAAGAGCGACACTCAATTGAACGGCGTGATTTTCAGCCACGGGGGTCAGCAGATCGCCACCATATCACTGGATGGCACTGCCCGGATTTGGGATGGAGCGTTGGGAACGCCGGATGATGAGCTCGGCCAGGAGGTTTCAGGGTTGAAACCTGACATCGGCACAGATGAACGCGATGTGGAGATGAATGGTGCTTTCACCCCGGACGACCGCTTCCTTGCGACCGCCTCGATCAATGGGCCGATCCGCGTCTGGGACGTTGAACGCGCCTCGTTGGTCACGACCATCGCCGGTCATGAATCTTTGGTTGAGCATCTGGAATTCAGCCCGGTTGACAGCAACATTCTTCTCACTGCTTCACACGATGGCACCGCTCGGCTGTGGGATGTCGACGGTGCCCTGACGACGGCGCTCTCACATGAATATCGCCCCACTTTCGCGGTCTTCAGTCCCGACAACGTCCACCTGCTGACCGGCGGCGGCG
Organism: Mesorhizobium sp. M0659; assembly: GCF_040320605.1. NCBI lineage: Bacteria > Pseudomonadati > Pseudomonadota > Alphaproteobacteria > Hyphomicrobiales > Phyllobacteriaceae > Mesorhizobium > Mesorhizobium sp. M0659. Next base: position 299,637 of record NZ_JAMYPY010000007.1, read on the forward strand.
ACAGCGCAGCGCACCTGTGGGATGTCGTGAGCCGGCGAGAGATAATCCGCCTCGACACGCACGAGATCATTCAAAACGCCTCGTTCAGCCCAGATGGGAGGCGCGTCGCCACGGCGTCTCTAGAGGGCGCGGTCCGAATTTTTGACGTGGCCACGGGACACGAGACCGCCCAGTTCCGATCAGATGCCGGACTGATCAAGATCCAGTTTGGTCGCGATGGCAAATCGCTTGTTTGCGCATGGATCAACGGCACCGCCCAACTGTGGGACGCGATGACCGGCGCCAAACTGGCTGTCATCCATACAAGCATCAATCTGCCGCAAGCCATTCTTAGCCCTGACGGACGTCGGATCCTCTCGGCCAGGGAAGACAATGTGGGACACCTCCTGACGACGAGCGGAGCCGAACTACGTGCTCTTGCGGGGCATCAGGATCGCATCACGGCAGGGGCCTTCAACCCTGACGGTCAACTCCTCGCCACGGGCTCACTCGACCACACGGCCCGAATTTGGTCGACCACCGGGACAAGCGTTAGAACGCTGGAGGGACATACCGGCGCGGTGACGGTAGTCGCCTTCAGTCCCGACAGCCAGTCGCTGCTGACTGCTTCACGCGATGGAACCGCCCGGATCTGGAGCGTCGCAGGCGGTCCGGAAAGGGTTCTCAGGGGCCACAGCGGCGCGCTCGACAGCGCCGAGTTCAGCCCCAATGGCCTGTATGTCGTGACCGCGTCGACCGAAGATCGAACGGTGCGGTTGTGGGCGGCGCAATCCGGGCGCCAGGTTGCCGTCCTTGGGAGCCAGGACGAAGCAACCTTTCTACGGGGCTTTACACGCGCAGCTTTCAGTTCCGACGGCACCCATGTCGCGATTGTTTCCGGCGAACAAAGAGTCAGCATCGTTCGCGTCTTCCAGACACCCAACGAGCTTATTGAATTCGCCCGGCGTACCGTCCCTCGCGAACTGACCCCTTGCGAGCGGCGAAGCTTCTTCCTTCCTGAAGTCCCTGCAAACGGCACCTGTCCGGGCTGAGGCGACAACGGTCAGACTTTGTGAGCAGCCTTCGGGCGTCGTCAGGTCGGCGGCCACGACCTCAAGCGAAGGATACCTCCCGGATGATCTGTCGAACAATTTGTTCGGTCAGGCACAGAGATGGTTATGCTTGGAATAATCGGAGGGCTTGCTAACCTAGCGAGAAGAAAAAGCCCCCACAATTGCCCAAGTGCACCGGCCATTCCTACGGCTGGGTAGGGTGTTCGCGCTCGGCAATCTTTGCCAAGAGCTTCCGTGAGGCCTCTAGGATGCTTCGTGTCTCTTGGATGGTCGATTGTAGGGATTCCAGTTCTCTCTCCGCCCAGCGCTGGCTACGGCGGGCGCCTTCGATGAACTGGTGGCCAGATTCCCACTGGTCTTTCATGAGACTTAGCCTCTCTTACAGGTGGCGCATGTTTCCGTCGTCACGGCTACATCCGAGGAATCGATCGCTTAGGTAGGAATGTGTGGTTGTCGCCACGTTCCATACAATTTTTGGAAGCCATTCCCCTACGGCTGGGTCCCAACCCACCGATTCAATTGGCTTGTGCTGAAATGGCGCAAAAAAACAGATAGGCAAGGAAACCAAAAAGCTCTTATTGCGTTCGGCGCACTAAAAGGTCGGGAGGTGTGCGATGAGCACCTTTTTACCGCTTTTCGTTAAGCTGGTAGACCGGAAATCAATGACGGTGTCCTCCATCTGTGAGGCCGAGGAAGCGCTCCAGGGGCAGTGGCCAAATAAGGAAGCGGCGGCCTATAAGAATGCGTGCCGATTAATTGCGGAGGCCAAGGATGGAAGCTGCAGTCCGGCCGTAGCATTTGCGGCGTTCAAGGCCGCCGCTATCGACCAGCGCTTGCTGCAGCCGGCCAAGACGGAGTCCGGCGCTCGGCATGTCGGGCAACGTGCCATAAACCATCGTGATGATGAACCGCCGTCCCCTGGTATAAAATAGGGACCGACACAGGGGATCTCGCTTGGTCGCGCGACGGTGGGCTCGCACCGACCGGCGAGGTGGTGCGAGCCCGGCCGAGTCTTGCGGGACCTCGACCAGCAGCGAACACCCACTCGCTGCCGTGCTATCAACAAGCCCCCAAATTTCAGGTTCCGCTTATGTACAAAAAAGCCCGCGACCGTTCAGACAGTGGGCAGCTTTGGGAAGACACTGAAATGGGAACAGTGCGACCGTCGAAGTGTTTCGAGCCTACAATGTTCCAAGGGGATTCACAGTGCGGGCGTTTCTATGCTGAAGGCATTGGACACGGTTTTCGATGATATCGGCCAGGCCTCAGGGAGCCCCGCCAGGACTTGTGGCGCCCCGTCCGCGCCTTCGCCCTCGATCTTGCCGCCACGCTGTTCCTAGGCCTCGCAGTCGGCCTTGGTGTTGGCTTTGGAACGGCGATCGCGGGTTAGATCGCGTCCTTCCTTCGTTTGTATGTTTCGTTGGCATTGGTAGCAGTGCCCATATGTTTGCCAGCCGGCGCTAAGTATGACCGGTCAGGCCCAGTGGCCCGCCCGTTAGTGCCCCCCGCAACAAGGCTGCTGGGCCGTCCTATGTACCGCCGAGGCGAAAAAGCCGCTGCGCGACATGGTCGACTAGCGCCAGTGAACTGGGCGAACTATTTGCGCGCAAAAGCATAGGCGGCGGGCTTTTTGTCTGTCCGGGGAACAGGCCTCGGGCGCGTGAGTTGGGTGGTTGCAGCGTGTCCCGCTGCCAACCGATGTCGACGGTTGAGGCCCGCGCTCCGCTTTACAGGCTGGCGCGGGCCGCTCGCCTAGATTTGCCTTCTCAGGCCATTCGCAGCCGGCGAAGTCTTTGGGCAACGTAGTGCGGACCTGGCCCCGCGAGCGGTCGTCCGGTCGTCAGGAAGCCGTCCAGCGTAGCTAGCAAATCGCGCGCTGCGCCGGATGAGCAGTAGTAGTAGATTACTTGACCGTCGCGTCGGGTGTCGACAAGGCCGAAGGCGCGGAGCTTGGCAAGATGCTGCGACAAAGCCGACTGGCTGAGTTGAACTTTCTCGGCGAGGACACCGACCGAAAGTTCGCCGCCGGCCAGGTGGTTCATGATCAAAAGCCGCTTCTCATTTCCCATCAAGCTGAGAAAGGCAGAGACGGTTTTGGCACTGGCGGCAAGGTTTCTTGAAATCATCGAATCAGACTAAGGTCCTACCCAAAATAGAACTTAAGTCTGCAGCAACGCGGAATCAAACCCTCGGTTCCGCCAAAAAAAGCAAATCCCTATTGATCCTCATCCTTGCGGAAATCCTGCAGCGATGCATGCCGCAGGTCATCCTCGCCGCGCAGATGCTTCACGCGGCCGATCAGCCCCGGCTTAACCCATTGCGTGGCCGGCCGCTTCATGATGCCCTTGGGCGCCGTGCCTGAGTGCTCCTGGACGCGTTTCCATAGCCTCTCGCGCATTTCCCGGTTCAAGGTGACGAATGCGCTTCCGACATAAACGCCCGGTGCCGCGCTCAGCCATCAGAGCGAAAGCCGGCTTGCCCGCTTCACGCTCGACGCCGAGCAGATCGAACTCGTCGATCGCATAGCACTTGGCCTTCAGCCAGTTGGTCGACGGACCGCTTCGGTATTTGCTATCTCGCCGCTTCGACACCATGCCTTCAAGTCCGGCCTTGTCGAGCAAGTGAAAGATGGCCTTGGCTTCCCCCGGCAGGGGCTCGCTGAACTGAATACGCCCGCCGGGCTCGATCATGCTGGCCAGGATCTCGCGCCGCTCCTCTAGCGCCTTATCGCGCAGATCGTGGCCGTTAAGATGAAGCAGATCAAAGGCAACAAAATACAAGTCGTGCTGCCGGCGGGTGATGGCTTTGCGCAGCGCTGCGAAGTCCGAAACTTGTCGTTCAGAACGACGATCTCGCCGCCGACGATGGCGCTTTCGGCACCAAGGCGCTTGGCCTCTCTCACCAGGTCGCCATATTTCGCCGTCCAGTCGTGGCCACTGCGCGTATAAATGCGTGTGCCGTCTTCATCGATGGTCATCTGCGATCGGTAGCCGTCGAACTTGACCTCGTGGGTCCAGCCTTCACCCTCGGGAGGCTTCTGCACAAGGGTCGGTATCAACGGCTCGATGAACTTCAAACGCATGCACTGACCCACCCTCCGGCAATTCAATAAGATCAAGCTAAAATAGTTCTGAAACCGGAAATCAGCCTTTTAGTGCAACAAACACGTCAACTCGACGTTGCGGGATGAGCGAAGGAGGAATCGTTATGGCCGACGACAAGAGCAAGCGGGATTTCCGCGATCGGGACCGTGTCTCAGCCGACGAGGATTATGAAGTTGAATATTTCGCAACAAAGACCGGCATCACACCCCAGCAGGTCAAGGAATTGATCGCAAAGCACGGAAACCAACGCGAGACTTTGGAGCGGGTAGCCAAGGCGCTGCGGAAACAATGACCAGGCTATCTGATCTCGGCAGACCACTGATCGGGCACCGACATGAAGGCCCCCCCGCGAGCGAACTCGCGCATTTCCTCCCTTGCCCTGTTTGCGGGCAACAGATTGATATGCGCGATTTTCGCCAGGTCACTTATCATGCCGATCCGGAGCACGAGCCGCTCGAACTGGACGCTTAGGACCAAAAGTGCCGAAATACCACGTTGAGGAAATGGACGGCGATACCGTGACGGCTACCCACATCGTCCACGCGACAACGCCGATCAGGGCGGCGCGGGAAGCGACAGAGCGCGACATCACTCTGCGCACCAGCGAGCCCATCTGGATCAGGGTTGCCGACGAAAAGCGCGGCCACATATTCGAATACAGTTACAGCCAACTCGGCTAGCTGAGTTTTTGAATGGCATACAATGCCATCGACCTCGATACGCAAGTTCGACTATGACCGCAACACCAGGGTTCTCTCGGTTTGGTTTGTAGCGAGCGGGAAGCATTACGAGTTTTTGGACGTACCTGCTGAGGTCGTTGCTGCGTTCAAAGCTGCCTTTGCCAAGGGCGTCTATTTTAACAGCCACATCCGCAATCGTTATGCAGTCCGGCTCGCGCCAGGGCGCTGACATCTGGAGACGCCGGGCTTGTGCAGGATGGCCCGCGCCTGCTTCCGAGCGCGGGCCGACCATGATGAGTGAGGGGCCATCTTGGTCACTGGCAGGACCGCTGAGAAGGAGCCGGGTGTGACCGAACAGCCTCGGAGCGGGGATGTTCCCGGCTGACGCAAAAAGACCGAAGGGCGCAATTAGCATCGACTTAATTATGTCCGGATCATTTTAACGAATCGTTGACCGCGCTGTCCCAGAATAGGACGGCGCGGTCAAACCCCAACCTTGGCTGCGCAGGCGGCTTCGGCACTCAGGTCCACCCCCGAGCTGTCGGAGCCGCCACCCACCCCACACCTATACCAGCAATGGTTGAATCAACCGTTACTGCACGTGCTTTCCATGGCGCTTCCCTGATCGTTAGACTTTGACGGATCAAACAGGGGATTCACAGATTCGGAGACTCGAGCGATGGAAACGATCTTCGATGACATCGCCAAGTCCTCAGAGCGCCCCGCACAGACGCATGGCGCCCTGTACGCGCCTTCGCCATCGACATGGCCGGCAAGCTGTTCCTTGGCGTCGCAATTGGCCTGAGCCTTGGCTTCGGAATGGCGATCGCGGGTTATACCGACCTATCGGTTCGGGCGGTCCCTAGCCAAAGCGTTGTAAAGCACCAAACACGCCAGCAACGAAATGACGCTGCCCAGCAGGTCGCCTAGGCTCAGGCCGGAAAAATAGACAAGATCGAACGCCAGTACCGCCATCGCTCCAGCCAATCATGAATCGGGACACTGCCGACGTTAACCGTTAGTCGGCGCTAATGTTCCGGTCTGGATAACCTGTTCGATCTTTGGTTGAACTTGCGCCATTCGCCAACAATCCAAAGTTAGGCGAAGCAATCAAGCTTGCGAATGAATACGCCTCCGGAGACGTCCCCATCGGCCAAGAGGTTTTCGAGGCCATCGGAGCGTCGCGGAAAGAAATGATAGAGAGTTGGCGAAAGAGCGGAACGCTATCCGGTCTGGCAAGCTCGCTCCCACACCACGCAACCTAATCCAAAGTACCGCGAGGAATAGGAATGGCTAAGGTCCGCAAGCGCACCCTGCCCTCCGGTGAAATTCGCTGGCCGGCAGACTACTTCGATGCCGGCTGCAATCGCCGCGCCAAGCAGTTCGACAAGCGCAAGGATGCCGACGCCCATCCGGTAAAGGTGCGACGTGACCTGCAGCTATGATTCGAATCCAGGTTCCCCAGAAAGCGATTTTTCCGTTTGATCATTAGAACATTCGTGTCAGTCGGACGCACGGCCGGTAATTTTTGTTCCCGTTTCGAGCTTGCTGATGGCGCTTTCGCCGAGCGCCGGATCTCGGTTGAGGAAGGCTGTGGCCGGTGATCGTTGCGATTTCCGGCACCGAGGCCTCGACAAGCGCCAGGCGCGTTACAGCAGTCCCGCGAATGTCATTGAAGGTCACTCCGACCACCCCGGCCGAGGCGCAGGCCTTGCGCCAGATGATCGAAAGCCATCTGAGGTCCATGGCACGCCGTCGCTGTTCAAAAGTATCTGCCCGACCTTGTCGCGCAGCGCCCCGAGCGCAGCCTTGAGCGGCGCGCCGACGGACCACACGAGTTCCGGTCTTGGATTGCTGCAAGCGGATCACCTTGCCGTCATACTGCTGCCAAGTGAGCCGCAGCAGGTCCCCCTGGCGCTGGCCGGTCCACAAGGCCAGTGTGAGCGGCAGATGCAGGTGCGCGGGAGCGCTGGCATAGAATGCGGCCTCGTCGGCGGCAGTCCAGACGTTAGCCACCCTGGTGCCGCGATAGAGGCGCCCGCCCTTCTCGCAAGGATTGGCTGACACAAGGCCGCGACCGTGTCCCCAGGACAGGATCCTCGCCAGCACCTGCCAGCCATAGTCTGCCTGTCGGCGCGATGCCTGGGCGCGCTCGTCGCGCCACTCCATGAAGATGCCGTGCGTGCGGCGGTCGCTCATGCCCGACAGCGGGAAGCCACCGAATTTCTTTCCGATAACCTTGATCAGCTTGACATAGTCGGCTTGCTTGCGCGGCGCCAGGTCATCCAAATCCGAGCTGGCCTGAAATTCATTCATCACGGACAGCAGCGCGCCCTGGCGCGGCTTGGCCTTGGTCGCGGCGGCAGCTTTGTAGGCCGCGATGAATTCGGGATCTCCAGGCTTGCCAGGCAAGGTGGCCCGCCCTTCCAAGCCCACTAGTAGGTGACGAGGCTGCCGTCGGCGAGTTGTTTCGTGCGGCTGTTCAGCCCCTTAAGACGAACGCGCATGATTTTTTATACACTGGTCGATGGGGTTTTCCGGTTCGCTCGTATGTGTAGCGGCGATGACCACGATCTTGCCCGTCGCCTCTACCCTGCCAGGCTCCATGTTGCCTTAGCGTGCGCTCTTGATCCGCGCGCAATATCGGCAATTTTGAAGGAGATCAGTGTGCCGGCCATTTTTGGGTTGCTCCCGCCTTTTCAGCCGCCGCGTTTTCCAAAAGATTGGTGAGGTTTTGGATTAACTGCTTGGAGCAGATCCTTGACGGGCAGCCCCATCACCTTCTCGATGCCAATTAAGACTTCCAGGACAATTCGAGCCGGCCTGAGAATGATCGAAACCGGATATTGATCGCGCCTAATTACCTCTCCTACCGGAGACGATGCATCGAAATCAGACCATCCCTGCCCTTCCTGGTCGAAAGACAAGGCCAAGGTGCGGAAATTCGGACTCTTGGGACCTTCTCAGATGGTTACAGCAACCGACACAGTGAAACGCAATTGTCCATGAGATCGGCGGTTGCTGCTACACATTCACCTCACTGGGGCATGCGTTTCTGGAAGGCGGTCCGCAGCCGGTTCCGTGCACGTTTTATTTTGACTGTTAACTGTCACGCTAGTCGAATGTTGACGACTCCCCCTCGGAAGAGTTAATAATCTCCTAATATAAGCATTTTCTTAAAAACACGATCGGCAGCCGACGAGTTTGCCGACGCAAGGGGGGAGACGCAGCGCGACGACCAATCTCGTCGCAACATCATCATCATCATCATCATCAACATCGAGCCGCCATCCGTAAACGGTACTGCTGAGTCAGCCGTTCGCAAGGCGTAACATAGCGGTGGTTGGGTGGGCTGACGAAGTCTATGAGCTTTGATAGCAAGTGCTTTGTCTTTTCAGTGCGGTCGGTAAACGGATGTGGGGGCATCTGTGTATGAGTAAGGGGTTATAATGGCTGCTTCTCAAATCATACACGCCGACGGAATGTCGACGTTGCTTTCCGATACGCCACAGGGCGGAGACTATACCTACCGCTTAGCCGAAAATGCGCCCGTCCCTATTTCCACCGTTCTGACCATTATATCTCTCAATGGGTCGAGTAGCGATCTGGCCGAAATCGCACTTTGCTCTCCGAATGATGAGTTTTCCGCCTCGACCGATCCGAAGAAGCCCGCTGTTGCCTGCGCAGATTCAGCAGGCATCAAGCTGTGTTTGCCGGACTCGCGAGCGTGGGCGTTTGGCATTGGTACACATGCCATTGGTCTGGATGCGAACTCATTTGGTCCGGCACTCTCGTTCAGGATCAAGCCGTTAGTGGGCGAAGGCGAACTTGCCCTCACCGGTTCACAATTTTTGAGCGACCCGCCGCAAAGCGGCAGATCGATGTCGACACTTCTTGATCGAAAGAACAATTAGCGAGGATTGGGCATGGCAACCACCATTGGCACAAGCAGCAACGACAATCTGGTCGGCGGTAGCGGAGACGACGTACTTTTGGGCGGTGCTGGAAGCGATCGCCTGAATGGCGGATCTGGCGACGATACGCTTGACGGTGGTAGCGGCTTTGATGACCTTCTGGGCGGATCAGGCGCTGACCTTCTGATCTTCCGGGCCTATGAGAACCAATACAAGCTTGGGAGCACCTACGTTGCGGGATCAGGCGGATTGCCTGGCACTCTCACCGGCGGCACCGTCTACGACAACGGAGCCGCTCAGAGCGGCAGTTCTTTTGGCGGATACGACAACTACGATGGCGGAAACGGCTCGGCCAAGGGCGGAACGGGGGAGATAGACACCCTTAAGATCTACGTCAGCGTCCAACAAAGCAATGACGCCGCATTCATGCATGCGCTGAACGACGAGATCAACTATTTCAATACGGTCTGGTATCCGGCTCACAGAAATCAACAAACGCTGCAGGCTGATCAGTCATTTTACCAGTTCAAGAGCGTCAACCTGAAGGTCAGTGCGGTCGAGACAATCGCCCCTGTGACGGTCGACAACACCACAAATCATGGGCCGGTAAACACTGTCCCCCTTGCGGCGCAGATCGCTACCGAGGACACGACGAAAGCCATCGGGGGAATATCTGTCGCGGATTCTGACGGCGGGCTACTAACGACGACGATCTCGGTCAATCACGGCACGCTTACGGTGACGTCCGGGCCAGGCGTCACACAGAACGGGACGAATTCTGTCATCATTACGGGTACATCGGCGCAAATCAACGCCGTGCTCTCCAGTCTGACGTATAAGGCAGTGCCGGACTATAATGGTGCGGACAACCTTACCATCGCGACTTCGGACGGGTTGGCGACCGACGCGGACACGGTAGCGATTACCATCAATGCCGTCACCGACATCGTCGCCGATACGGTCACCACCAATGAAGACACCGCCATCACCTTCAACCCGGTGAGCGGGGCCAGCGAGGTCGCGGGCGCCGACAATTTCGAGGGCAGCGCGCAGATCACCGCCATCGACGGCAACGCGATCACCCAGGGCGGGCCGGCCGTGGCCGTCAGCCACGGCTCGGTCACGCTCGGCGCCGACAATGCGCTCACCTTCACCCCGGCCGCCGACTACAACGGCCCGGCCGTGTTCTCCTACACCGTCACCTCTGGCGGCGTCACCGAGACCGCCAACATCTCCGTCACGGTCAATGCCGTCACCGACATCGTCGCCGATACGGTCACCACCAATGAAGACACCGCCATCACCTTCAACCCGGTGAGCGGGGCCAGCGAGGTCGCGGGCGCCGACAATTTCGAGGGCAGCGCGCAGATCACCGCCATCGACGGCAACGCGATCACCCAGGGCGGGCCGGCCGGGGCCGTCAGCCACGGCTCGGTCACGCTCGGCGCCGACAATGCGCTCACCTTCACCCCGGCCGCCGACTACAACGGCCCGGCCGTGTTCTCCTACA